>JAADHO010000455.1 GCA_013151775.1 Deltaproteobacteria bacterium | reverse complement strand
CGCCGCAGATCATCGGCAGCTCGATGCCGAGGGCGCGCGTGAAGGCGGTGTCGAGCAGAGAGTCGGTCATGACGCAGGGTCTAGCATGAGCGCTTGCTCGTGACGTCGAGCGCGCCCGCTTCGGAGTGACCGGGGCGGGCGTCCTCGCGTCAGCCGCTCGCGATGAGCCCCTCGGCGCGTAGCCAGGAGATGGCGTCGCGCACCATCTCCTCGAGGGGCACGACGCCGTAGTCGAGCTCACGCACGGCCTTGCTCGAGTCGCGGACGGCGTCGCGTCCGAGCAGGCGCACGGCCTCGGGCGTGATGTCCGGTGCCTCGTGGGTGAAACGACTGCGCAGCTCCGCGAGGCGCGCGAGCGCCCTCAGGACGGGAAGAGGTGTGGTGAAGCGTGGCGCGCGCCCGCCGGTCTCGGCCACGATCACCCGCACGAATTCCATGTAGCTGGCGTCGGTTCCGGCGAGCAAGAAGCGCTCGCCCGTAGCGGCCCGTTCTGCGGCCACCAGGTGCGCCTTCACCACCTCGCGGACGTGGGCGAAGCTCTGACTCCCCGGCGGCACACCCGGCAGCGTCTTGTTGGCCACCAGCCGGATCATGCGGCCCCAATTGCGCGTGTCGTAAGGGCCGACGATGGCGGCGGGCTGCAGCATGACGGCGTCGAGTCCACGCGCCATGCCCTCGCGCACCACCTGCTCCGCGAGCCACTTCGTGCGCATGTAGCCCACGCCGCTCTGGAGCGCCAAGGAGGGGCTCTCTTCCGTGATGCGCCCGCGGCGCAGCCCGTAGACGGAGCCCGTGGAGGTGTGGACGAAGCGCCCCGCGCGGCGCTCGAGCGCGGCGTCGACCACGTTCCTCGTGCCGTCGACGTTGATGCGCGCTTGGCGCTCGGCGTCTCCCCGCCACAGGCTGGTGTCGCCCGCCACGTGGAAGACCAGATCGACCGCCTCGGGCATGCTCGCGAGCACGGCGTCGGCGTCCGTGACATCGGCGACCACGCGCTCCACGTCGAAGCGTGAGAGGTAGCGCAGATCCGAGCTCTCGCGGTGAGCCGCCACGACACGGAAGCCGCGCGCGAGCAGGTGTTCCACGAGGTTCAGCCCGAGAAATCCCGTGGCTCCGGTGACGTAGGCGGTCGGCATGGCGCGAAGGTAGCAGCATCTCGTGGAGCTTCACCCGCACGCATCAGACCCTTTCGCACCGCCGCGCGTCGAAATGCTGAGACGCCCACACCGGAGGCCCCGATGAACCGCATGAAGACTCGCTCCCGACTCGCTCCCCCACTGCTCGTCACGCTCGCGGCGCTGCTCTCCATGCATCCGGCGCCCGCGGAGGCCCAGGCCTGGGGCGTGCAGCGCAACCGCTTCGGTGAGGTGATCCAGCGGGTCGTGCGCATGCCCATGGATCAGGAGCTTCAGCGCCGGGCTCGCGGCCTCGGGCTGAACGTGATGAACGTGATGTGGGAGGACACAGGGCGCTACCAGGGCTCGTCCATCGGCCCGAACATCTCCGACGTGACCTTGCAGGTGCGCGAGCACGTCGACGGTGGTGTGCGCACGCATCTCCTGCCGGTGATCCGCTATCCCAACTTCAGCGATCGCACGGCCGACGTGCCCGCGGACTCCGTGTGGGTGAAGGTGGGCAACCAGCGACGCGGAGGTCAGCTCGAGGCCGTGCCGCTGACCGAGGTGCTCGCGCATCTTCGCAGCTACCTCAGTGATCCATCGAGCGTGCGCGGCAACGGCAACCTCTTGGCCGAGCGCGACACGCACTTCCTGGTCAGCGCGCAGCACGTCTTCGTGCCGCTGCCTCGGCGCGGTCAGGTCGAGTTCAACCCCGTGATCTTCAACTACCAGAGCGCGCCCGGATCTCCCGCTGTGCTCGCCATCGTGATCACCCGTCAGGGCATGAGCGCCACCGTGGTCGAGAACCGCCCGGGCGATCAGAGCCTGCAGGGCTGGGGTCAGCAGCTCTTCTTCAACAACCACGGGCAGCGCACGGCGCTCACGGCGGAGCGCCGCAGCACGGTGCAGCAGCGCATCCAGAGCGGTCACGCCACGGCTCAGGACGAGGGCGCGCTGGAGGAGGGCGCCGACATGATGTTGATCGTGCAGGTGCCGCTGATGCATCGAAACCGCGGCTACCTCAGCGGTGGTGGGGGCATGGAGATGGAGGACGCGCCGGCCGCCGCCTCCGCCCCGGCGCCGACTCGTCGTAGGCGCTCCCATCGCAGCTCCGCTCGCCCCCGATCCGACGTTGAGCGCGCCGTGATCGGCCACGGCGAAGAGATGGGCCCCTTCTACGAGGGCGGCGGCCTCAGGCTCGTGCGCGATGAGCGCTTCCCCATACGCGTCACCGTGCAGTTCTATCGCGCCACCAGCAACGGCGTCATCAGCGCGCAGGATCTCGCGGACGTGAAGGCGCAGATCGACCGTGTCTACGCCGACGGAGACTTCGTCGGCTCTCTGGTCGTGCCCGAGTCCGAGCGCACTCGCCCCACGGATTGGGTGAGGACTCGCCGCCTGCGCCGCCACCCCGACAACCGCTGCGGCCACCGCCGCGGCGGTCGCTGCCGGGGATCCGAGTCAGCGCCGAGCGGTAGTAGTGCGCTGGGGCCCTACGTCACTGGCTTCCTCCAAGGCATCACCGTTCCCTTCGGACCGATCCTGGGGAACTGAACGCCTAGCCCTCTCTCGGCGGTCGCCAGCCACCGAAGGCTCGCTCGAGCTCGAGGGCGACGGCGATGGCGATGTGGTCTCGGCCAGGCGCCGTGACGACCTGCACCCCGAGGGGCAAACCGCGCGCGTCGAGGCCCAAGGGCACCTGTGTGACGGGCAGGCCGAGGGCATTCCACAGCGCTGTGTAGGTGAATCGCAGGGGCGGCCTGAGCGGCTCTCCATGACGTGGCGCGACGCTGGGATAAGGCGGGTAGAGCAACACGCCGCGCGCACCGAGGGCGTCGATGATCTCCTCACGAAGCTGATCCCCGAGCTCGCGGTAGCGCCCGATGTCTCCCGGCAGGCGGTCGAGCAGCTGCTCCACGCAGGCCAACCCGATGGCCGGCAGCGTGTGGTTCGAGCGGCCCGAGGCCCAGCGCCACAGCTCTCGCCCGGGCGCGATGGCGTGTCCCTGGCCCATCAGCTCCGCGAACTTCTCTGGGCTGGCTTCTTCCATGGCCGCCGCCCAGATCAACAGCGCGTGGCGGAAAGCGGGGAAGTACCGGCGCTCCACGCGGGCGCCGCGACTCGCGAGCTGTGCGGCCGCGCGTCGCTGGGCCTCCGCGAGCTCGGACTCGACGCGCCAGCGCCCGTCGCTCGGCACGTCCAGCACGCGCAGGCTCGCGATGGACACGCTCGAGGCCCTCGGGTGTTCGTCGGGACGTCGGTCCGCAAGCACGTCGAGCAGCGGCTCAAGATCCTGCGCGCGCCTGCACAGGGGACCCGTCGCCAGCATGCTCTGTCCGCGGGGCGTGCTCGCCACGGGGAACTGTCCCGCGTTCGGCACCAGGCCAGGGGTCGCCTTGTGTCCGAACACTCCGTTGAAGAAGGCCGGCATGCGGATCGAACCGCCCACGTCCGCGCCGAGGCCGAAGGGCGAGACGCCGGAGCCGACGATGGAGCCCTCTCCGCCCGAGCTGCCTCCCGCCGTGCACCTCAGATCGTAGGGGTTGTTGGTGCGGCCATAGACGAGGTTGTCGCTCTCCATCCACATGCAGAGCTCCGAGAGGTTGGTGACCCCCAGCGGGATGGCGCCCGCGGCCCGGAGGCGTGCCACCGCTGGCGCGTCCTCGGTCGCGCGCAAGCCTCGACGCGCGAGCAGCCCCGCGCTGTTGGGCATGCCCTCGAGGGCGAAGGCCTCCTTGATCGTGCAAGGCACACCCAAGAAGGGCTGCGATTCATCCACCTCGCCTGCGGCGAGCTGCACGTCCAGACGCCGCGCCTGCTCGCGCGCCGCGTCGAAGCGAAAGGCCACCACGGCGTTGAGCCGCGGGTTCACTCGCCTCAGGGCTGTGATGTGTGCCTCGAGCAATTCGTGCGCGCTGATCTCGCGAGCCCGGACCCGCCGAGCCAACGCCGTGGCGGAGAGTGTGAAGAGGTGGCGCATGGGGTGCGGAGGGTATCAGACGTGGCGCGTGTGGAGCCGCACGGCGCCCGACTTGCAGGGCCGCCACGAGCTCCGGAGGGCGAGCGCGATCGCACACTTCGCGCAGCACGACGTTGCCGGAGGACGCTGGCGCGAGTAGGTTCTGCCAATGGTACTCCCTCTTTCATTCTTCGAGCGGCTCCCCAAGACCGACCTCCACGTTCACCTCGATGGCTCCCTGCGCCTCTCGACCATCCTCGAGCTCGCGGAGCAGCAAGGCGTGGAGCTGCCCGCCACCAGTATCGACGGTCTGGCCCGCTCCATCCACTGCGGCGAGAACACCGGCTCCTTGGTGAAGTACCTCGAGGCCTTCGACATCACCCTGCGCGTGATGCAGGACGAGGACGCGCTCCACCGCATCGCCTACGAGCTGGCGGAGGACGCGGCGGCCGAGAACGTGCGCTACATGGAGGTGCGCTACTCGCCCATGCTGCACACGCGCAACGGCCTGAAGCTGACGACCGTGGTCGAGGCCGTGCTCGCCGGGCTGCAGGACGCTCAGGTCGATCATGGCATTCAGTCGAGCGTGATCATCTGCGGCATCCGCAACATCTCGCCCGAGTCATCGCTGGAGATGGCGCAGCTCGCCGTGGCCTACAAGAACCGCGGCGTCGTGGCCTACGATCTCGCCGGTGCCGAGAACGACCACCCAGCGAAGCACCACCTCGAGGCGTTTCAGCTCGTGCGCGCCAACAACATCAACGTGACCATTCACGCCGGTGAGGCCTATGGACCCGAGTCGATTCATCAGGCGATTCACGTCTGTGGCGCGCACCGCATCGGTCACGGCTGCCGGCTGCGCGAGGACGGCGACCTGCTGCACTACGTGAACGACCACCGCATCCCGCTCGAGGTCTGCCCCTCCTCCAACGTGCAGACGGGCGCCGTGCGCGACTTCGCGAGCCACCCGCTGAAGCTCTATTACGACCTTGGCTTGCGTGTGACCATCAACACGGACAACCGGCTGATCACCGACACCACCGTCTCTCGCGAGCTGTGGCTCTGCCACACGCAGCTCGGCCTCGGCCTCGAGGACATCAAGCGCATGCTCCTCAACGGCCTCAAGGCCGCCTTCCTGCCCTTCCACGTCAAGCAGGAGATGGTCCGCCGCTTCACCAAGCAGCTGTCGAAATTCCACCCAGACGGCAGCGTCGACGGTGAGGTCACGCCCACGCAGGCGAGCGCGGCCGTCGCTGAACAAGACGCGCAGAGCGAGGACGCCAGCGCGAGCTGAGCGCTCCTCTAGTCGAGGGAGTGACGCGCGCCCGGCGGTGACGTGCGCCCTCCACCGACACACGCCCTCCGGCCAGCTTCGGGGTCGCCCTGGGGTCTGCCGGTGGCGGCTGGCGGCCATTCGACTAGCCACCGCCGGTCATCCGCCACCCCAACGGCGGATTTTTTCACTGAATCATCAATGATCTCGTGAACGCTGATCTCGGCATGAGTCGTGCTTAGTACCTGAGCAGGAGGATTTTTCATGACTCGCGTGTACAGCTCACTCATCGCCCTCGGCCTCGTCGCCGCCGTCGTCGGACCCGCTCCGGTCGCCGCACAGACACCTCGCTGCGACGCGCCCCGGGTGCTCTTGGTGGTCGACAAATCCTCGAGCATGCTCGGCGGTTTGCCCGCGGGCGGCACCAAATGGGAGGCCGCGAGCACGGCCGTGGGTGAGCTGACGGCCGCCTACGAGACCAGCGTCGACTTCGGCCTGATGGTCTTCCCCTTCCCGGATCGCTGCGAGCCCGGACAGGTCACCATGGACGTGGGACCACACCCGAGCGCGGACGTCTTCACCGCCCTCGGCGATCCGCCTCCCGTTGGCGGCAGCTACACGCCCATGGCCCAGACCCTCGACGGCATCGCCGCCTACGCACCGCTCTTGGATCCGGAGATGTCGAATCACGTCATCTTGATCACCGACGGCTGGCAGTGGTGCGACCCCTACGACTCGAGCACGCGCTTCACGCCCGTCGACTCCGTCACGCGCCTCGCCGCCCTCGGCGTCACGGTGCACGTGGTGGGCTTCGGCGGCGCCGTCGACGCCTTGACCCTAAACCGCGCCGCAGTGGCCGCGGGCACGGCGCTCCCTGGCTGCGACGTCACGGCCTCGAGCCCGTCTGATCCGAACCACTGCTACCAACAGGCGGACGACCTCGTCGAGCTACGCGCCGCGCTGAGCGCCATCGCGCGGGACATCACGGAGGAGACCTGCGACGGGCTCGACAACGACTGCGACGGGCAGATCGACGAGGGCTTCGACGTGGACGCGGACGGCTACACGGTCTGCGGCACGGACACGACGAACCCCGGCACGACGGATCCGGCGCTGGCCGACTGCGACGACGCAGCGGACACCGTGCACCCCGGCGCCACCGAAGTCTGCGACGGCGTCGACAACGACTGCGACGGCTCGATCGATCCGGGCTGTGAGTGCTTCGAGGGCGCGGATCGTCCCTGCGGCATGGAGGTGGGCGCCTGCACCCTCGGCGTGCAGCTCTGCACCGGCGGCATCTGGGCCGAGTGCACGGGCGGCGTGCCTCCAGAGGCGACGGACCCCTGCGACGGCGTCGACAACGACTGCGACGGCACCTCCGACGAGGACGCGGACTGCGGCGAGGGCTCGATCTGCGTCGATGGCGCCTGCGAAGGCACGGAGCCCTCCACGCCCGTCGACCCGGTGGTGCCGCCCCCGGAGACCACGCCCACGCCCACACCACCCGTGGTCTCCGATGGAAACTGCGCATGCTCCACGCCCGGCGCCCCAGGTGGGCCCGCGCCGCTGCCCCTCGCCTTGGCCCTCGGCCTCGCCGGCTTCGCCCTCGTACGCATCCGCCGCGGCGCCTGAGAGAGAGTCAGCCGGCAGGGATCCCGAAGACGGCGACGGCCAGGCTGAACAGCCCCAGCAGGCTGAAGGACACCACCCGAGTTAGGTGTCCTCGGCGGAGATGATCAGCGCGTGTGCGCAGGGTAGCCAGCAGGGCGACCAGGCACTGACAGGCGTAAAACAACGCGAAGGCGCGCGATGCGAAGCTGATGATCTGATACACGTCCGTGAGCCACGTCACCAGGATCGCGAAGCCCGCCACAATTCCATACACGTACCTGCCTGGCATCAGGCGCGAGACGGGCGTCTCGAGCAGGCCGGCGCAGCCGGCGTCGTCGGCGGTCGCCGCCGTGAACTGGCTGCCGATCGCGGTGATGGCGACCAGGGTCCCGAGGATCGGGACGATGCCGCTGGCGATCCCGATGATCGCCGTGACGCTGCCCGTGGTCGCCGACGAGCTCGCGAACATGACGGTGATCAGGCCGATGAAGACCAGGTAGATTCCCGACGAGAGCCACTGGGCCAGGCGCATCGAACGCACACGCTCCTCCGGGCTGTGCTCGGCTCCGAGGAAGCGAGACGTCTCGAAGCCCTGCACGACGATCAGCAGACCCATCAACACACGGGTCACGTGATTCGGCTCTGCACCGAGTCCACGGGTTGGCAGACTCCAGTCCCCCGCCATCAAGAGCGCTCCGTTGTGCCACGCGAGCCCGACCAGCAGGGCTGAGATCATCGAGAGGTTGACGGCGATGACGTACTTCTCGATGCGCTCGAAGGAACGCAAGCCAGCCACCGTGCCCACGACCCCCAGGACCAGGAGGATGCCCGTGACGATGCTTCGGCTGAGCCACAGGCTCGTCGGCTGACCCACGATCCGCAGGGCGAACGCGGCGAGCAGCTGAAGGTAGTAGCTGATCGAGATGAAGTAAGCGCCGGCCAACACCCCATGCGAGATGCGCTCTGTGATCCGCAGGGCGTCGACCTCCAGCTCGAAGGCCGTCGCTTCCCTGAAGGTCTTGTGCATGCGGTGCATGCCCGCTCGCCCCGTCTTGTCCACCTCGTCGGTGAGCAGGGGTTCTGCGTAGCGGATGTTGTAGCGCATCACGCCGCCCAGCAGATACGCGATGAAAAGCAATGCTGTCATGGCGAAGAGCGCGAAGCGGCCCACC
>JAADHO010000430.1 GCA_013151775.1 Deltaproteobacteria bacterium | reverse complement strand
CCCCAATGGAAAAGGGGCGGCTCCGCTAGGAGTCGCCCCTGATCACTGGTTGCGGGGGCCGGATTTGAACCGACGACCTTCGGGTTATGAGCCCGACGAGCTACCATGCTGCTCCACCCCGCGGCAAAGTCGGGCGGACTATAGCCCTCGATTGGGACCTGTCAACCTCGTCTGCGAGGTTTCTTGGCGGCGGCGTTTTTCTTCGCGCCAGCCCGCCCGCGGGTGGGCTTTGCGCTGACTGCGCTGGCCGCTTTTCGGGCTGCGGCGCTGCTCTTTCCGCTGCCTGCGCTGGCCAGCTTTCGCGCACCGCCTCGCGCTGATGTCGTCTTGCCGCCGCTGCGTTTCGCGCCTCGCGCTGATGTCGTCTTCCCGCCGCTGCGCTTCGCGCCGCCTCGCGCTGCGGCGCGTCCGCGCGGAGGCTCCACTTGGCCCATGTCGGCCTCGGGGTCTTGGTCCGGGGCTTCGGGCCACGGCTCGGGCGCGCCCTTGCCCCAGCGCTTCTGCAGGCGCTCGAGCTCCTTGGCCTTGAGTGGGCGGAACTGTCCGGGGCGCAGGCCATCCGTGTTCAGGTCCGCGAAGGAGATGCGCGCCAGGCGGTGTACGTCTTTGCCGATGGCCTCGAGCATGCGGTGCACCTGCCGGTTTCGGCCCTCGGTCAGGGTCAGCCTGAGCCAGCTATGACCAGCGTCGTAACGCATCACGACCACCTCGGCGGGCCGCGTGCGGCGTCCGTCGTCCAAGGTCACGCCCTGCGTGAGCGCGCCCAGCGCCTCGGCGTCCACGTCGCCCGGCACCTTGGCCACGTACACCTTGGGCACGGCCGACTTCGGCCTCAGGAGCGCGTCCGCGAGGGCTCCGTCGTTGGTGAGCATCAGGGCGCCGCTGGTGTGGTAGTCGAGGCGACCCACGGGGAAGACCCGCGCGGTGACGCCCTTCAAGAGATGCGCGACGGTCTCACGACCTTCGGGGTCGTCGAGGGAGGTGATCACCCGACGCGGCTTGTGCAGCAGGTAGTAGACGGGCTTCTCGGCCACCACGCGGCGTCCGTCGAGCTCGACCGCGTCGCGGAAGTCCACCGTCACGCCCTGCTCGCGCACGACGTGGCCGTTGACGCGAACGCGCCCGGCGTCGATCAGCTGCTCTGCGCCTCTGCGCGAGGCCACGCCGGCCCGCGCCAGGACTTTCTGGAGACGTTCCTTGGCCACGACTCAGCCGCTCGCGCCCTCTCCGGCGCCGCCGTCGCCCACACCCCCGTCGGCGGCGTTGGCCGCCTGGTTCTCCTCGCGCCGACGTTGGGCCTCGAGCTGATCCTGATACTCCTGGTCGCGATCCCAACGGTCGACGTTGCCGTCCCCGTCGAGATCCGTGCCCATGCGCACCATGCGACCGTTCTCGAAATACTCCCAGCGGTCGGGCTGCCAGTTCGTGGCCGTGCTGCGTCCCGCCATGTCGCGC
Source organism: Deltaproteobacteria bacterium (assembly GCA_013151775.1). Lineage (GTDB taxonomy): Bacteria > Myxococcota_A > Polyangia > Polyangiales > Houyiibacteriaceae > JAADHO01. Next base: position 6,691 of record JAADHO010000430.1, on the reverse strand, counting down.
TCCGTGCGCTCCGGGTGGTTGTCCTGCCAGAAGACCTTCATGTCCACGCGGCCGTCACCGTTGGTGTCCATCTCCTGGCGCACGATGCGCCCGTTCTCGAAGATGGTGATCTCGTCCATGGTGCCGTCGAAGTTGCGGTCGGACTCCTCGCGCAGCGGGCGCCCCTCGTCGTTGTAGTAACGCACGACGTCCTTGGTGCCGTCTCCGTTCAGGTCGGCCTCGCGGCAGACGAGGATCAGGTGGGCGTCGCGGCCCTCACCCAGGGTGATGAAGACCTTGCGCACGTCCGGGATGTCGTCGCCGGAGGTGTCGTACTCGCTGGTCTCGCGCCCGGGCTGGCTGGCGTCGCAGCGCCCCTGATCATTGGTCGCGTGGTTCGTGGAGCCCGACATGCTGCTCGAGCGCCGGTTCTCGGACTGGGCCCGCGCCGTGCGCTCCTGGTGGGAACTGCCGCAACCCAAGAGGCCGAGCACGAGGACACTGAGAATCCAAATACGCATCATTCGCCCCCTGCGCCGCCGAAGGGCGCTTCACTTCCGGCGGCGTCGCCGGAGCCACTTCCCGAGCTGTCGACCGTCCCGTTGGTCGAGCTGTCGACCGTCCCGTTGGCCGCGCCGGCCGTGTCTCCATTGGTCGTCCCGTTGCCGGAGCCGGCCGTGTCTCCGCTGGCGGCATTCTCTCCGCCCGAGGTACCGGTCTCCGTGTCCGGATGCACCACGCAGGCGAGCGGCGCCTCGGCCGGGCCCGCGTCGTCGGGGTTCACCTCTTCGCGGCGGTCGGGCCTGCCATCGCGATCCGTGTCGTAGCGGATCTCGCTCAGGCGACCGTCTTGGAAGATCTCCCACTTCTCGGCCTGACCGTCGTTGTCGTCGTCGTAGCCTGCGCGCAGGATCACCCCGGCGCGGTAGCGCTCCCAGGTGTCGGCGTTGCCGTTGTTGGTTCGATCCCGCTCGGAGCGCACGACCATGCCGTCTTCACACCACATCCAGGTGTCGATGCGGTTGTCGAAGTTGGTGTCGAGCTCTTTGCGCACCAGGCGCCCGTTCTCGAAGAAGGCGATTCCGTCCATGCGACCGTCGAAGTCGAAGTCGTGCTCTTCGCGCAGCGGGGTCGTGCCGTCCGCATCGTAGAAGCGCGTCACGTCGATGCTGCCGTCGAAGTTCATGTCGTACTCGCTGCAGCGCCGGCGATCCCCATCGAACACGTGGCGGATATCGGGTGCGCCATCGTTGTTCACGTCCACTGCCTCGACGCGGTAACCGCTGCCCTCGCATTGCTCACGCACGTCGGAGTCCCCGCGCGAACCTTGGGGGACGTCCGTGGTGTCTCCCACGTTCTGAGATGAGCCGCCGCAGCCGAAAATCGGCAGCAGACCGAGCACCAAGAGCGAGCCCAGGAAGAGGGAACTCCCTAGCCCCCTCGCGCTGCGCTGAAGAAGATTCATCATGATAGGCCCTGACCCTCCGCGGGAGAACGTTGGCGGCAGCATACTCAGGGCTCTCGGTGTGCTGCAAGCCGAGCGACCGCCAAGACGTCCCGCTCGGCGTGTTCGAGACACGGAGACGTATCGTGTTTGACAATATGTGTGGTGCCATGTAGGTTCACGAAAACTCGGCGGTGCGGCGCAGTTCAGCTCGGCACGCCCACGAACATCGCGGACGACCCAGCCATGGCGCGCAAGAAAATCAGCACAACCGTCTACATCACCCCCGAGCAGAACGAGCGGCTCAAGCTCCTGCACGAGCGTACGAAGGTGCCGGTGGCGGTGTACATCCGCGAGGGCATCGACCTCGTGCTCGACAGGCACAGTCATCAGCTCCCGGGTCAGCTCACGCTCGACGCGGCCACCGAGTCGCGCTAACAGCACTGCCCCGCGCCACCTCGGGCTCCGCGTCGGAGCTCACGGCGCGTCGAGAACCGATGTCCTTCGACCCCGCGCGCATCCGCAACTTCTCCATCATCGCCCACATCGACCACGGCAAGAGCACGCTGGCCGATCGCATCCTCTTCGTCACGGGCGCCCTGACCAAGCGCGAAGAGAAAGCGCAGTTCCTCGACAAGATGGATCTGGAGCAGGAGCGAGGTATCACCATCAAGGCGCAGAGCGTGCGCCTGATGTTCACGGCCGCCGACGGACTCGAGTACCAGATCAACCTGATCGACACGCCCGGGCACGTGGACTTCAGCTACGAGGTGTCGCGATCTCTCGCGGCCTGTGAGGGCGCGCTCTTGGTGGTGGACGCGACCCAAGGCGTCGAGGCGCAAACCTTGGCCAACGTCTACCTCGCCGTCGAGCAGGACCTCGAGGTGATCCCCGTCCTGAACAAGATCGATCTGCCGAGCTCCGACGTGGAGCGCGTGGAGCGCGAGGTGACGGAGGTGGTCGGCATCGACGCGTCGCACGCTCTGCACGTCAGCGCCAAGACGGGCGAGGGCGTGCCCGACGTGCTGCAGGCCGTCGTCGATCGCATACCCGCACCGCCCGCGGGAGACGGGCCGCTGCGCGCGCTGATCTTCGACAGCTGGTACGACAGCTACCGAGGCGCCGTGGTGATGGTGCGCGTGATGGACGGGCATCTGCGCAAGGGCGAGAAGATCAAGCTGATGGCCACCGGCGCCGAGCAGGAGGTGACGGAGGTCGGCGTCTACACACCCTTCCCCACCGAGCTGAGCGAGCTCGGACCCGGCGAGGTCGGCTACTTCTCGGCGGCCATCAAGTCCATCCACGACACGAAGATCGGCGACACGGTCACCACCGTGCGCAACCCCGCGACTCAGGCCCTCGAGGGCTTCCACGAAGTGAAGCCGATGGTCTTCTGCGGCATCTTCCCCATCGACAGCGACAAGTACCCCGAGCTGCGCGACGCCCTCGACAAGCTGCACCTGAACGACGGCGCCTTCCTCTTCGAGCCCGAGACCTCCGACGCCCTCGGCTTCGGCTTCCGCTGCGGCTTCCTCGGGCTGCTCCACATGGAGATCGTGCAGGAGCGTCTCGAGCGCGAGTACAATCTCTCACTGATCACCACAGCGCCGAGCGTGGTCTATCAGGTGCACACGAACAGCGGCGAAGTGGTCGAGGTGGAGAACCCGGCGAAGCTGCCCGACGCGGGACAGGTCGCTCACATCGAGGAGCCCTACTTCGAGGTCTCGATCCATGTGCCCACGGAGTACGTGGGCGCCGTGATCAAGCTCTGTCAGGTGCGGCGGGGCGAGCAGAAGGGCATCCAATACGTCACGCCCGAGCGCGTGATCATCACCTATTCGTTGCCACTCGCTGAGGTGCTCTTCGACTTCTTCGACAAGCTCAAGAGCGCGACGCGCGGCTACGCCTCCATGGACTACGAGCTCGAGGGCTATCGGCAGAACAAGCTCGTGCGCCTCGATCTCTTGATCAATGGCGAGAAGGTCGACGCGCTGAGCGTGATCGTCCACAAGGACAAGGCGTACCATTTCGGTCGCGAGCTGGCGTTGAAGCTCAAGGGCATCGTGCCGCGGCAGATGTACGAGGTCGCGATTCAGGCGGCCATCGGCTCCAAGATCATCGCGCGCGAGACGGTGCGCGCCATGCGCAAGGACGTGACGGCCAAATGCTATGGCGGCGACATCAGCCGCAAGCGCAAGCTGCTCGAGAAGCAGAAGGCCGGCAAGAAGCGCATGAAGGCCGTCGGCAGCGTCCAAATCCCGCAGGAGGCCTTCCACGCCATCCTGAAGGTCGATTGATTTTCGGGGACGGTCCTAAGGAGTTAAGTAGTTGTGAAACAATGTTTCACAACTACTTAACTCCTTAGGACCGTCCCCCATGCAGATACTCGCGCACTTCGCCTACGTAGATGCGGGCGCCGTCGCGGATGCTGGCGAGGTCCTTCTCGTTCAGGTCGCGCACGATCTTGGCGGGGCGGCCTAGGGCGAGCACGCCGCTTGGGATCTTGGTCTTGGCGGTGACGAGGGAGCCGGCGCCGATGATGCTGTCGGAGCCCACCTCCACCTCGTCGAGCAGGATGGCGCCCATGCCCACGAGCACTCGGTCCGCGACCGTGCAGCCGTGCAGGATGACGCCATGGCCCACGACGCACTCGTCCCCGACGTCCACGGGCCACCAGCCGCCGGTGGAGTGGACGACGCTGCCGTCCTGGATCGAGCTGCGGGCGCCGATGCGGATCGGCATGACGTCCCCGCGCAGCACCGCGCCGAACCAGATGCTCGACTCCGCGCCCACCTCGACGTCGCCCACCAAGACGGCACCCGGCGCGACGAAGGCGTCTCGGGCGACGCGTGGCAGGACGCCTCGGTAGGGCAGGATGTGGCTCACGGCTGCTCCTCGGAGACGGGAGACGAGGACGACCGGCGAGCGGCCCAGAAGGCCGAGATCAGGATGGCGCCGGCCGTGGCTCCGAGCGCATCGGCGAGCAGATCCAGAAGTTCCGAGCTGCGTCCGGGCACGAAGGCCTGATGCAGCTCGTCGCTGAGACCCCAGAGGATGGTGACGAAGGCGCCAAAGGCTGCGACGCGCAGCGCCGAGCGACGTGGCCAGGTGATGCGCGCGGCGCGGATCACCAGCACGGAGAGGGTCGCGTACACGCAGAAGTGCACGCCCTTGTCGCGCAGGGGAAAGAGCGCGACCAGCGGCACGACCAGGGTCATGGACGAGAGCACCCAGATGCTCGCCATGAAGAGCAGCGCCGGGGACCAGCCGAGGACGAGGCGTCGATCGAGCTTCACGTGGACGGCTCCTGCGCCAACGGCAGGCGACGACGCTTGGGCTCGAGACGTCCGCCCCGTCCCACGGCGAGCAGGCTGTGATCGAAGGCCTCGGCCACGCGGGCGCGCAGCAATTCACCCATGGGGGTGACGTCTGGCGCCAGCTCCAGGTGCACCTTCTCGTGACGTTGACTGCGACCCTGCCAGCGCCCGTCGTCCCCGCGCGCTGTCACTAGCACCTCCACCTCGGTGTCGACCAAGGAACGCAGATGCGCGCGCTGCTGCTCGGCGACAACCTCGAAGAGGCGCGCGAGCCGCTCCTGCTTCACGCCCTCCGGCACGTCGTCACCGAGGCTCAGGGCGGGCGTGCCCGGACGCGGCGAATACTTGAAGCAGAAGGCCGCGACGAAGCCCGCGTTTCGAACCAGATCCAGCGTGTGCAGAAAGTCCTCTTCGGTCTCGCCGGGGAAGCCGACGATCAGATCCGTCGAGAGCGTGAAGCCCGGGCGCGCAGACTTCAACGACTCGGCGCGCTCGAGATATTCCGCCTGCGTGTAGCGACGACTCATGCGCTTGAGCACGGCGTCGGAGCCGCTCTGCGAGGGCAGATGCACGTGCGCCGGCAGCAGCTCGAGCTCGGCGTGGGCGGCGACCAAGGCCGGCGTGATGTGCCTCGGATGGGGCGAGGTGTACCGCAGGCGCGACAACTCCGGCACCTCGCGGGCGATGCGCCGCAGCAGATCCGCGAAGGCGGACTCGGAGGGCGCGCGCAGACCCGGGCGCGCGACGCCGGGCTCGTACCAGGAGTTCACGGTCTGACCGAGCAACGTCACCTCGCGCACACCGCCGCGGGCGAGGGAGGAGACCTCGGCGACGATCTCGTCGGCCGGGCGGTAGCGCTCGGCGCCGCGCGTGGTGGGCACGATACAGTAGGTGCAGCGCTCGTCGCATCCCTTCATCACGGTGACGAAGCAGGCGACCTCGGGCCGCTCGGGATCGGGCGCGGCGCTCAGGAAGCGCGGCGAGTCGAGGTCGAATACCGTCAGGCTGCGGCGTCGCCCGGCGTCCACATCCGCGAGCAACGCGGGCAGGTCGGGGATGTTGTCGGGGCCGAGCACGAGGTCGAGATAGGGCACCTTCTTCAGCAGGCGCGCGCCCTCTTGTTGGGCGACGCAGCCCGCCACCGCGAGCACCACGTCGCGGCGCGCCTCCTTCAGAGGCCGCAGGCGACCGAGCAGGCTCATGAGCTTGTGTTCGGCCTTCTCGCGCACGGAGCAGGTGTTGACCACGATCAGATCCGCGAGCTCGGCCTCGTCCGTGGACTCGTAGCCCTCGTCGCGCAGCACCTCACGGATGCGACGCGAGTCGTGCACGTTCATCTGGCAGCCCAGGGTCTGCACCATATATCGACGGCTCACACGGCGACGCTAGCAGCAGGTCTCCGACCCGAAAAGCAGACGCTGGATCACGGGCCGCGGCGCGCGCCGGCGCCTGGGCCAGCAGGTCACGGTTCGAGGGGCGCGATGGCGGGATCCCACAGGCTGAGCTCGCCCTCCGGAGCGTGATCGAGATGCAGGTGGGCGAGGGCGTCCGTGGGCGCGACGAGCACGCTCGAGTCGGCGAGGGTCAGCGCCATCAGCCGACCCTCGAGGGGCGTGTGGGCGTCGGCCCCGTAGGCGTAGACGTCGGACTGCCTGCCGAGGGGCGGGAGTTCGGGTGCGCGACAGGCCCGGATCACACGTGGATCCACCTCGGAGCGGGCGTGACGCGCCAGCGTGGCCGCGGCGTCCGGACGACCCGTGGCCTGAAGCCAACGCGCGGCCGCGGCCCGCACCTGAGGCGCCTGGGCCGAGGCCAGCAGACGCGCGGGATCGGATCCGTCGGGACACGCCGGAGCCTGCAGACTCGCCAGGGCGACGATCACGTTGGCCCGCGTGGCGGGATGTCGGCGCGTGAGCAGGGCGCACAGCGCGGGGATGTCCTGCTCCGCGAG
>JAADHO010000448.1 GCA_013151775.1 Deltaproteobacteria bacterium | reverse complement strand
AGGCGCCGGCGGAGCCCTTGGCCAGCTTCGGGCGACGCGCGCGCCTGCTGCGGATCCTGAAGACGCTCGCCGTGCCGGCGCTGCATTGAGCGCGTAGAAGAGGGCGAGCATGAGCCTGGGACGCAAGCTAGCGCGACTCGAAGCGGAGGGCCGCCGGCCCTCGCAGAAGGACGCCGCTCCGATCTCCGCGGCGCGTGGGACGGAGGACGCGGACAAGAGCGCTGTGCTCGGCAAGCTGCGCGCCACCCTCGCGCAGATGGAGGCGCGGGGCGCACGCCATCGCACGCCTCGGAAGCCGCCTGCGCCCGTGCCCGGAGAGGCCCGGGAGACGTCCCATGGCCCGGTGCAGTGGGTAGAGCGACGCTACGACGCCGAGGCGCGACACGGCGACGCCGAGGTTGGCGCGGGGCGCACGGCGTCGGCCCAAGCCCTGGCGAGCGTCGCCCTCGATCCCGCGTTTCGCGAGCTCGACGTGGCGCGCGCCCTCTACGTCGACACCGAGACCACAGGACTCGCCGGCGGCGCTGGCACCGTGCCCTTCTTGATCGGCTTCGCGCGCTTCGACGCGGCGGAGTTCGTGGTGGAGCAATGCCTCCTGCGCCGACTCGGCGAGGAGGCGCCCATGCTCGGCGTTCTGGCGGAGCGCATCGCTGCGGCCTCGATGATCGTCAGCTACAACGGCAAGAGCTTCGACTGGCCGCTCTTGCGTACGCGCTTCGTGCTGGCGCGAGTGCCCGTGCCGCGTCTGCCTCCCCACCTCGATCTGCTGCACGCCTCGCGTCGGCTCTTCAAGCCGCGTCTGGGGCGCACACGGCTTCAGGACATGGAGCGCGAGCTCTTGGGCTACGAGCGTGTCGGAGACATCGACGGGGCGCTGATCCCGCGGGTCTTCTTCGACTTCTTGAAGGGGCGCGATCAGGGCCAGATGGCGGACGTGGTCCGTCACAACCAGGACGATCTCGTGGCGCTGGCGGCGTTGCTGGGGCGGCTCTCGGCGCTGGCGCAGGAGGGTCGCGACTGCGACGCGCCCGAGGACGAGCTAGCCATGGCGCGCGTGCTCTTGCGTGCGGGAGAGGAAGAGGGCGCGACTCGCTTCGCCGAGCGCGCGGCGGCGGGGGTGAGCGAGCGGGTGGGCGCGGAGGCGGAGCTCTTGCTCGCGCAGCAGGCACGGCGCCGTGGAGACGTCGAGGCATGTCAGCGTGCCCTCGAGCGCGCAGTCGCCATCGACGCCGACGAGCAGATCACGGCGGCTGCGCACCTCGCCCTCGCGAAGCTGCACGAGCACAAGTTCAAGGACCTCGAGCGCGCGCTGCGCCACGCGCATCTGGCCGAAGAGTGTGAAGGCGAAGAGGCCTCGGCCTATCGCGTGGCGCGCCTCGAGCGCAAGCTCGCCTCGCGTCGCGCGGCTCTCAGCCGCCGCTGACGGCGAGGCCGGCGTCTTCGGGCAGCGGTCCGTCGTCGTCGAGGAAGCCCTCGGGCAGTGTGACCTTCTGGCGTCCGGACGTCTTGCCCCGGGGGACGCGCATGGAGTGCTCCGGGAAGGGCTCGTCGGCATTCACCTCTCCGAGGATCTCTCTGAGCTCGGCGAGCGTGGTGACGCGCATCAGCGTCTTGCGCAGCGCGGCGCTTCCCCGGAAGCCCTTGGTGTACCAGGTGGCGTGGCGACGGAAGTCGCGCATGGCGCGCCCCTCGCCGAGCCACTCCGAGAGCAGACGTGCGTGCTCCAGCATGATGGCCGCGACCTCTCCCAGGTTCGGAGCGGGCGAGAGGGACCGGCCCGCGAAGGCGTCCGCGAGGTCGCGGAAGAGCCAGGGACGTCCGAGGCAGCCGCGGCCCACGGCGACGGCGTCGCAGCCGGTCTCACGCAGCATGCGCAGCGCGTCTTCGGCCTCCCAGATGTCCCCGTTGCCGATCACGGGGATGCTCACGAGGGACTTCAGATGCGCGATGGCGTCCCAGTCGGCGTGACCGTCGTAGAGCTGCGCTGCTGTGCGTGCGTGGAGCGTGACCGCGGCGCAGCCCTCGCCCTCGGCGATGCGCCCGGACTCGGGGTAGGTGATGAGCTGGTCGTCGATGCCCGTGCGGAACTTGATCGTCACCGGCACGTCACCGGCGGCCTCCACCGCGGCGTGCACGATTCGCCGCAGGAGCTTCGGACGCGCGGGCAGCGCCGCGCCGCCACCCTTGCGCGTCACCTTGCGCACGGGGCAGCCGAAGTTGAGGTCGAGGTGGTCGATGCGGCCCTCGCCGACCAGGCGCTCCACCGCGCGACCCACGAAGTGGGGGTCGACCCCGTAGAGCTGCAGGCTGCGTGGAGACTCGTCCTCGCCAAACTCCGCGAGAGCCAGCGTGCGCTCGCGCCCCTCGGCCAGAGGGCGCGCCGTGACCATCTCCGAGACGTAGAGCCCAGCGCCGAAGCCGCGGCAGAGCCGACGGAAGGGCCAGTTCGTCACGCCGGCCATGGGTGCGAGGATCACCGGCGGGTCGACGCGCAGCGGGCCGAGGCGCAGTGGGGAACTCTGCACGGCGTCGCCTTTCGGGTAGAGTTCGGCCATTCGGGGGATCCTAGCAGCCGCAGCGTGAGGCGCCGCTGGTGGGATTTGCCCAGGCATATGGAGGCTCCATGCGTGTACTCGAACTGACTCTCTTCCTCTCCCTCGCCGCGGCCCTTCCGCAGCTCGCCCAGGCCCAATACGGTGGGGACCCGGAGACCGGCTACACCGCACCGGCCGGCACGCAGCCCGTCGCGCCCGCCCCGGCCCGCAGCGCGGGACAGGCCTCTGGCAGCGACGGAATCCGCTTCGCCATGCAGGCGCGCTTCTCGGGCGTGAATGTCGTGGACGCCAGTCGCTTCCGTGACGGCTTCGGGATCGCGGTGCTCGCAACCCCGGGGATCCGCCTCGTTGGCAACAAGCTCTTCCTCGGCCTCGGCGTGGGTTGGTTCAAGCTGAGCGACGACGGTGGTCATGCGTTCACCCTGGCCCCCACGGCCACCTACGACCTGATTCAGCGCACGAACGCCGCCTTACACGCCGTGGTGATCATGAACATCGCCAAGGTCAGCAGGACCCTGTCGGGGGGCCGCGGGAGCAGCGGGGATCTCACCTTCGGCATGAACTTCGGCCTCGGCATCCGCGCCCTGCTCGGCGAGTCCTTCAGCATCGGCACCGAGTGGGGCTTCGCCTTCACCCAACTCAACGGTGACCCCATGGAGCCCGACGCCGCCTTCGGCTTCTTCGGAGCCCTGATGCTCGAATCATCCATCGGCATCTGAGGTGATGTTCTCGGGGACGGTCCCCATATTCAGCGCGGCAGGCGCGCCCACATGAGCAGGCGCTCGAAGGGGAAGAGGAAGGGGCGCGTGTCCTTCAAGGAGAGCATCAGGCGTTCGCGGTAGTGGCCGAGGAAGGAGTCGTAGACCTTCGGCGGCAGGCGCTCGGCGTAGGGCGTGAGCGTGGTGCCCTTGACCCACTCGAAGACGGCCTCGCGAGAGGGCAGCACGTGGGCGTAGACTTCGAGGCGCACGCGCTGCTCTTCGAAGCCGAAGCCGTGCAGCAGCCGGGCGTAGGCCGGGGCGTCGAGCACACCGTAGCGCTGCACGAAGCCCCCGAGCGCGTCCCGAAAGGGCGGCGATTGGGCGATCTCGACGGCGGCGCGGAAGGTCGGCGCGTGGTGCATGTGCGGCACCTGGATCGCCAGCTGTCCGCCCGGCCGCAGCAAGCGTGTGAGCTGCGCGAGCAGCGTCCCGTGGTCCAAGAGCCAGTGCAGCGCGGCGTTGGAGAAGACGACGTCGAAGCCGCCCCGCTCGCAGCCCTCGAGCGTGCCCTCGGCGACCTCCGCGATGTCCGCCTGCAGGAAGTCGAGCCCGGAGCGCGCCAGCTTCGCGCTCTGCTCGAGCATATGGGGCGATCGGTCGACGCCCAGAGTGTGGGCCGCGCCCAGGCGCTCGTGGAGCTGGGCGGTCAGCTCACCCGTGCCGCAGCCGAGGTCGAGCAGGCGCATGCCAGGTCTGGCCTCGAGCATTTGCAGGAGGTCGTAGAAGGGCCGGGCTCGCTCGCCGCGGAAGCGCTCATATTGCCTCGGATCCCAGGCGTCCTTCGGGCTCATGGCGCTAGCTTTGCACCCCCGCTTGCGCAGGGCCAATTCCTCTCCCGACTCCCTCGTCCGAAGTGTGACATTCAAGTGGCAAGCCCAGTGGCCACTCTGTGGATAGCGACCTCTAACATTCAGAAATTACTGCCAAATGTTAGTTGTGGACAAAATCCCATTTTCACGACTCCAGTAGCTCGAGCCCGGCCTACTGTGGGCGGTCGCACCGACCAGGGCTGAGGAATGGATCGAGCCCCCGCGGCTCAGTTCGTCGGGTAGCAGGTCTGGTGACGCTTGGGCTCGCTGCGGAAGGGCGCCGAGTCGATCTCGGAGCAGGCGCTGCGCATGGCGCGCTTGAGCGTGTCGACCTGATCCCAGGTGAGGGCGGCGGGCGCGAAGACGATGGGGAAGGGGTCCACGCCCTCGTTGACGTCGGCGAGCAGCGCGTCGTAGCGACCGTCGTCGCGGCCCGTCTCCCAGATGCGGTCGAAGTTCGCGGCGTAGGCGCGCACCAGCTCGGGGTAGCCCTCGGAGTCGAAGAGGGCGACATTCTCCATGGTGTTGTGCTCGGCGTTGTCCGAGAGGTTGTAACTGCCCATGGCCAGCCAGCGGTCGTCGACCACGATGTACTTGTGGTGCATCTGGACGGCGTAGTGGTAGTCCCAGCGGTAGGAGTAGTACTTGAAGCGCAGGCCGATGCCCTCCTCCATCATGGCGTAGGAGTACATGAAGCCGCGGTCGTAGCAGTTCTGCGTACGCGAGGTGCTGGTGCCGGCGGCGGTGAGACAGGAGCGCAGGTCACGCTCCTGCCGGCGGTTTCCCCAGTCGCTGACGTACTCTTGGCCGTCGAGGTAGATGCGCACGTCGAGGGCGGGGTTCTCGCGCACCTTGGCGAGCAGCGCCTCGGCGACGGGGCGGCTGCGCAGGTGACCCGAGGCGATGCGGATGGAGCGCTCGGCGCGGCCGATCAGCTCCACCAGGCGGTCGGAGACGGTGTTGGTGCCGCGCACCACGCTGAAGGTCTCGCCGTAGCGGCTCGAGGTGTAGGTGCGGAAGTTGGCGGAGGTGAAGATGGCGTCGGCGTTGACGTCGTCGGGGATGTCGCCGGCGGCGATGTCGATGGCGCTCACGGGCGCGATGTCTTCGTTCCAGACGACGGCCCGGCTGTGCGCCCAGAGGTAGTTGAACTCGCTCTGGTAGCGCAGATTCAGCTCCTCGTGGCCGCGTGCCACCAGGGTGTTCTCGTCGTAGCGGGTGCCGGCGGAGGTGCTCCAGTTGCCGCTGCCCGTCATCAGCCAGGCGCTCCGGGCTTCGTCGAGGGAGCTGCGGGCGCCGTCGGCGATCAGGAACTTGTGGTGCATGATCTTGTTGATCCAGCGCACCTCGACGCCCTCGTCCTCGAGTCGGGCGCTGAGTGTGCCGGCCGGGTCTCTGCGGTCATCGGCGGCGCCGTTGAAGAGCATGCGGATGGAGACGCCGCGGCGGGCGGCGCGCACCAAGGAGTCGATCACGCGGTTGTCGCGGAAGCTGTACATGGCGATGTCGAGGGAGCGCTCGGCGCCGTCCATCAGCTCGATGGCCTTGGCGAGGTGACTGGTCGCGAAGGGTTGCGGCGAGAAGATGACCTCCACGCTGGCGTCGCTCGGGGGCGCCGTGCAGCGGGCCAAGACGGCCTCGCCCAGCTGACGCATGGCCACGGGGCCGACGTAGGAGACGCGGTCGACCTCCACGAGATCGTCGAAGAGGTCGTCGTCGGCGGTGCCGAAGCTGCCGTCGGCGCCGTCCCGGTGCGCGATGATGTTGCGCGCGGCCCGGGTGTGGACGCCCGCCGCATGCACCAGGGAGAAGTCCGTGGCGGCGTCGTTCAGCCAGCTCACGATCTCCTCTTCCTGACACGGCGTCAGGCCCGCGGCGTCCGCCTTGCCGCCGGGTAGGGCGATGTCGTCGATACCGTCCGGCGAGGGCCCCTCACCGGCGCCAGCGCAGGCGGCCAGGGTGATGGAGAGCAGCAGATAGAATGTGTGGCGATACGTCATGAAAACCTCAGGCGGAGTGTACTGCACATCAGATGCCAACATGTGAAGTCAATGATCTCCAGGACTTGAGGGCACACGCAGGTGGCTGAGGCGGTGGCCAGCGCGGCTCTACCGGCGACCCGGGCAGCCAGCTACTCCCCGACGCGCCCCGGAGCTTCTGACTTCGGATGCTCGGCCTCCTCCACACGCGTCTGGAAGAGGCGCATGCGCCAGTCGACGCCCACGACATCGCCGGGCTTCATGGCGTGCCATACGGCCTCGCCGCTTGTGGGTTCGCTGGAGAAGAGCAGGTGGTTCACGAAGCCCGTCGCGGTGGGCGCCTCGCAATGGGGTGCGAGATGCGGGCAGCTGTCGCGGTCGGCGCAGTGGGTCTTGTAGGTCGAGTAGTGCAGCTCTTTGCCGCCCTGCGTCGCCACCATGGTCTTGCCGTCGGTGACGATCAGCGTCAGCAGGGCGCGGCTCTCTTGCGTGTCGCCGTCCGTGATGGCGCGCACGCAGCGGATGGTGTTGGAGAGGGCGGCGGCGACCTCCTTGGCGCCGTAGCGCTCGCTCAGCGCGCCATAGGCGGAGAGCTCCGTGAGGAAGAGGAAGAAGATCACCTCGCTGTCCGTGTCGCCCAGAATGTAGCGGCGCAGGCGCGGCGCGATCTCCGCGCGCAGGGCGTCACGATGGCGATCGAAGTCCTTGACCTCGCCGTTGTGCGCCATGGTCCAGCGGCCGTATTGGAAGGGATGACAGTTGAGCACCGAGAGATCGCCCACCGTGGCCTTGCGCACGTGAGCCAGCACGGTCTCGGACGCCACCACGCCGCTGACACGGTCGAAGAGCTGATCGTCGAGGGCCTTCTCCGGGCTACGCAGCAGATGCGCGGCGCCCTCGAGATAATAGGCGACGCCCCAGCCATCGGGGTTCTGTCCGCTCTGCACGCACAGGGCGTTGTCGGCGGCGACCAACGAGCGGTGGACCTGCGATTGGATGACGGAGCGGAAGCCGAAGATGCGACACATGGGTATGCTGCGCATCCTGCCATGAAAGGGCCGCCGCCGCCGTGACCTCCCGCAGCTACCTCGTGCTCGACATCGAAACCGTCCCCGATCGATCGCTCCCCTGGGACGCGGCCAAGGAGGGCTTCCCTCCACCGACGCATCACGAGGTCGTCGCCCTCGGCGTGCTCTGGCTCGATCCAGACCTCACGACCAAGCGCATGGGCGTCTTCGGTGGAGGCGACGAGCCGGCCCGTGGCGTCGAGCGTGAGGCGCGCCTGCTCGGCGACTTCGCGCGCTTCGTCGGTCGCGAGCGCTGCCACCTCGTGACCTACAACGGCCGCAGCTTCGACCTGCCCGTGTTGATCAACCGCTGCCTCAAGCACGGCGTCTCCTTCCAGGCCTACTTCTCCGATCGGGACTACCGCTACCGTTACAGCGACCTCGGGCACCTCGATCTGGCGGACGCCCTGACGGAGCACGGCGCCACGCGTCGCCCGAGCCTCAGCGCCGCCGCGCGCCTGATGGGCCTGCCCGGTAAGCTCGGCGTGGACGGCTCGATGATCGCCTCCCTCTACGACGCGGGACAGCTCGAGACCATCGAGGCCCACTGCCTCGCTGACGTGGTGCAGACGGCCTTCCTGCTCTTGCGCTACGAGCTCTTGCGCGGCCGCCTCGACCGCGACGTGTATCGCCAGCGCGCCCGCGCGTTGTGGGACGCCGTGCGCGAGGACGAGCGCGTGGCCGAGGTGCTCGGCGCCGCCGACGCCGCTCAGGTGCTGCTCGGGGAGGAAGCATGAGCGACCGCGTCGCCATCCTGGGCCTGGGACAGATGGGCGGCGTCTTCGCCCGCGCCTTCTTGGCCACCGATCGGGAGATCGCGCCCATCCTGCGCTCCACCGAGCCGGCCGTCGCCCGTGAGCGCCTGCTGCGCGCCGCCGAGCTGCTGGTCGCCGTGGGCGAGGCCGACCTCGAGGCCGCGCTCGAGTCCTTGCCGGAGCAGGTGCGCGGACGCGTCGGCCTGCTGCAGAACGAGCTGCTGCCGCCCGAC
>JAADHO010000315.1 GCA_013151775.1 Deltaproteobacteria bacterium | reverse complement strand
TCCTCGAGCTCGAGGGCCAGCTCCTTGCCGCCCGACTTGACGATCATGCCATCGAAGAGGACGTGCACGACGTCGGGCACGATCTCGTCGAGCAGCCGCTGGTAGTGCGTGATCACGAGCATGGAGCGATCGGCCCTGCGCAGCGCATTCACACCCTCGCTGACCACCCGCAGAGCGTCGATGTCGAGCCCGGAGTCGGTCTCGTCGAGCAGCGCGAGACGCGGCTCGAGCATGGCCATCTGGAAGATCTCGTTGCGCTTCTTCTCGCCGCCGCTGAAGCCGTCGTTGACGGCGCGCTTCAACAGCTCGGGCGGCAGCTCCACGAGCTTGGCCTTCTGCTTGGCGAGCTTCATGAACTCCACGCCGCCGAGGCGCTTCTCGTCACGGGCTGCGCGCAGCGCGTTAACGGCCTCACGCAGGAAGTAGAGGTTGGTCACGCCGGGGATCGCCACGGGATACTGCATGGCCAAGAAGACGCCCGCTTGCGCGCGCTCCTCGACCGACTTGGCAAGCAGGTCTTCGCCCAGGAACGTGATGTTACCCTCGGTCACGTCGTAGCCCTCACGCCCCGCGAGCGCATAGGCGAGCGTGCTCTTGCCCGCGCCATTGGGGCCCATGATGGCGTGCACCTCGCCCGCGGGCAGGTGCAGATTCAGGCCCTTCAGGATCTCTTTTCCGCCGACCTCGACGTGGAGGTTCTCGATCTTCAACATGATCTATTCCTAGGTTTCCGCATGTGTCTCGATTCGGAAGACTCAGCCGACGGCGCCTTCGAGGCTGACGCCGAGCAGCTTCTGCGCCTCGACGGCGAACTCCATGGGCAGCTCCTTGAGCACCTCGCGGGCGAAGCCGTTGACGATCAGGCTCACGGCCTGCTCCTCGCTCAGCCCGCGTTGACGACAATAGAAGAGCTGATCCTCACCAATGCGCGAGGTGGTCGCCTCGTGCTCGAGGTGCGCGCTCGGACAGCTCACCTCGGTGTAGGGCACGGTGTGGGCGCCGCAGTCGGAGCCTATGAGCAAAGAGTCGCACTGCGTGTGATTGCGCGCGCCCTCCGCCTTCGCCGCGATCTTCACGCCGCCGCGATAGGTCTGCTGCCCGTGCATGGCGCTGATGCCCTTGCTGACGATGGTGGAGCGCGTGCGCTTGCCGAGGTGGATCATCTTGGTGCCCGTGTCGGCCTGCTGACGATTGCGCGTGAGAGCGACGGAGTAGAACTCGCCCACGGAGTCGTCTCCCTTGAGGATGCAGCTCGGGTACTTCCAGGTGATGGCGCTGCCCGTCTCGACCTGCGTCCAGCTGACCTTGGAGCGCGCACCTTCACAGAGCGCGCGCTTGGTCACGAAGTTGTAGATGCCGCCCTTGCCCTCGGCGTCGCCGGGATACCAGTTCTGCACGGTGGAGTATTTGATCTCCGCGTCCGCGTGCGCGACCAATTCGACGACGGCGGCGTGGAGTTGGTTCTCGTCACGCTGCGGCGCCGTGCAGCCCTCGAGGTAGCTGACGTAGCTGCCCTCCTCGGCGATGATCAGCGTGCGCTCGAACTGCCCCGTGTTCTCGGCGTTGATGCGGAAGTAGGTGCTCAGCTCCATCGGGCAGCGCACACCTTTGGGGATGTAGACGAAGGAGCCGTCGGAGAAGACCGCGCTGTTGAGCGCCGCGAAGAAGTTATCCGTCGTCGGCACGACGGAGCCGAGGTAGCGCTTCACCAACTCCGGGTGTGCGTGCACGGCCTCCGACAAGGGCATGAAGATCACGCCATACTCGCTGAGCTTCTCGCGAAAGGTGGTGAGGATGGAGACCGAGTCGAAGACGGCGTCCACGGCGACCTCACGGCCGCTCGGCGCGACGCCCGCGAGGATCTCGCGCTCCGCCAGCGGGACGCCCAACTTCTCGTAGGTGGCGAGCAGCTCGGGGTCGACCTCGTCCAGGCTCTGCGGTCTGTCCTCGTCCCGCTTGGGCGCGGCCCAGTAGTGAATCCCTTGATAGTCGATGGGCGTGTACTGCACCTTCGCCCAGGTCGGCTCGACCATCTTCTTCCAGCGCGCGAAGGCCGCCAGGCGCCAGTCGAGCAGCCACTCGGGCTCGCCCTTCTTCTTGGAGATGAAGCGCACGGTGGACTCGTCGAGGCCCGCAGCGAGCACCTCTTGCTCGATGTCGGTGACGAAGCCGGCTTCGTAGGCCTTGTCAATGATGCCCTCGAGGGCTTGGTCCGATGTCGTCATGCGTGCTCCGCAGGGGCGAGGAGAGAGAGGTCGGCGCCTTGGCGCAAGCGCGCGGCGTGAGCGGCCGATCGGGTCAGGGCGACCAGCGGCGTGGGCGGCGCCATGTCGGCCAGGCTGACGTTCGCGAGAGCGCGGGCCACAGCCTCGTTGACGCGCTGCCAGCTCACGCGCGTGCCGCAGCCTTCTTCGTGTTCGCAGGCGCCCTCCTCCACGCAATCCGTGACCGCGAGGGGACCCTCGAGGGCGGTGAGCACCTCGAGCATGGGGATCTCGCGCGAGGGGCGCGTCAGGCAGTAGCCACCGGTGGCGCCTCGCCTCGAGCGGGCGATGCCGGCGCGTGCGAGGCTCTGCAGCACCTTGCTAGCCGTGGCCTGGGGCACGCCCGTGCGCAAGCTGAGGGCACGCACAGAGGTGGGCTCCTGGAGCTCACCCAGCTCGACAGCGAGCAGGATGCCATAGTCAGTAAGCTTTGAAATTCTTAGCATTTTCCGGACATCCAGCCATATAGGACTGTCTCAGTCCGATATATATGTCCCCACCACGCTCGCGTCAAGCCGCGACGGCTACCCGGTCGATACTTGCGTTAACTCAGCGTGATGAGTATTTTTACTCAACGTAATGAGTAATCATGTGAGAGAGCGTTTCGAGCGCTGCTTCGGCGCCTCGCTCAGGGCCCGTCTCGAGGAGCCGCGCCGTTTCCTGCAAGTGGTGGCGGGAGCTCGTCAGGTGGGCAAGACGACTCTGGTTTCGCAGGTCTTGTCGCGCGTCGAAGGGCCCACACTCTTCGCGTCAGCCGATCAGCCGGCGCTGCACGACGCAGCCTGGCTCGAGGCGCAATGGCACCGGGCTCGGGTGATGGCCGGCGAGTCGCCGAGTGGAGCTGTCTTCGCGCTCGACGAGGTGCAGAAGATCCCGCGCTGGTCCGAGATCGTGAAGCGCCTGTGGGACGAAGACACGCGGAGCGCGTGCGACCTCAGAGTCGTGCTCTTGGGCTCGGCGCCGCTCCTGGTTCAACGCGGGCTGACGGAAAGCCTGGCTGGGCGCTTCGAGCTGCTCCAGCTGCCCCATTGGTCCTTCTCCGAGATGCGCGAGGCCTTCGACTTCACGCTGGAGCAGTATCTGTACTTCGGGGGCTATCCGGGCAGCGCGCCCCTGATAGACGACCCCGCGCGTTGGCGCCGCTACCTGCTCGACGCCTTGATCGAGACCACGCTCTCGAGGGACGTGCTCTTGATGACGCGGGTAGACA
Organism: Deltaproteobacteria bacterium; assembly: GCA_013151775.1. Classification (GTDB taxonomy): domain Bacteria; phylum Myxococcota_A; class Polyangia; order Polyangiales; family Houyiibacteriaceae; genus JAADHO01. The sequence goes on along the minus strand of JAADHO010000315.1, from coordinate 6,598 downwards.
AGCCCGCGCTCCTGCGGCGCCTCTTCGAGCTGAGCTGTCGCTACTCTGGGCAGATCCTCTCCTACACCAAGATGCTCGGCCAGCTTCAGGACGCCGGCAACACGACGACCCTGGCACACTACCTCGATCTCTTGGCGGGCGCGGGGATGGTGACGGGTCTCCCCAAGTTCGCGGGGGACGCCGCCCGCCGACGCGCGTCGAGCCCCAAGCTGCAGGTGATGAACACGGCGCTGATGACCGGGCAGAGCTCACTCTCTCCGGCGGAATTTCGCACCGACCGGGAGCTCTACGGGCGGCTCGTCGAGTCGGCCGTGGGCGCGCACCTGGCCAACGCAGCGGCGCGTGGAGCGTGTGAGCTCTTCTACTGGCGCGAGCGCGGACGTGAGGTGGACTTCGTTGTGAGAGCCGGCGCCAGCTTGCTGGCGATCGAGGTGAAGAGCGGGCGCGCGCCGAGCAGCCTGCCGGGTCTGGAAGCCTTCGCCAAAGCGTGGAAGCCAACGCGCACGCTGCTCGTGGGTGACGACGGCGTACCGCTCGCGGAGTTCCTCTCACGTCCCATCGAACGCTGGCTGGGTGACCCGCACGAGGCCTGAGCCGAAAAGGTGCGTAGCGCGCGCCGTGCTACACGGCTCGACGCAGACGACGGGCGCGACGGGCGGCGCCCGAGTCCTTGCGACGGATGGCGCGCGGACTGCTCTCGTAGATCTCGAGCGCAGAGTCGAGCACCTTGCGGGCGTCACCACCGCGGCCAGCGTCGACCAGATACGACGCCAGCTCCACGCGTGGACCGAGGCGGTGGACGCTGCGCGTGAGCGTCTCGAGATGCGCGATGGCTTCGGGCGCCTGCCCGCCCTTGGCGAGCAGCTCGGCCAAGAGGTACGCGGGCTCGTAGTCGAGGCAGGTCGAGTCCATCGCGAACAAGTGCTCGAGCGCCTCGATGGCTTGCTCCTCGTCACCGACCTCCGCGCAGCAGCGCGCGTAGCCGTAGAGAGCCGCGTTGTCCGTGGGCTCCCTCTCGAGCACCTGCGCGAAGACGTTCACGGCCTCCGGGAACTCCCCCGCGTCGTGCAGCCCCTGCGCGAGTCGGACTCGATTCAGATGGCTCGGCGTCTGCGCGAAGTCGCGACGCAGCTCCTTCAGCGAAGGCGGACGCCCGACGAAGAGCTTGCTCAGAGCGTGGTTGCCGCGACGCAGGTCGGGCCACACGACGGCGATGAAGTAGACGACCTCGCCGAAGGGCACCATCACGATGAACCACCAATACTGATCCGCCCCGCGCTTGATCGCGTCGACCAGCATCCAGATGCTGAAGAGGGTCTGAAGCATGAAGAGGAAGGGCATGGTTGGCGAAGTCCGAGCGACATCATACACGGGACGACTCAGAGGACTACGCTCTCCTCGGGCCGCACCTTCCCCCGCGAACCACAGCCTCGTCGTCACGCAGGCTAGTCCAGAAGCCACCGGGCGCCCGGAAATCATGACGTAATTCGCCACACATATTGGGCATGCATCTTGCGACTCATGGCGGCATGCGCACCTTCCTCGCCACCCTCCTCGTGCTCACCGGCTGCACGGCCTCTGTCGATCTCGACGCCAACTCAGACTCCGCCGAGGGAGTCTCCGGGAGCACATCCGCCCTCGAGGGCACGCGTGAAGGCTATGGCGTGCTGCTCTTGCTCAACGACGGGGAGGGCACGAGCTTCGAGCTCTTGGACGACGCGGTCGCCCTCGACCGGCGCGCAGCGGAGAACCTCGTCGCGCATCGCGATGGCGCGGATGGCGTCTTTGGCACGCGCGACGACGACCTCTTCGACACGCTCGCGGAGGTGGACGCCGTGCGCTGGGTCGGCCCCTCCGCGCTGGCGAAGCTGACGGAGTTCGCGCAGCTCAACGACTACGTGCCCGGCGACGACGACCTGCTCGGAAGCTTCGATCGAGTCGACTTCACCTACGCTCAGGCGGAGGACGTGCTCGCCTTCGTCAACTCCGCGACGAGTGAAGAATTCTCAGCCGCGAGCGTGCCTTCGCGCGCCGTCACGTCCATCCTCGCCGCGCGACCGGTGGAGACCGTCGACGTGCTCGCGAGCCTCTATTGGGTCGGCACCCGCACGCTCGAGCACCTGCTCGAGGCGGTGGCTGTGCCGGTCGGCGGAGAGGACTGCGCCACGGTCGACGACTGCGCCGCGGGCCTGCGCTGCGTGGGCCGACCTCTGGACTTCGGCTACGGAAAGTGCCGCGACATCTCGGGCCAGCCCGGACTGCAAGACGACTGTGCTGGGGACTCGGACTGCAATGGCGATCAGATCTGCATCGCCGAGAGCGTCTACGGCCAAGGCTATTGCGCGCTCCATTGGATGCGCGACAGCTTCGAGGTGGAAGGCGAAGCCTCGATCCCGAGCGTGGTCATGAGCGAGCCTGTGGCGACGCCGATCATCGTCTACGGACAGGCCAGCGTGCCCGAAGACATCGCCTTCGACATCGACATCGAGCACAGCGATCCCTCGAGCCTCTGGATCGGCGTAAAGCCTCCGACGGGTCAGGAGCCTGTCACCCTCTGGGATGGCGCGACCATGACGGGCCCGCTGCCCACACACTACGTCGATCGCTCCATCTACCGAGACGACCAAGTCAACGGCAGCTACCAAGTGCTGATTCAGAACGTCGGCGGTCGAGGCGAAGGCACGGTCGGCGAGATGCGCATCACCATCAGCTCACGCTGGGACTGATCGGTCAGGGGGAGCCGGCCGGCCGGACTCGCACTTTGCGCAGCATGCATCGAGGTGATGCGTTGCGCTCGGCTCAGTGATAGGATGAACTGTGTCGATGGGACGACTGCAGCATGTGCAAGTCATTTGCACCATGGCCTTGCTGGCTATCGCCAATGGCTGTGGAGGCCGCACCGGTCTCCAGGCAGGGGATCCGCCGCCAGTTACGCATGCAAGCATGGACTCTGGAGCGTTAGACGCAGGGCGCCCCCGTCCGCGGGATGGCGCCGTGCACTCGTCGATTCGGGATAGTGGCACGGATTCGCCGAGCGCCGAACCGGACGCTTGTACGACGACGCCAGAGATCTGCAACGGACTCGACGACAACTGCGACGGCCGGATCGACGAAGACACGTGCACGGGCCGGGCAGTCGCCGTGACCACGGGCGGAGGCGGCGCCCAAGGCATGACGACATGCGCGGTCCTGTCGGATGGCACCGTCGCGTGCTGGGGTAGCAACCAGGACGGGGCCATCGGACTTGGAGTCCCCGGTCCGGACGTTCGCTTTCCCACGCGATTGCCGGGCTTGGAGGACGTCGTGGACGTAGGCGTCGGCGGCTATGCGGAGTGCGTCCGAAAACGTAGCGGAGAGATCGTATGCTGGGGAGAAGTCGACCACCCCGGCGCACCGCCGGACCCCGAGCCTCCCCGTGTGTACGACGGGTTGGGTCCAGCATCCCAGATGTCCGTGACTTCATCGGGACTGTGCACAGTAGTGCCCGAATACACGGTGATGTGTTCCGGGTATATCGTCGGTCCGTTGACGCGGGGGCCGCTGTGGAGCCCCGAGGGACTAGTCGAGCCCGTTCAGGTGTCCGTAACACCGTCGAACGCGTGCGTCGTAGAGCGACGCGGAACCGTGCAGTGTTGGGGTAGGAATTGGTACGGAGAACTCGGCGATGGGTCGGTCGCTGATCCTACGTCGGGAAACCGTGTGACACCGGGGCTGGTCCAAGACCTGAATGACGCGATTCAGGTTTCGGTAGGTGGCGGATCCGTCTGTGCACTCCGGGCGGGTCACACCGTAGTGTGCTGGGGTCCACGGTTTGGAGCCGCCGACCCATATTCTGTGCTGCGAACGGTTCCGGAAGTCGTGCCTGGACTGATGGACGTGACGTCGATCTCCAGTGGCGAGATGCACACCTGTGCGTTGCTCAGGTCGGGCAGCATCAGATGTTGGGGCGAGAACCGGGAGGGACAACTCGGTGACGGTACGACGAGGCGCTCGGTCGATCCGGTGCTGGTCGTGGGTTTGGATGACGCCGTGAGCATATCATGCGGCTGGGAGACCACGTGCGCGGTCCGAGCCACCGGCCAAGTGATGTGCTGGGGCAACAACAGGAACGGAGCGATCGGCGTGCCAGGGAGGCCAAGCGTGCTCGTGCCGACTTTGGTCCCCCTGCCCTGAACTCAGTGCCGACTCGGCAAGCGCCTAGCCCGGATCCAGAACATCGGCGGCCGAGGCGAAGGCACGGTCGGCGAGATGCGCATCACCATCAGCTCCCGCTGGGACTGATCTCGTGCGAGCAGGGACTGAACGAGCCCTGGCGAAGGAAGCGCACTCCATGCGACAACGTAGGAGGAGCCATGGACACTGCCTCACCCAGCACCAACACGTCTGAAGAGAGCCCACCTGAGGACGAGTTCGAGCGCGTCCAACGCGTTCGGGCGGCACGCCAACGCGCGATGTTGTTCGCCGTGGTAGGGGCCGTCGTCGTGGCATTCTCGATCTTCGTCGCGGTCGGATTCCTGCTTCCCGATGAGCAGGCCACCGGATTCTGGGCTGCCATCGGTGTGGGACTCACGGTGGGCGTCGCCCTGGACCGAAGGAGCGAGAGTTCGACCCTGTCGCGTCGAGCCCCGAGATCGAGGTGAGTCAGCAGGACAAGGACGAGTGGCGGCGTGCCATGGTCGAAGGCGGCGCCTCCCCCACAGGCGATTCAACCACTGATCAGGCCGATGATGACGTCCTCCAGGAGATGGCGGAGTACAGGCGCAGGGTGCGGCGCCTGCAGGCCGCTCGTGTCACCTCGGTGATCGCAGGGTTCGTCGTGAGCGCGGTGCTCATCGCCATCTTCAGGAATGTCGCCGTGCGCGACGCGCTGCCCGTGTTCGTGGGCTGCATCGCCGCCGGCACCGTCACCATGGTCCTGCTCCATCAGCGCCTCACGCGTGAGCAGCCGCATGGGCGCAGCGGCAGCGGTCGCGCTGGCGCGGAGGAGCGCGCCTACCTCGAGCGCGAATTGGGCCAGCTCTCCGGGTGCAGCCTGAGCTACGAGCGCGATCTCATCGAGCTCATCCTCGAATACCTGCTGATCCTTCCCGCCTCGCGCGCCTGCAAGGTCATCGACGGCTCCGGTATCACGGTCGCGTCCGTGCGCGAGTCCGGTGGCTGGGCGGCGCGCATGCTTCGAGCGGGCGACGCGTTCGAGATCCTCACCGCGACCGGTGAGGTGGTCATGGACCTCCAGAAGTCGAAGGGCTGGTTCCGTAGCGCGTGGAAGCTCCGAGACGACTCGGGAAATGTCGGTCGTGTCGACGCCAGGCTCTTCGGCAGCGTCGTGGCCGTCCCGAAACAGGGCGCACAGACGCGCTTCGTGCGCCCGTGGATCCGCTTCGTCTTCCCGTGGACGCGCAGGATCCGGCACATTGTTCGCGCGGGTGGCGAGGGAAGTCTCGTGCGCGCGCCGCGTCCGCGTTCGGCCAGTGTTCTGGTCCCCGCGCGCGTGGAAGTCTCCTTCCCGGAGGTCGCGGGTGACGCCTACCGCGACCGCGCGCTCTTGCTGGCCGCCGCCGTTCTTGCCTCGTGATGCTGGCTATGCTCACGTCTTGGACGTGAGCCGCAAAGGCGGTCCGGACACGCGCGCGTGATCCTTGTAAAACAGGGAGACGCACTCCATATTTGCAAGGATATTCCAACGGCGAATTGAGGCTGAGCTGCGCTCCCTAACGAGAAGCCTGTACTCCGAGGCGGAACCTCGCACCACGCCACCGCGTGCTACACCCGCCTCCATGGCGCCCGCGCCCGCCACGAGCAGCGACTACCTCGACCGCCTCATGCGGCGCGAGTCCTTCCAGGCATTGTGGCCTCTCTTCGCGCTCGCGCCCAAGCCCGCGAAGGAGATGACCGAGAGCTTCTCCGCACTCGTGCAGCTGCGTCCGCACATGGCGGAGCTCGAGCGCTGTCGGGTCATCCACGTGGGTGATGGCGCGCACGCGCGCACGGCGGCGCTCTTCGCCATCAAGACCGACGCCGACAACATCAGCGTCGATCCCCTCGTGAACGAGCGCCTCGTCAGCGAATGGCGGGACCGCCACGAGATCCGCAGATTCCGCTGGCGCAAGGCGCGCATCGAGGACGTCATCGACGAGCTCAACGCGCTGCCCGCGATGCCTACCGTCGTCACCTTCGTGCACGCCCACGTCGACGTCGACGCCGTGCTCGACCGCCTACGTTGGGACGTGGCCTATACACTGGCCTGCTGTGTGCCTGGCAAGCAGCTCACCACGACCCGCACGCCCCACCGGGACGACGAGGACCTAGGAGTGCTGTCCCCAGACCGACGCTTCCAGGTGTTGCTCGCGAGCTGATGGGTCACGGCGGGAAGGTCACGGCGGCTCGTGGAACCCAGGCGTGAAGGAGCTCTCCACATCGCTCGGCGATGCCGGGGACGCGCCGCAGCCGAACCAGGGGCTCACCCTCGAAATACACCACCTCCACCTCGAGCTCGTGCGTGGTGGCCCACGGTCTCGTCGCCTGACGACTCGCGAACACGGGCGCGCCTGCTGCGACACGCGCGGGGCCGCGGTAGAGTCCGGCGATGCCGCGACCC
>JAADHO010000449.1 GCA_013151775.1 Deltaproteobacteria bacterium | reverse complement strand
AAGCCGGTGGTGCCGCCGCCAGCTAGCCCCGTGAGCCCACCCGCGGCGGCGCCTCGAGTAGCCCCGCAGGCGCCCCGACGCCGGGCCCGCGCCGGCACGGACGAACACGACGCGCGCCTCGCCAAGGCCTTCGAGGCCTGTCAGGACCTCTTCTTCCTAGCCTCGCCGGCGGAGGCCCTCGACTTCACCACGCGCCTGCTGCTCGAACTCGTGCCCAGCGAGGCGCTGAGCGGCTGCCTCTACGACATCAACACGGACGAGTTTCGCTTCGTCTCGGTCCACGGGCCTGGCGCCGAGGAGCGCCAAGGCGAGGCCGTGCCGGCCAACGTCGGCATCATGGGCGTCGCGGCCCACGCCCACGCCGGGCCCATGCGCGTGGTAGATGCGCGACAGGACGCACGCTACGATCCCGGCGTCGACGGCAGGATCGGCGTGGAGATCCTCGACATGTGCTACCTGCCCCTCGAACACCAGGGCCGGCTCTTGGGCATGGTGCAGGCGATCAACCGCGGGAACGAGTCGGGCTTCACCGAGAAGGACGTCGACCTCTTCAACTACGTGGGCAAGCAGACGTCCGAGTTCCTCTTCCGCGCGCGCATCGCGCCGGACAAGCGCAAGACCTGAATCGAGGCTACGGGCCTCGGCCCGACAGCTCGCGGAGAGCGCGAACGGATCAGTGGGCCGCGAGCAGGCTCTCGACCTCGTGCTCGATGCGGCTCGCGTCGCTGGCGCGGAATCCGGCGTGCACGTAGCGCACGACCCCGCGTCGATCGATCAGATAGGAGGAGGGCATGCGTGGCGGATGGTAGCGACCGGCGATCCGGTGTCCCGCGTCGAACACCAAGGGGAAGCTGACGGGAGTGCGCGCCACGAAGGAGCGCATGCTGTCGGCCGTGCGATCCTGACTGATCCCGAGGATCACCAAGCCGTCGGCTCGATGAGCCCGATACAGACGCTCGAGCACGGGCATCTCCTCGCGACAGGGTGCGCACCACGACGCCCAGAAGTCGACGAGCACGACCTTGCCGCGCAGGGCGGCTATGCGCTGCATGTTGCCGTCGAGATCCGGCAGGCCGATCTCGGGCGCGCGTGAGCCCGCCTCGAGGGCCAGAGCGGGGAGCGCCAGCGTGGCGACCAGGAGGACGCCGCCGAGGGCGGCCGCGAGCAGCGCGACACGGGAGCGCGGGGAACGAACGCGAGAGTGGGTCATCGAATCGTCGGACGCAGGGCGAGGCGAGTGATTCATTGATCGAGCTCCTCACGTAGGTAGGTGGGCAGGGCCTCGAGGGGCTCCTCGAAGTGACGACCCTGGATGAAGATGGTCGGCGTGCTGTCCACGCCCACGCGTCGGCCCTCCGCCTTGTCCGCGTCGATCCGGCGCTGCACCTCGGGCGAGGCGATGTCGGCGTGGAACCTGTCCATGTCGAGCCCGAGCTCGGCGGCGTAGCGATCGATGTCAGCGGTCTCGAGCGCGGTCTGGCGCTCGAAGAGGATGTCGTGCATCTCCCAGAACTTGCCCTGATTGTCCGCCGCAAAGGAGGCGCGTGCGGCCTCCATGGCGTGCTCGTGCCCGGAGAGAGGGTAGTTCTTGAACACCAAGCGCACGCGACCTTCGAACTGTCGCAGGGCGCGCGCCAAGGCCGGCTCCGCGGCGCCGCAGTAGGGACATTGAAAGTCGCTGAACTCGATCATGGTCACCGGGGCCATGGGCTCGCCGCGAATGGGGGCGCCCTCGGTGGACAGCTCGACCCGCGTGTCGTCCGCGTAGCGCAGGCGATAGAGTTCTCTGATCTCGCTGGTGTCGTAGCCTTCGTTCGCCAGCCGAGCGAGGTAGCGCGCCGCGGGCACACAGCGGCCACAGCTCCCCGGCGTGGCCGCGCAACGCGCCACCGAGATGGGTTGACCACAGGGAGAGAGCAGATCGTTGATCAGACTCACCCAGCGCTGACGGTCGGCGTCCTCGAGGCGAGACACGTCGACGGAATCGAGCGACTCGACGCGGGCGGCGTCGCCTCCAGTGCCCGCCGCCGGGGCGAGCTCCACGGCCTGCGCCGGCGGCTCGGTCGCCTCGTCGTGGGAGCCGCAGCCGGACGCCACGAGCGCCACGACAAGCGGCCACGCGCTGCGCCCTCGCCAGCTGCGAGGGGGGTTCGACCTTCGCGCGAGCTCAGCGGCCGCGCGGACGCTCTTGCGGCTGTGATCCATGATCGTCAGGACTCGGCGTAAGTGACCAGCTGTTCCTTGATGGTATCTTCGTTGATGCCCGAACGAAGGGACTCCTTCAAGCAGTCGGCGATGGTCACCAGCAGGTCGTCCACACACTTGTCCTCGATCAGCTTGGAGAGCAGGTGGCGCGACTCGCGGGTATCATCCTTGCGCAAGGACGCCCGCATCTCCTCCAGGGTGATGCCGCCCTGAAAATCCAGATAGATGTTGTTGATCAGGTACTTCGCAAGCTCATTCACGCTGTGGCCTCCCTTGGTATCCGGGGGAAAAACTGAGACTCTCCTTCTAATCGCGGCAGACGGGGGTACGCAAGCACAATCCCGCGCGCTAGGCTAGCGACGCCACTGGAGCCACACCATCGCACCTTCTCGTATTCGAGTCCTCGTCACGGCCTTCGGTCCGGTCCCCGGATCAGGTCCCCACGCCGCCGCCGTCGCAGGCATGGCGGCCGCACTGCGCGCCGAGATGGACCTGGTCACGCTGAAGACCGAGGCCCTGGCGCACCAGAGCCGGCTCTACGAGTCCAGGCTCTTCCGCGTGCGCGTCACGGGCACGCCTCTGGAACGCCACCAAGCCTTCGGGCGAGCCGTGGGCCGACAGCTCGAGGCCCAGCCTTACGACGTCGTGCACGTGCGCGGGCCCTTCTCCGGCGAGGTGGTAGCGGAGCGACGGGGCGATCTCTCCTTTCGCTTCGTCTACGAGGTGGCGACCTACCCGGACGAGGCGGAGAGCGTGGACGCCGAGCGCCTCTGGGATGCGGCCCACGGACGCTGCCTCGAGGCGGCCGACCTGATCCTGGTGCCCACCGAGGCCGCGGCGCGCGCCCTCGGAGAGGAGGGCCACGGCGGTAAGGTGGCGGTGGTGCACCCCGGCGTGGACGTCAACGCCTTCGACTGGTGGCCCTCCTACCCGGACGAGGTGGCGCGCCTGCTCTACCTGGGCAAATTCTCCGCCGACCGAGATCTCTCCACGGCCCTCGCCGCCGTGCGCACGCTGGCGCAGGAGCGTCCCGTGCGTGCCCTCTTCGCCGGCGAGGAGCGCCACGAAGCCAGGGACAAGCTGCGTCGGATCGTGCGGGCCTTCGGTCTGGAGGACGTAGTGCAGGTGAGGGCCGAGCCCTTGGCCGTGCACATCCCCGCGCTGATCGCGGGCGCCGACGTGGCGCTCGTGCCGGCGGCCGCGGCCCCGCGCTTTCGACGCCACGGAGACCTGCCCGAGCCGCTGCTCGAGTACATGGCCTGCCGGCGGCCGATGGTGGTGGCCGGCGTACCCGGCATCACGGATTTCGTGCACGATGGACAAGAGGGTGTGCTCTACGAGCCCGCCGACGACGCCTCGCTGGCCGAGGGCATTCGCCGGCTGCTCGACGAACCCGAGCTGAGCAGCCGCGTGATCGACGCCGCCTACGAGCAGGCGCGTTGGCGCTACAGCGGGAGCGCCCGGCGACGGCGGATCGCCGAGGTGTACGAGATGCTCGTGCCTGGCTCCCAGAGCTACGACGCCTGGGACGAGGCCTTCGAGGCCGAGCCGACGGGGCTGATCGAGCTGCCCTCTTCCCTCGTGCCGCTGACACGCGAGCCCACCACCTCCTCTGGCGAGGTCGAGGCGCTCGAGCGCCCCGCCACCCAGCCCGCGGCCTTGGCTCCGCCCGACACGAACCCCTCCATCGCGGGCTCGGACACGCACGCGGGCGGCACGGAGATCCCCCCGAGCCCCACGCACGTGGATCCTCTGGCCATCCCGCCCGACACGGATCCGGGGCGCTGAGGCGCCATAGCGCGAAGCCCCGCCCGAGGGCGAGGCTCCGTGGTCGGAGGGCTCATAAGCCGAGTTCTGTGCCCGCTTCCGTCGCCGGAGAGCGGGCGGTGGCCATTCATCTAGGGCCCTCGTCACCGAAGGCCTCGAGCGACGTAACCCGGAAGCTCGGGCGGGCCACCCTCGAACGCTTCCCTATTCCGCCTTGCTCCAGATGGGGTTTACCAAGCGGTCAGACGTCACCGCCGACCCGGTGAGCTCTTACCTCACCCTTTCACCCTTACCGCGTGACCCAAGGGCGACGCGGCGGTCTACTCTCTGCTGCACTTTCCTCGGGGTCACCCCCACCAGGCGTTACCTGGCATCCTGCCCTGCGGAGCTCGGACTTTCCTCCCGCCGCCCCCGAAGAGACGACCGGCGACCACCCGAGCCGCTCCGACGCCGCCACCTTAGCGCCTTCGTTCCACAAAGCGAGTCGACGGGAGCGGGCGCCGAAATGCCGAAAAATGGCCGCGGCCGGAGGGTCTCGCTAGGTTCGATGCATGCGCTCACGTCTGCTCGTGCTCGGCTGTGTCTTGGCCCTCGGCGGTTGCTCTGACCCGAGGCCCGCGCCCGCTAGCGAGGCGCCCGCCGCCGTCTCCGCGGACGCCGCGCAGCCCGAGATCACCAACCCCGTGCAGGACGAGACAGGGCCCGACACTCCCGCCGTGGCGCTCGACACCGCGGCCGGGACGCTGGAGCTGCACGCTGGAGAGTTCAGCGTGGGCAGCAGACCAGGCATCGAGGGGCGAAACCCGCGACGCGAGGCCGCCCTCGTTCCCATGACATCGAGCGCCTTCGACATCGACCGCAGGCCCTTCCCCGGAGACGGCGAGCCACGGCGAGGGCTGAACGCCGCGCAAGCCGTGGAGCTCTGCGAGCAGCGGGGCCGGCGCCTGTGCACGGAGCTCGAGTGGGAGCGCGCGTGCAAGCAGGCGGGCGACGCTTTCGAGACCTCGGGCCCGGAGTGGACCCGCTCCCCCGGAGGCCCGAGCTTCGGGGAGACGGCGACCCGCATCGTGCGCGGGGAAGAGCTGCCCTCGACCACACGCTGCAGCGCTCGACGGGCCTTCGACCAAGATGCCACGCCACGCGCGCTGGGTTTCCGCTGCTGTGGAGGCGAGCCCAACCTAGCGCCCTACCCCGAGCCCGAGCGAGCTCGGGCCTTCCGGCCGATCGCCGTGGAGGACGCGCGCCTGCGAGAGCTGCTAGCGGGTGTCCCCGAACTCACTCGCTACGCGGCCGACTTTCGGCTCTTCCGCGCCGTAGACGCCGCGCGAGCCAACAGCCGCTGCCGGGGAACTCCCAACGACCTCCACGGCTGGGAGCAGGTAGACGGAGTGCTCGAGTGGGCCCCGAGCTGGGGCCTCCCGAGCTGGGTCTTCGCGGGTCGCTCCGGGGACGACGCCATGCTGATCGTGCTGCAGCGGACCGCCCGAGGCTTCGTACACGGCGCGAGCTTCATCTACCAAGGAGAGCCCTCCAGCGTCGCCATCCGCTACACGCCCGCGTCGCGCCAGCTGCTGCGCTTCAGCTCGAGCCCGGGCTGCGTCGCGGAGGAGGGTACGATCACCGCGGAGCCAGACGGGCGCGTGCTGGCCTACCACCGCCGCGTGGGCTGGTAGCGTTCGAACCCAGTACACCAGCGCCAAGCGTAAAGATCCTGACGGTGGACGAGCCTTGTCAGGGGCCCATCCGGGTGGGCCGTGCCGGTTTGCGGCGTTTCCGGCCCGAGGTCGTTGGCACGAAACTTGATGTGCGCGCAAGCGTGGACGCTCCTCATAAGGAATCGCAATGCCCTGCCGTTTTCGCCTCGCCGTCCTGTCTCTGCTAGCCCTCGGGGGCTGCTATACGTCGCATGAGCTGCCTTCGGGCTTCGACTCGAGCGTGCGGCCCGACTCGACCACGGGTCCCGACGCAGGCCTCGACGCCCAGGTCGACGCGGGCTTCGACGCCGAGGTCGACGCAGGCTTCGACGCCGAGGTCGACGCGGGCCTCGACGCCGAGATCGACGCGAACGCCGACTCAGGGATCGACGCCGAGCCCCCCGTGGGTCCTCACCCGGACCCGAGCACCTGCCGCATCGAACCCACCATCTACCCCTTCGATGATCCGGTGCTCGAGTACGAGTGGCCCAACGGTCCGGTGGTGCACGTGAGCGCGATCCACGTCTCGATGACGCCGCTGGTCATCGACCTCATGCCCCGTGACTCGGAAGATCTGGAGCCGGTCCTCGTCTTCATCTCCTATCCGGCCTTGAGCCACCGTTTGCCCTCACCGGGTATCCTGCGGATCGTCGACCCTCGCACGGACACCACCATCAGCTATCCGCCGCGGGAGGATGGTATTGGGGTGCTCGAGGCCACCGCGAACCTCGCCGCCGGCGACATCAACGGCGATGGCGAGAACGAGATCGTCGGGCTCGGAACCTACTCGGGGACCTACGCCTTCCGGGCGGATGGCAGCCTGCTCTGGACCTCGGCCTACCCTCTGGCCTCGGATCTCGGCACTGTGGTCAGCCACAGCATCTCCTCGGGACCGGCCATCGCGGACCTCGACGGGGACGGCTCGGTGGAGATCATCGTCGGCCGCACTGTCTTGCAGGGCACGGACGGTGAGCTGGTCTGGACGGGTGACGAGACGGACGGAATCGCGACCAACCAGTTCTTCGGTCCCCTGCCCTGCGTCGCGGACCTCGATGGGGACGGCACCCAAGAGGTGATCGCGGGCAACACGGCGTTCCACGCAGACGGAAGCGTCTACTGGAAACCCGAGGGGCTGCGGGACGGCGTCTGCGCGGTGGCCGACATCTTGGATGACCCCGGGCCCGAGGTCGTGCTCGTGTCCACTGGCTACGTCCGCATACTCGATGGTCAGACGGGCGCCACGCTCTGGGTCAGGCGCCTCGAGGGACGCGTGGGCGGGTTGGCCATCGGCGGTCCGCCCACGGTGGCCGACTTCGACGGCGACGGACGGCCCGAGATCGGCGTCGCGAACGGCTCCGAGTATGGCGTCTATGCGCCGAAGTGCGTGGGGCCCGGAAACCCGCGCGGCTGCCTCGCTGAGGGCCTGCTGTGGCAGAGCGAGACCAGCGACGCCTCGTCTTCGGGCACTGGATCGAGCGTCTTCGACTTCAACGGAGATGGCAAGGCCGAGGTCGTCTACAATGACGAGCGCTATTTCCGCATCTACGACGGGACCACGGGAGACATACTCTTCCAGCGGCCCAACTCTTCGCGCACGCGCACCGAGAACCCCACCATCGCCGACATCGACAACGACGGGGACGCCGAGATCATCTTCTCCGCCAACGCCGAGGCCTTCTACATCCGCGAGTGGTGGACGGATCCCGGCGTGGAGATCTGGGGCGACGCCCGGGGGCGCTGGGTGGGCGCGCGGCGCATCTGGAATCAGCACTCCTACCACATCACGAACGTGGAGGAGGACGGCTCCATCCCCGCCCACGAGACCCCCTCCTGGACCGGACTGAATTCCTACCGACAGAACCTGCGAGAGGGCGCGGACGTGCTCGTCGTGCCCGACCTCTGGGGAGGCCACGGCTCCTACGAGTGCACCGGCAGCGGGCGCGCCACCCTCTCCGTGGAGGTGGCCAACTGGGGGCTCGAGCGAGCCGGACGCGCCGTGGTCGCCTTCTACCGAGGACGCCCAGGCCGCGGAGGCGTGCGCGTCGCCGAGGCCAGGACGACGCGGCCCTTGCTGCCCCGGGGTGACTCGGAGGTCGTGCAGGTGGAGGTGGAGCTCGGCCCCGAGGTGGAGGATTGGTACGCCGTCTTGGACGATCCGGTGGAGCCCGCGGGGGGCGCCATCGCCGAATGCCGCGAGGGCAACAACGCGGCCCTGATCTGGCGACCCGAGTGCCCCTGACGCGAGCGCTCGCGTGTTGCCCGATGGGCAGGCGGGGCGCAGACTGGAGCCATGACCGAGAACGATGACGAGCACCGCGGCGCGCCACGGGACGCCAAGGACGAGCTGCGCGAGGCGCTGAACCACTTCAAACGCGCCGCGTCAGCCCTGCTCGGCGAGGCGACGCAGAGTGGTCAGCGGGCCGCACGGGGCGCGCGGCGCGCAGCACGAACGCTCGAGCCCTCGGTTCGCGGCGCGGCGGCGGAGGCGGAGCGCACGCT
>JAADHO010000137.1 GCA_013151775.1 Deltaproteobacteria bacterium | reverse complement strand
CGCCCGCACGGGACCTATGGACCTCGACCTCTTCGTCGAGGAGATCCCCTTCGACGAGACCCGCAACTACGTGCGGCGCGTGACCAGCCACCTGCTGGCCTATCGCTACATCGACGATCCCGCCCGAGGTTGGCAGCTCAGCCTGCCCGCGCGAGTCGCGCCGAGGACGCCCGAGAACTGAGCAGCACGAGTCAGGCCGCGTGTGGCTCGGCACGTCGGCGCGCTGCGCTGCTCGACGCGACCACGAGCCCGATCATGGTCAGGCGACAGCCGCCGGCGTCCACCAACCCGCGCGCCTCGAGGCGCAACAGCGCCCCGGCGATGCTGAGCGCGTCGCTGTGAAGCGCCCGGGCGATCACGTCCACGCGGGCGGGCAGATCCGCCTGCGCGAGCAGGTAGAGTTCGACGAGGACAGCGAGAGAGAGTGCTTGGTTCATGCAGCCACCCTGCCCGACTACTGATCATCGGTCCAGTTTTCGGACGTTCAGTGCTGAACACGCGCTCAAGGCTGATTCACGTGCTCTAGAACGCCTCCGAATCGTCTGTGATGCTCGAGCAGCGCCGGTCGCGCCGTCCGCCGCAATTTCCGCCGAAATCGACCTGACGGTCGAAGTCGTTGTCGACGCCATCGTCACACTGGTTGGTGCCGTGCTCGCTCTCATCCTCAGGGCCCGTGCAGCCCGGATCCGTCGCCGCGGCGCTGATGTTGTAGTCCGTCCGGCCATCGCAGTCGTCGTCGAGGCCGTTGTCGCACGCAAGCGTGCCGCGCTCGCTGCTATCAGAGGGGCCGGTGCAGCCAGGATCGCTGATGGACGCGGTCACGTTGTAGTCCGTTCGGCCGTCACCATCGTCGTCGAGGCCGTTGTCACAAGCGTCCAGCCCGCGTTCGCTCGTATCTCCGGGATCGCTGCAGCCGGGGTCGGCCGCGTCCACGAGGCCATCGCCGTCGTCGTCGAGGCCGTTGGCGCACGGCCCGGGCGGACCGCTGTCCACCACGCCGCTGTCCACCACGCCGCTGTCCACCACGCCGCTGTCCACCACGCCGCTGTCCACCACGCCGCTGTCCACCACACTGGCGTCCTCGACGGCGCCGTCCTCTCGCGTGTCGGCGTCGGACTCGACGCTCGCGTCCCCACTCGCCGCGTCGGAGACCGCGGCGTCCGGATCTCGCAGGTCGGTGCCGCTCGTGCTCGTTACCAAGCTGCAGCCCATGGACATCTGACCGAGCACCAACGCGACCAGCGTGAATCGAATATTCGGAGAACTAACCATGAAAATGCCTCTTCCTTGATGCACACACTCGAGTTTCATCACACCGAATGGCGGGATATGACGCATCGCCCCTGGCGAGCTGGGCTATTCCCAGCCGCCAGGAGCGCGTCTGAAGTACGCCCTAGGTGTACCCCGCTCGTCTAGAACGCCTCATTGCCATCTTGAATCGTCACGCACTGACGGTCTCCACGGCTCGTGCAGTTGCCACCAAAGTCGATCCGTCCATCACCGTCGTTGTCGAGGCCGTCATCACATTGATTCGTCCCATGCTCGCTCCCATCCGTTGGGCCCGTACACCCTGGATCCCCCGAGCCGTCGGCGAAGTAGTCGCTCGCGCCATCGCAGTCGTCGTCGACTCCGTTGTCGCACGCGAGGGTGCCGCGCTCGCTCGCGTCCGTTGGGCTGCTGCAGCCCGGGTCGCCCGTGCCGTCGACGCGGTAGTCGCTCAGACCGTCACCGTCGTCGTCGACTCCGTTGTCGCAGGCGCCGGTGCCGTGCTCGCTCGCGTCCGTGGGAGAGCTGCAACCGGGGTCGCCCGTGCCGTCGACGCGGTAGTCGCTCAGGCCGTCACCGTCGTCGTCGACGCCGTTGTCGCAGACGTCCGTACCGCGCTCGCTGGTGTCCGCGGGCGAGACACAGCCGGGGTCACCCGTGCCGTCGACGCGGTAGTCGCTCAGACCGTCTCCATCGTCGTCCGTGCCGTTGTCGCAGGCGAGGGTGCCGCGCTCGCTCGCGTCGGTGGGCCCGCTGCAGCCCGGATCGCCCGTGCCGTCGACGCGGTAGTCGATGGCGCCATCACCGTCGTCGTCCGTGCCGTTGTCGCAGGCGAGGGTGCCGCGCTCGTTTCCGTCCGTCGGAGAGCTGCAGCCCGGATCACCCGAGCCGTCCGTGCGATAGTCGACGCGCCCATCACCGTCGTCGTCGGCGCCGTTGTCGCAGACGTCCGTGCCGCGCTCGCTCGGGTCGGAGGCGCCGGCGCAGCCCGGATCGCCGGAGCCGTCAGCCTTGTAGTCGACCACTCCGTCGCCGTCGTTGTCGACCCCGTCGTCACAGGCGCCCGAGCCCAATTCGCTGGTGTCCGAGGGACCGCTGCATCCCGGGTCGCTGATCGCCGCCGTGACGTTGTAGTCGACGAGTCCGTCGCCATCGTCGTCGAGTCCGTTGTCGCAGGCGGCCGTGCCACGCTCGCTCGCATCGGTCGGGCTGCTGCAGCCGGGATCGTCCGGATAGTCCGCGGCGCCGTCGCCGTCGTTGTCGAGCCCGTCGTTGCAGGCCGGATCTCCGCCTTCGTTGATGTCCTCGGGCCCGGAGCATTGAGGATCGCCGGAGCCGTCCGCGCGGTAGTCGATGGCGCCGTCGCCGTCGTTGTCCACACCGTCGTCACAGGCCACGGAGCCGAGCTCGCTGGTGTCCGTGGGTGAGTCACAGCCTGGATCGCCGATGGCGGTCGTGCGGAAGTCGAGCCTGCCGTCGCCGTCGTTGTCGATGCCGTCGTCGCACGGCCCCGTGCCGAGCTCACTGCTGTCCGTGGGCGACGTGCAGCCGGGGTCTCCGCTGCCGTCGGCGCGGTAGTCGGTGAAGCCATCCGTGTCGTTGTCGGCCCCATCGTCGCACTGACTCGAGCCTCGCTCGTTGGTGTCCGAGGCGCTGCTGCAGCCCGGATCATCCGGATAGTCCGCGAGACCGTCGCCGTCGTTGTCCACGCCATCGTCGCAGATGTCGCTGCCGCGCTCGTCCGTGTCCGAGGGGCTGCTGCAGCCCGGATCCGCCGGGTAGTCCGTGGCGCCATCGCCATCGTTGTCGACGCCGTCGTCACAGGCGGTGATCCCGCGCTCGTCCGTGTCGGAGGGGCTGCTGCAGCCCGGATCCGCGGGATAGTCCGTGGCGCCGTCGCCGTCGTTGTCGATGCCGTCGTCGCAGGCCGTGCTGCCCCGCTCGCTGCCGTCCGCGGCGTCCGTACAGCCTGGATCCAAGAGGTCGATCAGACCGTCGCCGTCGTTGTCGATGCCGTCCTCGCAGGCGGTGGCGCCAAGCTCGCTGACGTCCGTCGGGCTCGTGCACTCTGGATCGCCGCTGCCGTCTGCGCGGAAGTCGGTGGCGCCGTCGTCGTCGTTGTCTACTCCGTCGTCACACGCGATCGTCCCTCGCTCGCTGGCGTCCGCCGGGTCGTCGCAACCCGGATCACCGCCGCCCGCCGCCAGGTAGTCGACGGTTCCATCGCCGTCGTTGTCCACGCCGTCGTCGCACTCCGACGTGCCGCGCTCGCTCGCGTCGAGCGGGCCGCTGCAGCCCGGATCGCCGCCACCCGCCGCGAGGTAGTCGATGGCGCCGTCGCCGTCGTTGTCGATGCCGTCGTCGCAGGCCGCGCTTCCGCGCTCGCTGTCGTCCGTGGCAGAGTCACAGCCAGGATCGCCCTCGCCGGTCGCGAGGTAGTCGGTGGCGCCGTCGCCATCGTTGTCGATGCCATCGTCGCAGGCGAGCGTGCCACGCTCACTGTCGTCCGTGGGCGAGTCGCAGCCGAGGTCCGCACCTCCTGGCAGGTAGTCGATGGCGCCGTCGCCGTCGTTGTCGATGCCGTCGTCGCAGGCGAGCGTGCCGCGCTCGCTCTCATCCGTGGGCGAGTCGCAGCCCGGATCACCGCCACCGGCGGCCACGTAGTCGAGCGCGCCGTCGCCGTCATTGTCGACGCCGTCGTCGCAGGCCGCGCTTCCGCGCTCGCTCTCGTCGTCGGGATCGGCGCAGCCGGGGTCGTCGGCGTCGGCGAGCCCGTCGCCATCGTCGTCGATGCCGTTGTTGCACGCGCCGAGCAGGCCACCATCTCCGCCGTCCACAAATCCGCCGTCGGGCACGTCGCCATCCAAAGGCGCCTCGCCGTCGACGAGGTCGCCATCGAGCAGACCGCCGTCCGCGAGGTCTGCGTCGAGGTCTGCGTCGAGGTCGCCATCGAGGCTGCCGTCGACGCTGCCGTCGAACTGCGGGGATCCGCCATCGCCACCGCATCCGTCCAGGACGAGGCCGCAGCCTATCGTGGAGACCAACGCGAGGGAGATGGCGAAGAAGTGAACGAGGGAGCCGATTCTTTTACACATATGTTAAGGCCTCCTGACCGATGCCGGGTTGTGTGCGGGCCCGCCATTGCACGGGCGGGTCTCACCTCTCTGTGCCCGGTCGGGAGGGAAAAGATTCAGCCCAAGTGAAATCGGCTGACGGCGTCCCGGCCGGAAGATCAGCGGCGGCGGCGCATGATCAGCGCGAGGGTCGAGAGCAGCAACACGAGAGCGCTCCGCGGCTGCGCTCGGCGACCTCCCGGCACGCGGCAACCGCACCATCCGGGATCCGTCGGACGAACCTCGCCCGCGTCCGCAGCGGCATCCACCGCGCCCGCGTCGAGACCGGGTCCGCCCGCGTCCAGCGAGCCCGCATCTGGCGAGCCCGCGTCTGGTCGACAGCCAACTGTGGCAGTGAACTCGCAGGTGCTGCCGCGACAGCGATCGCGGGTGCAGGCGTCTGCGTCGTCACAGTCGTCGTCGCGCTCGCAGCAGCCCGTGACGCGGGCGTCCGAGCACGTCCCACTGGCCGCGTCGCATCGGTCTACGGTGCACACTCGAATGTCCACGCAGTCGCCGTCGGTGGCACAGCAGCCGGGGATCGGCGCGTTCGTACAGGTGTTGGTGGACGCGTCGCAGACGTCCTGCGTACAGGCCGAGCCGTCGAAGCAGTCCGCGGCCACTTCACAACAGCGGGCCACGGGGCTGTTGACGCAGGCGCCGCTGCTCACTTCGCAGGAGTCCGCCGTGCACGCTCTGCCGTCGTCGCAGTCACTGTCGCGCGTGCAGCAGCTCGCGATCAGCACGTTCGTGCAGGTGTTCGTCGCCCGATCGCAGCTGTCGTTCGTACAGCGGCTGCCGTCGTCGCACTCACTGTCCACTTCGCAGCAGCCGGACACGTCCGAGAACGCACAGAGGCCCGTCCCCGTGTCACAGGAGGAGGTGGTGCAGGCGCGTCCGTCTTCGCACTCGCCGTCGGCCGAACAGCAGCCGAGCAGCGGCGTGTGGGTACACTGGTGGCTCGGGACATCGCAGACGTCACGCGTGCAGGCGCTCGCGTCCGCGCACTCCGCGTCGAAGTTGCAGCAGCCGCCGACGGCCACATTCGAACACGCGCCGCTCGCCACGTCGCACACATCCGCGGTGCAGTCATTCGTGTCACGGCAGTCCGCGTCGCGCGTGCAGCAACCGAGTACCGCGACGTAGCTGCACGTGCGGCTCGCCACGTCGCAGACGTCACGCGTGCAGCTGTCGCTGTCGTTGCAGTCGGCGTCTGCACCGCAGCAGCCCGCGATGGCCGCGTTCGAGCACAGCCCCGTGGCCGAGTCACAGCGGTCGGTCGTACACCCATTGGCGTCGTCGCAGTCGGCGTCCGCTGCGCAACAGCCGACGATGCCCGTATTGCTGCAGGCGCCGGTCGCGGGATCGCAGCGGTCGGTGGTGCAGGCGACGCCGTCGTCGCACTCGCCGTCGATGCGACAGCAGCCGGCGATCGGCGCGTTGGTGCACGCTCCCGCGGCGCAGCGATCGTCCGTGCACACGACTCCATCGTTGCAATCCGCGTCCGTCGCGCAGCAGCCGGCGATGGCGGCGTTGGTGCAGCTGCCCGTCGCAAGATTGCAGGCGTCCGTGGTGCACGGATCGGCGTCTGCGCAGTCCGCGTCTGCGCCGCAGCAGCCGGCGATGGCCGCGTTCGAGCAGCTGCCCGTGGTGAGATTGCAGGCGTCCGCCGTGCACGGATCGGCGTCTACGCAGTCGCCGTCTCCTGTGCAGCAGCTCGGAATCACCGCGTTGGTGCACACGCCGCTCGACACATTGCACACGTCCGCCGTGCAGACCGCCGCGTCATCGCAGTCCACGTCCGATGTGCAGCAGCTCGGGCCGGGGGTGTTGGAGCACAAGCCCGAGGCGATGTCGCAGACGTCCACGGTGCACGAGCGGAGGTCATCGCAGTCGGCGGGGCCGCTACAGCAACCCGGAATTCCGACGTTGGTGCAGATGCCCGTCGAGGCGTCGCAGGCGTCCGCCGTGCAGGCGTTGCTATCGTCGCAGTCGGCGCCTGTCCTGCAGCAGCCCGGGACGTTCACGTGGGAACAGGCGCCGCTGATCGGATCGCAGCTGTCCGAGGTGCACACGTCTGCATCGCCGCAGTCCGCGCTCGTCCTGCAACAGCCGGCGATATTCGTATTGGAGCAGCTCCCCGAGGCCACGTCGCAGCGGTCGAGGGTGCAGACGTCGAAGTCCGCGCAGTGGGAGTCGAGCTCGCAGCAGCCGGCGCGTCGAGTGTTCACGCAAGTGTGCGTGCTGAGGTCGCAGCTGTCGTCCGTGCACGCGCGTGAGTCGCTACACGTCGCGTTGGTCGTACAGCAGCTCGAGACGGGCGCATGGACGCAGCGGTTTCGACCGAGGTCGCAGGAGTCGGCCGTGCACGGCTGTCCGTCGGCGCAGTCCGTGGCGTTGGCGCAGCAGCCCATGATGGGGATGTTGGTGCAGGTCCCGCTCATCACGTTGCAGGTGTCCGCGGTGCACACGTCTCCGTCGTCGCAGCTGTCACGTGGGCTCGCGCAGCTGACGGCCGCGGCGCGGGTGGCGCCCACGTCGGCTGAGGGTCGCGCGCAGCCCACCACGAGCAGAGCGAGGAGCAGCGCTGCGTATCTGAGGCTACGTACCCACATCATGATCGCCCGCCCGAGTGGAGCGAACCCTTCCATAGCTAGTGCCCGCTGAGGTCGCGAACGATTCAGGTCGACCACGGGAACCCCGCGCCTGCCCGTGGGTCGACGTCCCCTGAGTGTAGCGGTAGCCCACGGTGAACAGTACGCGCAGGTCCGGCGCGCCGTAGCCGGGCGAGAGCCCCACGCCGATCCCAGTGCCAAGGACGACTCCGGCCTCGTGCTCGTAGCGCATCCCGACGCTCGCCTCGAGTGGTGTGTGCCGCGGATCGAAGGCGCGGCTGAGCACGCTGGAGCCCGCGAGCTCGATCGTGCCCGCGATGCGTTCCGTCAGTCCGATGCGCGCCCCGAGAGCAAAGATGAGCTCGCTGCCCACGTGCAACACGCCGAGGCGAGCGGGTGGGCGAAGGGTCGCGCCAAGGTTCAGACCGACGAAACTCCCGAGCCGTCCGAAGGGGAGGCCCAGAGCCAGACGCGGCGTGAACGTGGGCCCGTCGTCCGCCGCGTAGGCCGCGGAATTGCCCACGGGGATCGTGGCCGACAGGGCCAAGGAGAGCTCGAGGGGCGCGCCTCGGTCGAGCAGCACCGCGCGCACGTCCACGACGGGATCGCCGGCCGCCGGGCTCGCGGGGCGCTGAAGACCGGGGGTCGCCTCGAGCAGGTCTCCACGCTGAAACCACACGGGCATGGCGACGCTGACGTGCAGGCGTCTCCAGGCGCTGAACCCGACGGACAAGGAGAGGGCGAGCTGCTCGGAGACGATCGAGCGACCCGCATCTGGGCTCCCTGGACCCAGCACCAGCGGGTCATCTGCGTAGACGATGGAGACGCGACTGAAGGCTCCGTCCGCGCGCAATCGCGGCGCGGCCCGCTCGAGCCACAAGAGATCCTCGGGCAGCGGCGGCGCCCGGTAGCGATCGAGTCGAAAGCCGTCCGCGTGGGCCACAGCGGGAGCCATCAGAGGCGCGAGCACCAGCAGCCAGAGCGTGGCCTCGCCCACGAAACGCGAGGGCCGGCGGCGACGGTAGAGGACCAGCAGGAGGGCGAGCAGCCAGACCCAGGGCGCGACGCCTGCGCTCGGGCTCGCCGCGCATGCCCCGCCGCGCACATCGAGGGCCGGGTCGAGCTGACCGCGGGCGTCGCTCGCCGCGTCGGTCGTCTGCGCGTCGGTCGTCTGC
>JAADHO010000139.1 GCA_013151775.1 Deltaproteobacteria bacterium | reverse complement strand
GACGCCGCCCCGGCTGCCGAGCAGGCGCAGGCCAGCGAGCCGCTCGCCGAGGCTGCGCTCGCCGAATCGGACGAGCCCCCCGCCGAGGATGAGCCCACCCCGGCAGCACCTCCTCCTGATCCACCCGCCCTCGGCTCCGTGTTCCGCGGGCGCATCGCGGGCGTCGCCGAGAGCGGTCACATGGCTCTCGTGAACCGCATCATCGACCGGCCCGCCGCCAAGGCGGCTGTCGCCGCTGCGCGCGACGAGCATCGCAGGGTCGACGGTCTGGTCTACGGCTTCAATCGGGGTGGCTTCGACGTAATCATCGAGGGCGTCCGCGTGTTCTGTCCCGCGAGCGGCATGTCACTCACGCCCATCGACGATCCCACCTCCTTCCTTGGGAAGAAGGTGGAGTTCAGCGTGCCTACGGGCAAGACCGGCCGCAGCATCGTCGTGAGTCGACGCTCGATCCTCGAGCGGGAGGCGCGCAAGCAGGCGCGCGCGCGTATGGCCGCGCTGAAGCCAGGTCAGCGCATGCAGGGCCGCGTGTCCCAGGTGCGGGAATTCGGCCTGCTCGTCGATGTGGGCGAGGGCCTCGAGGGTCTCGTCCACATGAGCGAGGTTGCGTGGGCGCGCGGGACTCGCCCTGCGGACGTGGCCAAGCCGGGCGACGAGGTCGAGGTCGAGGTGCTGAAGGTCCAGCTGGGCAACCGCAAGGATCGTTACGGCAAGCTCTCCCTCTCCATGAAGGCGTGTCTGCCCGATCCCTGGGACGAGCACACTGAGCTGCTGTGCATCGGCGCCGCGCGCAAGGGCAAGGTCACGAGCACCACCGACTTCGGCGCTTTCGTCGAGCTCGCGCCAGGTCTCGAGGGGCTGCTGCACATCTCGGAGCTCGGGGGCCAGGACATCAAGCACGCCAATCAGGTCGTGCGCGAGGGTGAGGAGCTCGACGTCGTGATCGAGCGCCTCGACAAGAGCCAGCGTCGCGTCTCCCTCTCCCGTCTCTCGGCCGCCGACGCCGAGGCCATCGCTCGCGGTGACATCGATCCGGAGAAGGCGCCACGCTCCCTGAAGCAGGGCGCCCACGTCACGGTCGTCGTTCAGCGCGTGGATCGTCGCGGCATGAAGGTGCAGGTGCAGGGCGTGCTCGGCAAGCGCGGCCGAGGCTTCATCTCCAGTCGGGACATGGGCGACGCCACGGGGGACGGGCGGCAGCCCATGGGCGTCGGCACCGTGCTCGAGGTCAAGGTCACCGGCACCGATCGGGACGGATCTCTGCGCTGCTCCGTGCGTGGCAAGGAACAGGACGAGGAGCGTCAAGCCGTGCGGGCCTATCGCAAAGAGGCAGCGCAGCAGGGCTTCGGCACCTTCGGGGATCTGCTGCGGGCCAAGCTCGGCGGAGGTGATGACGCTTGAGTCGAGCTCGCGCGAGGCGTGGACAGCCCCGGCTGCGCTTGCGGCTTGAAACCCTCCTGGCGGGCTGCTAGACACAGCGCCCTGTTCCGGAGAATACCCAGGGCGATTAACTCAGGGGTAGAGTGCCTTCTTCACACGGAGGACGTCGCTGGTTCAAATCCAGCATCGCCCACCAGCCGTCAGGCTGTCCCACGAGCCACTGATTTTTCGGTGGCTCGTGGTGTATCGGCTGGAGCTCTCGCGCATGGCCCCGGCGCTGCTCCCGCGATCAGGTCTGAGGTGGTGGAGGCGGGTGACAGTGCTTGACGGATCGCGTTGCGGCGGCATAGTCGACAGCCGTGGAGACCACTGAGGAATCGGGCCAGGAGCCCTCGAGCGAGGCGCCACCGCGCATCATCAAGCGCTACGCCAACCGCAAGCTCTACGACACCCGCGACAGCCGTTACGTGACGCTGCAGGAGATTGCGCGTTTCGTGCGTGGCAGCGACGACGTCCGCATCATCGATAACCGCACCAAGGAAGACCTGACCAACGTCACCCTGGCTCAGATCATCTACGAAGAAGAGAAAAAGGGCGACGAGGCCCGCTCCATCCGCAGCCTCCGAGACTTCATTCAGCAGGGCAAGAGCCGCATGCGGGAGGGGCGCGAGCGCTTGATCGAGTCGATTCAGCGCGGCCCCGTGGGCAAGCTGGTCACCCGTCGTGAGGGCGAAGAGGTCGAGGAGATCGAGGAGATCGAGTCCGAGGACGCGGTGGATGCCGGCGAGTCTGGGGTCGAGGAGTCCGCCACTCAGGAGTCCGCCACTCAGGAGCTGCGCGAGGCGTGGTCTCGGATCCCGCGCATGGCGGACGAGGGCCTGCGATCGCTCCTGCAGACGGCGCTCACCCACGTGCAGCAGCTGCAGTCCGAGGTGCAGAGGCTCGGTGGCCGCATCGAGGATCTCGAAGGTCGGCTCTCCCGCCGGAATTCAGCGCGCGATGTGACGGACGACACCAATCAGGAATAGTCGCGGCGGCCCGAGGATCTTTCCACAGCGCTTGGAATCAACCACCCGACGCCGGTGTTGAGCGGATGACGAGGACATCGAGCCTATGACACAGAAATCCGCCAAATTCTCAGATGCTGCCAAGCGGCGGCGCGACTTCGAGCGTGAGGCGCTGCCTCATTTGGACTCGCTCTACGCCGCGGCTCTGCGGCTGACGCGGCGGCCGAGCGACGCCGAGGATCTGGTGCAGGAGTCCATGCTCAAGGCCTTCCGCTTCTGGGACAGCTTCGAGGCGGGCACGAACGCGCGAGCCTGGCTGCTGCGCATCGTCACCAACACCTTCATCAACCGTCACCGCCGCAAGGCGCGCGAGCGGGCCGTGTTCGACGGTGTCTTGGCCGATCCCGTGGGCGAGGGCGTGATGAGCCGAGCGGCCATGCGCGGGCTGAAGAACGCCGACTCGGAGGCCGATCGCCGTCTGCTGGCGGGTGAGATTCAGGCCGCCATGGAGAAGCTCGCGCCACAGCAGCGCCTGATGATTCAGCTCTCCGACATGGAGGGACTGACCTACAAGGAGATCGCGAACGTGGTCGGCTGTCCCGTGGGCACGGTGATGAGCGGGCTGCACCGAGCGCGCAAGGCGCTACAAAAGCACCTGATCGCCCAGGCGATCGAGTTTGGCTTGGTGGCCCCTGAGCCATCCACCGAGGTGGCGCCGAGCCCGGTCTCCCTCGAGGATTTCCGCCGACAGAAGCAGGCGCAGTCATGAGCAGCTGCTCCATGGTCCGTCGACACGCGGGCACCTACCTGGACGGGGAGCTCGACCCGACCACTCAGCTCGAGTTCGAGGAGCATCTCGACGGTTGCGCCGAGTGTCAGGAGTGCGTCGCCTTCGAGGTGGCCTTCCGCGAGCGCGTCCACGAGGCGCTCGGAGACGTGCAAGCGCCGGCCTCCCTGAAGCAACGGGTGCTGCTCGACCTGGACGAGGCCGAGGTGCAGCACAAGCGCTCTGGAGCGTTGATCCGGATCTGGTCGCCCTTCTCCAAGGCCGACGACTCGGGACGCGGGCGCTTCTCGCGGGGCTCGATCCTCGCGGCAGCCGCGGCCGCGCTCCTGCTCTTCGGCGGCAGCGCCATCGGCTTGGGAGGTTCGGGCACAGCCGGCGTCGACTCGGCGGGACTGGGCTTGGGTGGCTCCTCCTTGCTCGAGGACGTGGTGCGGCTGCACTCCAGCGCGCTGCCCTCGGATGTGCCCGAGGCCAGGCAAGAGACCGTCGCACGCTATTTTCAGGGCAAGGTGCGCTTCCCCGTGCGCCCCATGCGCTTCGACTGCGGGAACGTGCGACTCGTGGGCGCGCGGCTGTCGAATATCCGCGATCGTCGCGCCGCTGCGCTCTACTACGACGCCAACGGTCAGCGCGTGACCATGGTCGTGCTCGATTCTCCGCCGCCCGCCTTGTTCAGTGGCGCCGCGCGGGTCTTGGCCCGTGGGCACGAGGTGTATTACCGCGACGTGCATGGCTACACGGTGCCGATCCGGCGACAGCATGGGTTGACCTATCTGTTTACGGGAGATCTCGCTCGTCCCGCGCTGCTCGATCTCGTCGCCTCAGCGCACGTCGGCCGCTGAGCTTGCGGACGCGCCCGCGTGATGCCCCGCGAATCCCCAGACGGTGAGCGAAACCGCGGCGTCTTTTCGTCTCTATCCTCTCGGCTGCACGTTGACACCTTGCGGCCCTCGAACATATCCTCCGGCTCCGGATTCATCCCTCTCGGACCGAGACACGGACCGGAATTTGAAGGAGCAAAATGGCGCAACGGATTCTCGCTTTCGAGGCGGATTCGAACTTCGCGGCAGAGCTCTCAGCGGGCTTCGGTGCGCTGGGTGTCGAGGTTGAGGTCGTCGCCGACGGGACCGCGGGTCTCGAGCGCGCGAGCGCGGCGCCACCCGACCTGATCTTGCTCTCCATCGAGCTGCCCGGCATGAACGGCTTCCTGGTCTGCAAGAAGATCAAGAAGAACGCTCAGCTCAAGGGGATCCCGCTGATCATCTTGTCGAGCGATGGCAACGCCGAGGAGATCTTCGAGCAGCACAAGAAGCTACGGACACGAGCGGAGGACTACCTCAAGAAGCCGGTGAGCTTCGATGCGGTGCACGAGCACGCGGCCAAGTTGGTGAACCTCGCGGCGGCGGAACTGACCGTCTCGGGCGAGGAGCCCCTCGAGGACGCCACGGACATTCGCTCGCGTGCCGACGTGGACGAGGAGATCGACGCCTTCGCCGACGACGCCTTCGACTCGATCATGCTCGACGACGACGACGCCGAGGAGGTGGTGATCGAAGAGGAGCCCGCGCCGGAGCCTCCGCCGGCGCCGGAGCCCGAGGTGGCCACGGCGCCCGAGCCTGAACTGGAGGAAGAGCTCGAGATCCTCGACGTCGAGGAGGAGCTGCTCGAGCCCGAGCCCGAGGTGGCCATGGCGCCGGAGCCCGAGGTGGAGGCCAAGCCCCACGTCGCGCCCTCCGGTGAGCTCGAGACGAGGTTGGCAGAGCTCAGCGCGGAGCTGGCGGCGGCGCAGGTCGAGGCGGCCAAGGCGGCGGCGCTCGAGCGCAAGGTGTCTGATCTCGAGACCAAGGCGGCGCGCGGTGGCGGCGTGTCGAGTCGGGACTTCCTCGATTTGCGTGAGACGCTGAACACCAAGGATCGCGAGATCCTCGACCTCAGGGATCAAGTCTCCGCCCGAGACAAGCAGCTGATCGAGCTCCGGGACACCAACCTCGGGCTCGAGCGCGCCAAGGCCGACTTCGAAGACGCGCAAATCGATCTCGAACGCAAGGTCGCGGACCAGGACGAGAAGCTCGCGGCCCTCGACTCGGACAAGCAGGCGTCGGACAAGCGCGCGGAGGAGCTGCGTGCGCGTGGTGAGCGCGCCGAGGCGAAGGCGCGCAAGCTCGATGAGGATCTCGAGGCCGAGAAGGCCGCGCGGGCGGAGGAGGTCGCGTCTCTCGGAGGCGCCCACGAGGCGAAGCTCGCCGAGCTGACCAGCGCCCACGAGGAGGCGCTCTCCCTGGCCAAGGCGCAGGCGGCGGCCGCGAAGGCCGCGGCCGAGGAGGATCTAGAGACCGTCCAGAACGCCGCCGCGGCCGAGCTCGCGGCCAAGGTCGAGGAGCTGAATGAGGCCAAGGAGTCGGCGCTCGCCGCGGCCAAGGCCGAGCATGAGTCCACCCTCGCCGCGCAGGTCGCGGAGTCAGCGGCGAGTCAGGCGGCGGCCCTCGAGGCGCTGCGCGAGGAGCTCGAGGCAGCGGCGTCGGCGGCCGCAGCCGAGGCGGAGGCGACGCGTGAACGCGAAGTCGAGGCAGCGGCGTCGGCGGCGGCGGAGGCTTTGGCGGCTCGAGAGTCGGAGCTCGAGGAGGCGCAGGCTGCGGCGCTCAAGGCCAGCGACGACGCCCATGGCAAGGAGCTCGCGCTTCTGGGTCGCAAGCTCGCGGAGACCGAGCAGAAGCTCGAGCAGGGCGCCGCCGCGTTGGCCAGCCTGAGCGAGGAGAAGGCGGCTCTCGAGACGGAGCTTCTAGAGACGAAGGAGGCGCGGGATCTGACCAACGCCCAGCTCGCCGCAGCCAAGGCGCAGGTCGAGGAGCTCGAGGCGGAGCTGGCCACCAAGGCTTCCACGATCGCCGAGCTCGAGGCCTCCCGCGCGGTCCTCGAGGACGAGCGCGAGCGCACGCGAGCCAAGCTGACCAGCGACGAGGCGCTGCTCGAGCGTGCGCGCAGGGCCATGACCATCGGGCTCGGGCTGCTCGAAGATCAACGCCAGAACATCGTAGCCGAGGCCGAAGCCGAGTAGCCACTCAGCCCGACCCTCGGCGGCGTCAGTCCCTGAGGGCGGAGGCCAGCTCGGCGTAGAGGTGGACGTTGGCCTTCATGCCCTTGGCGAAGTCCGCGAGGCAGAGGGACTCGTTCTCCGAGTGGGCGAGGCAGGCGGGATCCTCGACGCCCGTGAGCAGCGCTGGCACGCCGCCGAGCACCTTCGCGAAGGGCTCGACGAAGCCGATGGAGCCGCCGCAACCGATGGCCACGGAGGCGCATCCGTAGCCCGCCGCCAGAGCGCGACGAGCCGCCTCGAAGGCCGCGCCGTGGGGGTCGGTGCGCCACCAACCGGCGACGGGCTCAGGCTCGATCTTCAAGTCCAGGCCCCAGGGGAGGGCGGTGCGGACGGCCTCGATCAGAGCGTCTCGGATGGCTTCGGGCTCCTGATTCGCCACCGTGCGCAGGCTGACGCGGGCGCGCGCCGCCTCGATGATCTGATTGGAGGAGCCGTCGAGAGCCCGCGCCTCGAGGGCGATGATGGTCAGGGAGGGCTCGTGCCAGAGGCGCGCGAGAACCGGCAGCTCCGGTTCTCCACAGAGCTCAGCGCCCTCCACCATGCCCGCCTGACGCTTGAAGTCCGCCTCGTCGAAGGGCAGGGCCTCGAGCTCCGCGCGCTCGTCCGCATCGAGCTCGCGTACGCCGGCTCGCAGGGCTGGGATCACGCGTCCGCGTTCGTCCGTCAGCGAGGCCAAGGCTTTGGCTAGGCCCATCACCGGGTCGGGCACGGGGCCGCCCCACATGCCGCTGTGCAGCGGTTGGGCCATGGAGCGCACCTCGATCGTGGCGCCCGCGAGGCCGCGCAGAGAGACCGTGAGCGCGGGGATGCCCACGTCGAGGTTCGAGGTGTCCGTGAGCACCAAGGCGTCGGCCGCGACGCGATCCGCGTAGGCCGCTAGGAAGGCTTCGAGGTGCTCGGAGCCCACCTCCTCTTCGCCCTCGACCACGACCTTCACGTTGACGGGCAGTCCGCCGGCGCCTTCGAGCCACGCGCGGATGGCCGCGAGGTGCATCACGATGCCGGCCTTGTCGTCCACCGTGCCGCGGCCATAGAGTCGGCCGTCGCGCTCTGTGGGCTCGAAAGGGGGCGAGAGCCAGCGCTCGTGCCGTCCCTCGGGCTGCACGTCGTGGTGTCCGTAGATCAAGACGGTGGGCGCGCCCTCGGCGTGCAGCCACTCGGCGTAGGCATAGGGGTGGACGCCCGGCAGCTCGAGCACCTCCGCGCCGTCGAGTCCGACGCGCTTCATCTCCTCCACCACCGCCTCGGCGCTCGCGCGCATGGTCGGGTCGGGCGGCGCCTTGGCCGACACGCCGCCGACGCGCACGAGCCTGTCGAGGGCCTGACGGTGGTCGGCGCTGTGGGCCTCGAGGTGGTGCAGAGCGGCGTTGAGTGTCTCGGTCATGGGCGCTTGTTACCAGAGGCATGGCCGGCCCGCGAGGTCATCCCGTGCCCGCCGAGAGCAACCAGATGCCAGCGCCGATCGCCAGGGCGATGAAGAGCAGAAGCGCGAGCAAGGCGAGGCTCGAAGAGCGCCGCAGTGAGCGGCCGGGCGTGGCCTCCGGAGCGGAGTCGGGCTCTGGAGCGGAGTCGAGGGTGGTCTCTGGAGCGGAGTCGAGGGTGGCCTCTGGAGCGGAGTCGAGGGTGGCCTCTGGAGCGGGCGCGTCGGCGGGCGTCGCGGTTTCTTGCGGCGGCTCCAGCTCCGTCCCCTGCGTGGCGCCGCTCGCCCGCTGGCTCGCCCCGAGGCTGTCGCGCCGCGTCGGGGTGTCCATCCCCGAGGGGACGGGTGGCTGCGCCTCGGGCTCCGGCTCGGGCAGGCGTGTGCGCGTCTCCGCGTCGGATGGCGCCGTGTCGAGGATCCACGCCTTGGGACGCGCGCTGGCGACCACCGCCGTTCCCTCTGGGGTGGCGCGCAGGGTGGCG
>JAADHO010000390.1 GCA_013151775.1 Deltaproteobacteria bacterium | reverse complement strand
GCATGAAGAGCGCCGCGCTGGTGCCCGTGAGCTTGGTCAGCAGGTTGCCTGCGCCGGCGCCGCCGAAGACCTGCTGGCCCGCGCCGCCCATGCCGCCGCCGATCCCGCCCATGCCGCCGCCCTTGCCGGACTGGAGCAGAACGACGAGGATCAGGAAGATGCAGACGGCGACGTAGAGGATGGTGAGAAAGTTAATCATAGCGCTCCGCGGGCCTCAGCCCGCTGCCTCCACGATGGGAAGGAAAGTGTCGGCCTCGAGCGAGGCCCCGCCGACCAGCGCGCCGTCCACGTCCGGACGAGCGAGCAACTCGGCTGCGTTAGCCGGTTTGACGCTGCCTCCATAGAGGATCCGCAGGCTCTCCGCCAGCCGACCGTCGAAACGTGTCGCCAGGCGCGCCCGAATCTGGGCGTGGACCTCTTGCGCGTCCGCCGGGCTGGCGGTGCGTCCCGTGCCGATGGCCCACACGGGCTCGTAGGCGATCACGAGGGTCTGAAGCGGCTCGGCCTCGAGCCCGTCGACGGCGGCGTCGAGCTGGCCTAGGACGACGTCCGTGGTCCGCCCGCCCTCCCGGTCAGAGAGCTGCTCTCCGACGCACAAGATCGGGACGAGGCCGTGGCCGAGGGCGGCCGCCAGCTTCTTGCGGATACCCTCGTCTTGCTCACCGAAGACGTGCCTGCGCTCCGAGTGGCCGAGGATGACGTGGCTCGCGCCCGCGTCCAGCAGCAGGGGCGCGCTGATCTCACCCGTGTAGGCGCCTCGGTCTTCCCAGTGCATATTCTGGGCGGCGACCACGATGCCCGAGCCCTCGAGGGCCTGGGACACGACGTGCAGCGAGGTGGCCACCGGCGCCACACCCACCTCGGCCTCGTGCGGCCGCGCGAGCCCAGCCTTGAGCTTGCGGGCCAACGCTGCCGACTCCGCGAGGGTCATGTGCAGCTTCCAGTTGCCGGCGACGAAGGGGCGACGGTTGGTCTTCATGGGTTCAAGGCCTCCACCCCCGGGAGTCGATGCCCCTCGAGGTATTGTAGCGAAGCTCCGCCTCCGGTGGAGACGTGATCGAATTGGGCCGCCAGGCCCGCCTGACAGACGGCCGCGACGCTGTCGCCGCCGCCCACCACCGTAAAGCCCGGCGCCTGCGCCATGGCCGTGGCCACGCCGAGGCTGCCCTCGGCAAAGGCGGGGTTTTCGAACAGCCCCATGGGGCCGTTCCAGAACACCGAGCCCGCCGCGCGAATCCGCTGGGCGAAGAGCTCCGTAGTCGCGGGCCCGATGTCGAGGGCCATGGCCTGGCTGTCGATCGCGTCGACCTCGGCGATCTGGGCGTCCTGCGCCTCGAGGCTCGAGCCGAGACGCACGTCCACGGGCAGCAGGAAGTCCACACCAGACTGCTCGGCGCGCTCCATCAAGCTACGCGCCAGGGCGAGCTTGTCCTCCTCGACTCGACTCCGGCCTACCTCGAGCCCGCGCGCAGCCAGGAAGGTGTTGGCCATGGCGCCGCCGACCAGCAGGCTGTCGACGCGCTCCATCAAGGCCTCGAGCACGCCGAGCTTACCGCTGACCTTCGCGCCGCCGACCAGCGCCACGAAGGGATGGGGCGGGGCATCGCGCAAGCGGTCGAGCACCTCGAGCTCGCGGATCATCAGCAGGCCGGCCGCGTGTTCGTCCACCAGGCCGGGCAGGGCGGCGACCGAGGCGTGGGCACGGTGCGCTGCGCCGAAGGCGTCGTTGACGTAGGCGTCGGCCAGACGCGCGAGCTGCTGCGCGAAGCCCGAGTCGTTCTGGGTCTCCTCGGCGTGGAAGCGCAGGTTCTCGAGCAGCGCGACCTGTCCGTCGCGCAGATCGCCCACCACCTTGCGCGCGCCGTCGCCCACGCAGTCGTCCGTGAGCAGCACCTCGCCCGAGGTGAGCAGCTCGGCGAGGCGCGCCGCCACGGGCTCCAAGCTGAGCGCCTCCACGCGCTCGCCCTTGGGACGGCCGAGGTGTGACGCGAGCACCACCCGCGCGCCTCGCTCGATGGCGAACTCGATCGTGGGTAGCGCCGCGCGGATGCGCGTGTCGTCCGTGATCCGGCCGCCGTCGAGAGGCACGTTGAAGTCAACGCGCAGGAAGAGCCGGCGACCCTCGAGGTCGAGATCCTCGATGGAGCGCAGGGGCGCGCTCATCAGCCGGCCTCTCCAGCGGCGATGCGCGCGAGGTCGACCATGCGGCAGGAGAAGCCCCACTCGTTGTCGTACCAGGCTTGGAGCTCGACCAGGTCCCCGCCGACGACCTGCACCAGGCCCGCGTCGAGCACGCTCGAGCAGCTCTCGCCCATGAAGTCGCGGGAGACCAGGGGTTCGTCCTCGATCCGGAAGATGCCCGCCAGAGGACCGGCGGCGGCGGCGCGCATGGCGTCGAGCACCTCGTCGCGCGTGGTGGCCTTCTCGACATGGGCCGTGAGGCAGGTCAGCGAGACGTTGGGCGTGGGCACGCGGATGGCCATGCCCTCGAGCTTCCCCGCGAGCTGAGGCAGCACCAGCCCGATGGCCTTGGCGGCACCCGTCGAGGTGGGGATGATCGACTCGGCGGCGGCGCGCGCGCGGCGCAGATCCGGGTGCGGGAGGTCGAGGATGCGCTGATCGTTGGTGTAGGAGTGGATGGTGATCATGTGGCCCTTGATGATGCCGAAGGCGTCATCGAGCACCTTGGTCATGGGCGACAGACAGTTGGTGGTGCAGGAGGCGTTGGAGATGATGTGGTGCTTCGCCGGATCGAAGCCGTCCGTGTTGATGCCCACGCAGAAGGTGCCGTCGATGTCGCCCTTACCGGGCGCGGAGATGATCACCGTCTTGGCGCCGGCCTCGATATGCTTCGCGGCCTTGTCGCGCTGCCGGAAGGCGCCGGTGCACTCGAGCACGACCTCGACGCCGAGCTTCTTCCAAGGCAGCTCGGCGGGGTCGCGTACGGCGGAGACCGGCACGCTCGTGCCGTCGATCACGAGCTGGCCGTCTTCGGCGCTCACCTTCTTGCCGTAGCCGCCGTGGACCGAGTCGTGGGCGAGCAGATGAGCGAGGGTCTTGGCGTCGGTCAGATCGTTGATCGCCACGAGCTCCAGCCCCGGCGCCTTTCCGTCGAAGATCAGCCGCGCGATGCAGCGTCCGATGCGGCCGAAGCCGTTGATTGCGATCTTGGTAGCCATCTCGTCTCCTTGCTCGTGCAGCCGGCGTCCGCGCCGCCTGCATGAGGCGCGGAATCTAGACCCAAGGCAGGCATCACCGCAAGCACAGACAGGAGGCTGCGAGATCCCCCGCGCGACATGGCTTCGGCGTCTCGCCCCGGACGCGTCGAAGCCACCCTCCGCGTGACGAAGAGTGGCTCGAAGGTGGACGGGAGCAGGCGCTCAGACGCCGCTGCGCGCGTCCTCCGTGAGCATCTCGAGCAGGGCGTTGGTGAAGCCGACGATCTCCGACTTGCTGTGGCCGCTCGCCTTGAGCTCCCGATACACGGTCTTGGCGAGGATCCGCAGCCCGCGCTCGTCGGCGCGTCCGCTCGGTTGTTCTTGGTTGATGGTCGCGGCTGATTGCATCTTGGCTACCTCGCAGCTCATCTAGAGCACTTCGTGTGCCAGAAGAATCGAGAATCCTTCGAGTTTCCGGAAATTCTCGTGTTCCCAAGGGGTTGCGAAGACTTCAGCCGAGCGCCCTGTTTTCTCGAGGGCGCCCCGAAGCCGGCGGCTGCGAAGCGTGTTGCGCGATCCGTCCGCGCGCTGCGCAGCCCGCTACGCACCGGCGTCGGCGCTGGGAGGCGTCGGTGGCTCCGTGGAGGCCGCGCCAGATGCGTCCTGCGGCGCAGACTCCAGCTCGGGAGCCGGGTCGGTCTCGCCGTCGTGCTCGGCCTTGTCCGCCTCGCCGGGGGCGTCCGTGGTGGGCGCCGCCTCGTGGTCCTCTCCGGTGATTTCGGGCAGGTCGGCGGTCTCGACGTAGACGCGCATGTTCCGCAGCGCCTTGTCGAAGTTCAGGTCCGCGTCGTGGGCGCGCGCGAGGAAATAGTGCAGCTCGGGGTGCCGGCGCACGTACTCGGGGTCCGTGCGGATCAGATCCTCGAGCTGCTCGATGGCCTCGCGGTTGCGAGAGGGGTAGGCGTCCGAGGTCTTGTAGAGCAGGTACCCATAGAGGAAGCGCAGGGCCGGCCCGCTGTGCAGGCGCAGGGGCGTTGGGATCTCCTCCATGGCCGAGAGCGCCGCACCATAGCTCTGGGTGTCCACGGCGGCGCGCACCTCGTCGAAGCCCTGGGAGAGCTGACGCGCCTCGCGCGGAGCGAGCTGCGGTCCCGGCACGGGCGGCTCGATGGCGATGCGCGGCTCGCCGTCGGCGGTCATCAACAGCGTGATCACCTCCGCGGCGACCAGCGTCAGGCGCCCACCGCCCATGTCCTGGGAGTGATGGATGAACTGGGCGGCCTCGGCCTTACGCCCGGCGGCGATCAGCGACAGAGCCATGCGTGCGTAGTTCTCCGCGCCCTCGCGTCCCTCGCCGAAGCCCGACACGTTCGCGAGCAGCCGACCATAGGGCCAGTCGGGAGAGTAGATGGTGCTCAGGTAGCCCTCGTAGCGCTCGAAGCCGATCAGATCCCGCGGCGCCGCGAACTCGATGTGCATGTTGTCGTCCGTGTTGAGCGGCGCGGGCACGCGCTCGCAATCCCCCGTGCAGCCGCGGTTGGGATCGTTGTTGGAGTCGGGGTAGTCGACCCACACGCCGCCGCGCATGCGACGCTCGATGCGCGTGTACTCCATGACCTCGTCACGATTGGCGAGCAGCGTGCGCGCCAGCAGATCTTCGGGCGAGTGGATGTAGGCGCGCTCGAGGGCGTCCTTGACGCCGGGCAGGGCGAAGGCCGTCGACACGCGGCTCAGGTCCAAGGGAAGCGGCGAGTCCGAGCCGAGCATCACCGTGTCGCTCGAGAGATCCTCCGCTGCGAAGACCACCACATAGCGGAACTGGCTAGCGAAGGTGCGGAAGATGCTCTTGATGTTCTCGGGGCTGAGCTCGTAGAGCTGCACCCACTGGCAGTAGATGCCGCCGGGCTTGAGGCGCTGCTTGGTGATGCGGAAATGGTCGGTGGTGAAGAGGTCGCTGACGCCCGTGATCCAGGGGTTCGACGGCTCGCTCATGATCACGTCGTACTGCTTGCGCGTGGACGCCAGGTAGTTGCGGCCGTCGTCGTTGATCACGCGCAGGCGCGGCATCTGTACGAAGGGGAACTCCGTCAGGCGATAGTCGAGGTGGTTCACGGACTGGAAGAACTTGGCCGCCTCGGGCACGGAGCGCTCGAGCTCGATCACGTCCACGGAGGCGACTGGGAACTTCAGCGCCGTGCCCACGGTGACGCCGGAGCCGAAGCCGATGATCGCGACGTCGGCGCCCTCGGGTCCGCCGTCGTGCATCAACAGAGGGTAGCCCGCCACCATCACCTGGGTCGGCATGTCGTCACCGTTGGAGGCGTCGACCTTGCCGTTGTTCTTCAGCGCGTAGTGTCGGCCCCAACGCTCCACCGTCACCGTCGTGGACAGGCCATCGTGGTAGTAGACGAGGTCGGGATCACCCCAGGAGGGGCTGCATGCGTCCGACGCCAGAGAGACGCGGAACACGCCCAAGGTCATCTGGGAGAGGTTCCAGCGCAGAGGCGAATCGGGAGCACGCGTGAAGAAGTAGCCCGCCGCGAGGATCGCCGGGATCAGCGGCGCGAGTACGTAGACCGTCGCGCTGTACCAGCCGGGTAGGGCGTCGGGCTTCTTCCCGTCGCCGTCGCCGCCCTTCTTCTCCGCGGGAGTCTCGGCTGCGCTGGTGATCAGCAGCACGAGCGCCATCACCAGGTTCAGCACCACGCCCCAATGCAGCGTGCGCTCCATGCCGATGATCGGCATCAGCACGAAGCCGGGCAGCCAAGCGCCGAAGATCGAGCCGATGGTGTTGCCCGCGTAGACGTTGCCCACGTCGCGCCCGACGCTGCCGCCGCCGCGCGTCCAGATGCGCAAGGTGAGGGGAAACATGGCGCCCATGCCCAGCGTCGCCGGCACGACGCAGAGGAAGGAGATGAGGAACATGAAGAACTGCACCAAGGGGATGTGGTGCTGCATATCCGTCATGCCCGTCACGGTGGAGGCGAAGGCGCAGGGGACGTCATCTTGGTAGACGTAGTTGAGGAAGGCGGCGGCGCCGATCAGCAGCTGCACCAGGGCGAGCTGGAGCACGGGGTAGCGCCGCAGCAGCAGCAAGACGGCGAGGAGCAGCGTGATGCAGACGATCACCGAGGCGACGATGTAGGCCAGCTGCCCCTCGCCCGTGATGGCGACCACGGCGGCGTCGGCCAAGGGCACGGCGAGCATCAACATCGCGGGCGCGATCGGACCGCGGGCTCCGAACCGCCCCTCGGCGACGCCGCCCCGGGTCGCGGCCCAGATCACCACGATGGGCGCGATGCAGACCACGCTGACCAAGGCCCATGTCTGCAGGCTGTCTTGGATTCCGAACACGGAGTTGCCCAAGAGCACGAGCACGCCGGAGGCGAAGGCGGTGGCCGGCAGCACCCCCTTGCTTCGCCCGATGGCGGCGGCGGCGAAGGCCGAGCCTCCGGCGATGCCGATCAAGAAACCCTCCAAGATCAGACCGAAGGAGTAGACGGAGGAGCCGATCACCATGGCCAGGGAGCGGGTCCAGACGACCTCGTAGAAGAGCGCCGCCATACCCGAGACGGCAAAGGCCACGAAGGCCGCGCGCCGGGCGACCTCGGGGATCGGCCGGGCTAGATCGTCTCGGGGATCCGGCACGGAGCTCGCCTGCTCGCTGTCGGCGGGCTCCTCGCTCTGGTCCTCGCTCTCGGTCTCTGGTGGCGCGCCCTTGGGCGCTCTCTTGGGCAGCCACTGCAGCTTCTCGCCGGGTTTCCAAGTAGCGCCCAGCAGGGGCCGCCGCGCCAGGAAGATCGTGGCCCCGAGGCATAGGTTCATGACCACCGCGACCAGGTTCGTGATGTGCACGCCGTAGGTCGGCATCAGGAAGAAGCTGGCGAGGCCCACGCCCGCCACGGCGCCCAGCGTGTTCACGGAGTACAGCGCGCCGACCCAGGATCCGACCTCGCCGGACGCCTGATCCCGACGCACGAAGTGCCGCGCCAGCAGGGGCAAGCTCGAGCCCATCAGCGTCGTGGGCACCAGCAGGATGGGCATCACGCACAGGAAACGGCCGAGGAAGAGCCCGATCGCGTTGTCGCCCATGGTGACCCGAAGTTGTCCGTTCACGTCGGCGAGCCAACCCTCGGGAGAGATCATGTAGGGCAGCATCAAGGCCCAGACCCCGACCAAGGCCTCGACGGCGGCGTAGGTCAAGATCGAGTGCTTGATGCGGTCCGCATAGCGACCGCCAACCCAGGCGCCGAGCCCGAGACCCGCCATGAAGGCGGTCACGACCGTACTGATGGCGAAGCCCGTGGCGCCGAAGACGTGGACCAAGAGGCGCGACCAGATGGCCTGGAAGATCAGGCTCGAGGCACCCGAGAAGAAGAAGGCCATGAAGGCCATGCTGCGCACGGAACGAGTGCTCGACGGAGGCGCGAGGGATGAAGCTGGGGCACGCACGGAGGCTCCCTTCAGGAGGCGAGGAGGCCGGAGTATAGGCGTGCGCTCCCCCCTGTCACGCCGGGATCTAGCGGCGTTCGAGGGCGGGTCGCCTCGCGACGCGGCCCTGATGCTCTACAATCCCTCCCATGGGACGCTCACGACGCCCGCGCATGCTCGGACTCGCCGCCGCCCTCTGGCTCTGGACGCTGGCCTCACCCGTCTCGGCCCAGTCGGGACAGGCCGCGGAGCGGGCGCGCAGGCAGCGGGCCCACGAGCTGGTCGAGCTCGGCCTGCGACATCAACGGGCGGGAGATCTCGGATCCGCCATCGGCTACTACCGAGAGGCCGTGGCGGCCTGGTCTCGCGGCGTGCGCGCCTACGCCCAGCTCGCGGAGGCTTACCAAGCCCGCGGTCGTCACGCGGACGCCTTGGCGGCCTTGGACGCCGGCCTGTCGCGTCACCCGGAGGCGCTGCGTCTGCTGCTCGATCGCGCTCGCTCCCTCGAGGCGCTGGGACGCTCTGAGGAGGCCGCCGCGGCCCTGCGCCGTGCCACGCGAGGCAGGGCCGAGTCCGGGCGCGCTTGG
>JAADHO010000148.1 GCA_013151775.1 Deltaproteobacteria bacterium | reverse complement strand
GTGCGCGGCCTGCTCGACCAGGCTCAGGCCCGCGCCGAGGGCGTGCGCTTCGCGGTTCAGGTTCGCGAGGCCGAGCTCTCGGGAGCGCGCGCCGACGCCGACCGCGCGGGCGTGGCCGTGGAGCACGCCCAGGGCAGCGCCTACGCTCTCGACAACCGCGTGCAGCTGCTCGAGGGGCAGCTCGCCCAGCGCCGCGAGCGCCTCGCCGGTCTCGAGGAGGCCGAGCGTGTGGCCGAGCGCGAGCTGAGCGAATTGGAGACGCAGCGCGCCGCGCTCAGCGACGAGCGCGAGCACATCGCCAGGGCGCTCGCCGAGCTGGAGCAGGCCGAGCACGAGGCCGCGAGCTTGTTCGAGAGCGAGCAGGCGGAGCTCGCCTCACGGCGTGAGGCCGCGACCGAGGCAGAGAGCGTGTTGACCGCGGCGCGCGCGCGCGTGTCCGAGGCGGCGCAGCGCATCGCCCGGGCCGAGGCCGTGCTCACGGGCTTCGAGCGTCGCAAGGCCCAAGAGCGTCAACGCCTCGAGCAGCTGACCAGCGAGCGCGAGAGCGCGGAGGTGCGCCGCGTCGAGGTGGGCCAAGAGCTGTCGGCCCTCGAGGTACGGCTCACGGGCTTGCGCAGCGGCAGCCAAGCGACCCAGGCCAAGAAGGACGAGATCGAGTCCGAGCTGCGCGCTCTGCGCGAGCAGATCCAGGGCAGCGAACAAGACCTCACGGCGCTGCGCGAGGAGACGGCCGAGCGTCGCTCGCGCTTGCGCTCTCTGGAGGAGCTCGCGTCACGCTTCGAGGGCGTCGGCGCGGGCGTGCGCGCGCTGCTGACCCAATACGCACCCAACGACGAGGCGCGTCGTGAGCGTGGCCTCTTGGGTCTGGCCTTCGATCTGATCGAGTGCCCCGAGCGCTACACACAGGCCTTGGCCGGCGCCCTCGGCGACGAGCTCTCGCGCGTGGTCGTGGAGGACGGCGAGGCGGCGCTCTCGGCCTTGAGCTTCCTGCGCGAAGAGGATCGTGGTCGCGCCGCCTTCATGCCCCGTCGCATGCGCGGCGTGGCCGGGGCGCGCGTGCGGCTGCCCGAGGGCGAAGGGGTGATCGGTCGACTGGCAGATCTGGTCCACGCGCAGCCAGGACACGAAGAGCTGGTGCGGCGCCTGCTCTCGGGCGTGATCGTGGTCGACTCCCTCGAGCACGCCCTGAGCCTCTCCCGCGACGCCCAAGACGAGCTGCGCGTCGTCACCCTCGAGGGTGAAGTGGTGGAGCCCACCGGGGTGCTGCGCGGTGGCGCTCACGACGACGTCGCCGCCCACATGCTGCAGGTGAGGCGTGAGATCCGCTCTCTACACGAGGTGGTCGCGGAGCTCGAGGAGAAGCTCAGCGCCGCCGTCACACGGCATGGCGAGCTGCGGCGCGGCATCGCCGAACGACAGGCCGCCATCGACGCGGCTCGCAACGAGGCGCACGACGCCGAGATCGCCATCGTCAAGGCGGACAAGGATCTGCGACGCCACGCGGAGGAGCGTCAGCGCGTCGAGGCGCGCATCGCCAAGCTCGGCTCGGAGATCGAGGCCCTCGAGCTCTTGCTCGAAGAGGCGGGCGACGAAGAGGCACAGGCGCGCCAAGAGATCGAGTCGGCCCGCGCCGCGGAGCTCGAGTCGACGGGCGCACAGCGGGCCGCCGAGGCCATCTGCCAGAGCCGCCGTGAGGCCGTGGACGCGCAGCAGGCGCGCGTGTCGGACGTGCGGGTGCGCGCCGCCCAAGCGCGGGAGCGAGCCGAGAGTGATCGCGGAGCCGTGCGGCGCCTGGGTCGCTCCATCGAGGAGCTCGGCGCGCGCGAAGAGCGCTTGCGCGGTGACGTGCTCACGGGCGCGCGTCAGCAGGGTGAGACTCTGGGCCGCATCCTGCGCGAGAGCGAGGAGCTGTCTGCCGCGATCAGTCAGGCGATGGCCGCTCACAGCGAGCTCGAAGGCCTGCGCGTCGTCCACGACGAGCGACGCAGCGCGCTCTTCGACGAGGAGACGCGTCTGCGAGAGCTGCGCGTGGCGCTCGACGAGGAGAGCCGCCGCGCGGCGGAGCAGGAGCTTCGAGAGCGCGAGCTGTCCTTGGCCATGGAGCATCTACTCGAGCAGATGCAGGATCGACACGATCTGGATCTGCGTCGCGTGCTCGGTGACTACCACGACCGGCCACTGCCCGACGCGAGCGTGAAGGCGCGCGTCGACGAGCTCTTGCGGCTGATCTCGCGCATGGGCGAGATCAACCTGATGGCCATCGAGGAGTACGAGGAGAAGTCCACGCGCTTCGAGTACCTCTCGGCTCAGCAGCAGGATCTCGAGGAGGCCCTGACCAAGCTCGAGCGCGCCATCCGCCAGATGAACCGCGAGAGCAAGGCGCTCTTCCGCGAGGCCTTCGTGGCCGTCAACGAGCGCTTCAAGCTGATCTTCCCCCAGCTCTTCCGCGGCGGGAAGGCGGAGCTGAAGCTCACGGATCCAAACGACCTGCTCGAGTCGGGTATCGACATCGTGGCGCAGCCTCCCGGCAAGCGCGTGGGTGCTCTCGAGCTGATGAGCGGCGGGGAGAAGGCGCTGACGGCCGTGGCGATGATCTTCGCCATCTTCCAGTACAAGCCGAGCCCCTTCTGCCTGCTCGACGAGGTGGACGCGCCGCTCGACGAGGCGAACATCGGACGCTTCGCCGACGCGATCCGCCAGATGACGGACCGCTCCCAGTTCATCGTCATCACTCACAGCAAGCGCACGATGGAGACCGTCGACGTGCTTTATGGCGTGACCATGGAGCAGCCCGGTGTGTCCAAGCTCGTCTCCGTGGAGCTGCGCGGCGAGCACCGACCCCAGAAGGGCGCACCTCAGGACGCGGTGGCCGTCGCGTAGCATGGCCCGGGTCCTCGGGCTTCGCGTTCTCACGTAGGGCGCGCGTGAGCTGCTGTGCGGCGGCTCGGCGTGCCCGTCAGCGGCAGCCCTGTCGGCGACCGCTCTCGATGATGCTCGGTGTGCACTCGAAGTCACAGCTCACCCAGGTTCCGGTGGCGCCACAGGCGGGCACCGAACCCTGCCAGCCTTCGCTGAAGCTGCAGCTCGTGCCCGAGCAGATTCCGACGACGCTGGTGTACTGCTTCTCTTCCGTGCCGTCGCAGTTCCAGTCGTAGTTCGGAACGTCACCCGCGATTGCGCCCGCCCGGTGGGTTCGGGTGAACCAGCGCGTCTGCCCGGGGTGGGCCTCGCCCTCCGAGTCGGAGCAGTCGCCGCAGATGGCCCCGAAGGCGGTGGAGGCGTAGCCGTCACGATCGAAGTCCACGAGCTCGTTGATGCACATCTCTCCGGCACACTTCTCGATTGTGCAGGGGTTGTCGTCGTCGCAGGTCGTGCGATCACAGCCCAGATTCGCGTCCGGTAGGACGCCCACATCGGGTGGCATGAAGGCGTCGCGGGAGCCCGAGTCGCTGGCTGCGTCCCGTCCCGCGTCCCGTCCCGCGTCCCGTCCCGCGTCCATGCCCGGTCCGCTCCCGTCTGTGCATTGGATACCCACGCAGGTCAGGCCCGCGAGACATTGGGCGCTGCGCGTGCAGCCTCCGCCCACGTCGATGGTGCCCGCTGGGAAGCACTGGGATCCGGCGACCTGAGGCGCGCACACGAGCCCGGCTGAGCACTCCGCCGTGGAGGCGCAGATCGAGCCCACGTCCCCCGTGCCCGCGGGCTGACACACGCGCGCCTCCGCGCAATACAGGCCGGGCATGCACTGCGCCGTGAAGGTGCAGTCGCCGCCCTCTCCCAGGTTCCCGTGGATCGCGCACTTGCCGAGGTCGCAGAAGAGCGGGTAGCGGCAAGGCCGTGGAGCGCTGCAGTCGTCGCCCACACCGCCGAGGGGTGGCGCGCCCGAGTCCGTGCTGCCGCCACCTCCGCTGGTGCAGGCGGCGACGCCGAGCAGGGAGGCGCCGAGGGCGAGAAGGAGGGTGAGCCGGGGCGAGGGACGCTGATGCATGGCGCCACGATAGCAGCCCTGGGGCCGGAATTCCCGTCCTGGCGTCTGCGGACCTCGCGACGTACGAACGTGGCGGCCGCCCTTGGGCGAGCCGGGCGCATGAGCGCGGGACGAGTCCCGCGGCCACGTGCGCATTCAGGAGCAGGCGCCGGCGGACGAAGCACTGCGCCGGTTGACGAAGCACTGCGCCAGCCTGCGTCAGCGCACGCCGGCGAGCAGCTCGAGCAGCTCCCGTCGGTGGGCCTGATCGTCTCGAGGCGAGATGATCATGATCACGAGCAGCTCTCCAGCGCGGCGGGCGTGCAGCACGAACACGTCGCTGGGTCCGAGGCTGGCTGGTTGGGCCTGCAGCCCGTAGGCGTGGCGTGTGCGTGCGAAGAGGCGCAGCTCGACGGGGTCTGCGATCTCGCTCGCGTCCGTGCCCACCAGGCCGCTCGCTCGCAGCCAACGCCGCGCGCCGTCTTCGGTGCCGAGGATCGCCTCGGCCTCGGCGCCGTCGGCGGGCAAGGAGGCGAAGGAGAGCAGGGCCGCGTCGTTCGCGGACTCGTTGACCAAGACGCAGGCCTGAGGCGAGGTGGCCAGGGCGTATCCGCGCGGAACGGGGATCCGCAGGCGCAGGGATCCCTCGAGCACGCAGGCGCGTCGCGGCGCGTCATCCGCAGCGGAGCGCGTGGGCTGTGCGTGGCCCGCGCAGGCCGAGGCCACGCACAGCAGGCCCGCGCTGAGTGCGCGCCTCACGCCTCGTCCAAGTCCGCGCTGAGCTCGGCGCGCGCCGGCTTCGGGAGCTGCTGCTCGGCTGAATAATGTGGGTGCACGACGCGCAGCGTAGCCCGTCGACTCGCGTCGCGCATGCGGGCGGCGGCGTCCTCGGGCAGGCGAAAGCGCAGGTAGTTCACCGCGGGCAGGCGCGACGCCTCTTCCCCCGGCAGGCGCTCGAACGTCGCAGGGCAGCGCGCGTCTCCAAGCTCGAGGGCGAGCTTTCCCTCGAGATCGTGAAAGGCGTCGAGGGCGCGATGGCGCTCGTCCGGATCGCTGTACTCGATCATCAGCGTGGCGAAGAGCTGGTGCGCACCCGGCAGCATGGCGTTGTAGGTCTCGACCTCATGCGCGATCTCGGCCTCACCCGTGATGCGCTCCGTGCGCAGCATC
Source organism: Deltaproteobacteria bacterium (assembly GCA_013151775.1). Lineage (GTDB taxonomy): Bacteria > Myxococcota_A > Polyangia > Polyangiales > Houyiibacteriaceae > JAADHO01. The sequence goes on along the minus strand of JAADHO010000148.1, from coordinate 3,101 downwards.
TCTTGGATCTGAAAGAGCACGGTGTCGTGGTTCTCGAAGATCAGCGTCATGTGGTCTCCCAGCGCGACGCGCCGACGCTTCTTTCGCTCGATCATGCGGGCGCGGAAGCGTGGTCGGATTTCTTCGTAGGCTCCTAGATTCAGCAGCTCGCTGCGTTCGACTCTGCGCATCTCAGCTCTCCGATACGTTGGGCAGGCCATAGGCGTCGTTCAACAATTCCACGGGATGCCGGGCGGGGGCGCCCAGCTCCTGCTCGAGCCGTTGGCCGCTCAGCGGGCAGTCCGTGGCGATCACGTCGTAGCCCGAGGCGCGCACTTCCTTCACCAGCTTCTGCGCGTACTCGCGTCCCAGCTCGTAGTACTGCGCCTTCATGCCCCAGGTGCCGTCCACCGCGGAGCATTGCTCCACGCGGGTCACCTCGGTGTCGGGGATCTTTCGCAGCACGTTCCAGGCGGGGTAGCCGACCTTCTGCGCGCGCAGATGACAGGGCACGTGGTAGGCGACCTTGCCGAGCCCGCGCTCGAACTCGAGCTTTAGGGTCTTGTCTTTCAGGCGCAGGCGCAGGAACTCCATCAGGTCGAAGGTGGCCTCCGAGACGGCCTTCACGTCCTCGCGTCCCGGGAGCAGCTCGAGGTAGTCGTGTTTGATCACGTAGGAGCAGGTTGGCCCGGGCACCACGACGGGCAGCCCTTGCTGCACCAGCGGGAAGAGCGTCGCCACGTTCTGCTCGGCCTTCCTGCGCGCCGCGTCCACGTCGCCGCCGTCGAGGTTGGGCATGCCGCAGCAGGTCTGGGCTTCGGGGAAGCGCACGCCGTAGCCGTTGTGTTCGAGCACCTGCACGGCGGCGCGGCCGGCGGCGGGCAGGTTGTAGTCCACCGTGCAGGTGCTGAAGAGCACTAGCTCGCCTGCCTCGCCAGCGGTGGCGAGGGGCTCGCGCTTCATGAACCACTTACGTAAAGGCTCCCGTGCGAAGGGAGGGAGGTTGAAGTCCTCGCTGATGCCCGTGACGCGCTGTTGAAGCTTGCGCAGCAGGCGGCTCTTGCTAACGAAATTGGCCGGGCTGGCCGCCGCGCCGCTGGCGAGCTTGCCAAGCAGCTGAGGTTCGCCGAGCACGCGATCCTGCAGGGTCACGCCGTCGCGCGCCGCGCGCTGGGCGCGGTGACGCAGCATCAAGCGCGGGAAGTCGAGCATGAACTCGTGCTCGTCGTCCGGCGTGTAGGGGCACTTGAAATAGCAGAGCTTGCACTGGTAGCAGAGGTCGTTGACCTGGCGATAATCCGCGTCGTCGAAGGCCTCGATCTCGCCTCGCCCTTGGGACACGTAGCCGTCCACCCGCTCGAAGAGCGCGGGGAAGGATGGACAGTAGCCAACGCACATTCGGCAGCCATGACAGATGGAGAAGACCCGCTCGAGCTCCTGCTCGAGATCGCGTGGATCCCAGAAACGGGGATCCTCCGGGGAGAACGCGGGCGGCTTATCGGGCTTCATGGTTTCCTCACGTGGCGCTCACCTGGGGCGAAGCCGAACGGGCGCAGATCGCACTCGACGACGTCCCCATGCAGCTTCGCACGGGGACGGTCAGGCGTGAATTGCGCCCGCTCAGTTCGCATCCGGCGCGGTCGCCGGATCAGTCGAGCTCGTCGAGGGCCTTCTGGAAGCGACCCGCGTGGGACTTCTCGGCCTTGGCGAGCGTCTCGAACCACTCGGCGATCTCGTCGAAGCCCTCGTCGCGCGCGTCCTTGGCCATCTGCGGATACATCTCGGAGTACTCGTAGGTCTCACCCGCGATGGCCGCGGCGAGGTTCAGGTCGGTGGAGCCGATGGGCTTGCCCGTGGCGGGGTCGCCGACCGCCTTCAGGAAGTCGAGGTGGCCGTGGGCGTGGCCCGTCTCGCCGTCCGCTGTGTTCTTGAAGACGCTCGCGACCTCCACGTAGCCCTCGTTGTCCGCAACCTTGGCGAAGTAGAGGTAGCGACGGTTCGCCTGCGATTCGCCGGCGAAGGCGTCCTTGAGGTGTTGTTCGGTCTTGGATCCCTTGAGCTCAGTCATGTTCTTCTCTCTGTTGATGGGACTCTACGGAAGAGTCTGCCTAGGACGTCTGCGTCTCCGCCTCGAGGCAAGGGGCGCAGACGCCCCGATACACATGGTCGACGCGACTGATCCGAAAGCCCGATAGCCTCGGCGCCCGCGCCGCTTTGGGAGCCGGCACGTCCCGCACCTCGCCGCAGCTCTCGCAGATCGCGTGGTGGTGCGGCTCGACGTTGGGGTCGAAGCGCGCGGCGCCTCCCAACTCGAGACGCCCGACGTGTCCCGCGTCGTTCAGGGCGCGCAGCGTGTTGTAGACCGTCGCGAAGGAGAGGGTCCGAAGCTGCCCCTCGAGTCGCTCGAAGAGCTGCTGCGCCGTGGGGTGGGAGGTGTCTCCCAAGAGCTCGCGCACGATGGCGCGGCGTGGCGCTGTCGCCCTCAGCCCCGCCGCTCGCAGCTCCGCCGCGATCCGCAGCTCGAGCCCCGCCTGGCTCAGTTCCTTATTTGGAATACTTCTAAACACTGAGCCCCGAATATGGAGACGCAGGCCGAGGCTGTCAAGGCGTCGTCGGGCGATTCGGCCACGAGTTTGACGCCTGGGGATCTCGGGGCGACGATGTAGGCATGCGTAGTCTCGTCGTCGCAGGCCTGCTCCTGGTGTTCTCACAGCTCCTGTCGCCCGTGTCCGCCCAGACGGCGCCGGCGGCCACGCCCCTCACGCGGCTCGAGGCCTTGCAACAGGCTTGCCGAGCCTCGGAGCAGCAGGGGCGACGTCGGCTCTACGCCGTGGAGCTGACTCGCTTCTCCTTCGCCCCCTACGACGCTGCGGCAGGCAAGCTCGAGGTGGCGGCGGAGCGCAATCTGCGGCTCTTCGGCGGATCGGCGGAGCTCTTCACTGCCGAGCTCGAGCCCATCACCTTCACGGCCGGCTCGGAGCGCGCCGCCGTGCTGCGCCGGGTGGCTTCCGCGGGGGCCACGCTGCGCCTCGGCTTCTTCCTCGCCTTCGACCGGCCCACTCGCCGTGCTTGCCTGATCCGTCCGGCGGTGGGTGTGACCACCGTCCGGGCCGACCTCGCCT
>JAADHO010000300.1 GCA_013151775.1 Deltaproteobacteria bacterium | reverse complement strand
GCAGCGCAGGTCGAAGCAGGGCCCAGGAACGCAGCTGCCCACCTCGAGCGAACAGGTGGTGTCCGCCGGACAGCTGAGGGCGGCGCAGACGTCGTCCACGCAGGCGCCCGTCGTGTCGCAGGCCTGGCCCGCCGGGCAGCTCACGCCATCGCAGGCGTCCGTGGTGCAGACGCCGTGGACGCAACGCTCGGGCGTCGTGCAGGAGGTCGTGGCGCAGCTCGGCTCGCAGGCTCCGGCGCGACACGCCTCGTCCGGAGCGCAGGTCACGCCCGCGCAGGCGTCGTCCACGCAGGCGATCGCCACGGGGTCGCAGAGCTGACCGCTCGGGCAGCCCAGACCTCGGCAGTCGTCACTCACGCAGCGCCCCGCGGGATCGCTCGAGTCGCAGATGGTTCCCGCGGGGCAGCTCACGCCGTCGCAGGGGAAGGTGCAGGCGTTGTCCTTGCACACGCAGACCGAGAGTCCGCTCGTGTCAGGCGCGCAGACCGTCGCGCCCATGGTGTCGCTATGCGTCTCTTCCGCGCAGGCCGCGGCGTCGCAGGCGGTGGCGAGGCAGAAGCAGGTTCCGTCGACCGTCTGCGGCGAGCGACCCAAGGGGCAGGCGACGCCGAACTCGCTCATGGCGCAGGGCAGGGCGCATTGGCAATCGACGCAGGAGGCGTCGGGGCCGCAGAGGCTGCCTCCGGCGGGCGGCTCATCGACCCTGCCGTCGCAGTCGTTGTCGGCGCAGTCACAGACCTCGGGGCCCGCGGGCACGGCCCCGGAGCAGACCTCGCGTCCGCCGACACAGGCGAGCATGCCCGGGGTGCAGACCCCGTCGGTGGTGCCGCAGACGCCGCCCGCGGGGACGCCGTCATCCACCACGCCGTTGCAGTCGTTGTCGAGTCCGTCGCAGCTCTCCGCCGTCGGCCCGACGCCGCCCTCGCAGACGACCGCGCCAGCGCGGCAGACGTTGAAGCCGGGCACGCACTCTCCGACGTCGCTGCCACAGGGCGCGCCGACCGGGAGCCCATCGTCCACGACTCCATCGCAGTCGTTGTCGATTCCGTCGCAGACCTCGGCCGTCGGTCCGACGCCGCCGGCGCATGAGAGCGCTCCCGTGACGCACTGAACGACGCCGGGCATGCAGGCGCCGGTGGAGTCGCCGCACGCGGCCCCGCCGCCCGGGTTGCCTTCATCGACGGCGCCGTCGCAGTTGTTGTCGATTCCGTCGCAGCTCTCCGCCGTCGGTCCCGTCCCGCCGACGCAGGTCAAGCTGCCTCCGGTGCAGTGTTCGACGCCCGGTGCGCAGGCGCCCACCGCGGGCGCGCCGCAGCTGCCTCCGCCGCCGGGATCGCCATCGTCGACGAGCCCATTGCAGTCGTTGTCGATTCCGTCGCAGATCTCTGGCGCGGGCGCCGTGCCACCGGTGCAGACCAAGCTGCCGCCCGTGCACTGCGTCGTGCCGAGGGAGCAGGAGCCGGTGCTCGTGCCGCAGGCCGCGCCTCCCCCGGGGTTGCCCTCGTCGGTCGCGCCGTTGCAGTCGTTGTCGATTCCGTCGCAGATCTCCGCGCTCGGTCCGGCCGCTCCCGTGCAGACGAAGCTGCCCCCGGTGCAGGTGCGCACACCCGTGCGGCAAGCTCCCGTCGTGCTGCCGCAGGCGCCGGCTGTCGGCACGCCATCGTCGACGATTCCGTTGCAGTTGTTGTCGATGCCGTCACAGACCTCGGCTGAGGGGCTCACGCCGCCGATGCAGGTCAGCGCGCCCGCCATGCAGGCGAGGGTGCCCGGGGAGCAGGCTCCCGTGCTGCCGCCGCAGCTCCCGCCGCCGCCGGGGTTGCCCTCGTCGGTCGCGCCGTTGCAGTTGTTGTCGATTCCGTCGCAGATCTCCGCGCTCGGCCCGAGCGAACCCACGCAGGTGCCCCAGCTTCCCGCGGCGCAGCGCTGCGCTCCGGGCGCGCAGGCCCCCGTGGCGCTTCCACAGCTCCGACTCATGCCGTCCACGACTCCGTCGCAGTCGTTGTCGATGCCGTCACAGATCTCCGCCGTGGGTCCCGTGCCCGAGCAGGCGCCCCAAGCGCCCGCGCTGCACGCTTGCAGGCCCGTCGTGCAGGCTCCCACGCTCGTGCCGCAGGCGCGGGACAAGCCCTCGTCGATGGCGCCGTTGCAGTTGTTGTCGATGCCGTCGCAGATCTCGGCGGAGGGCACGCAGCCCGCGCACACTCCGCCTTCGTCGATCACGCCGTCGCAGTTGTCGTCCACGCCATTGCAGACCTCGACGGGCGCCGGGCCACACGCGCCGCAGGCGTTGAGCAGGCCCTCGTCGACGAGCCCGTTGCAGTTGTCGTCGACGCCATCGCAGACGCTCTCGCCGGGATCGGCGCAGAGGTCTTGGGCGGGGTGTCCGGCGGGCCTGTCGCAGAAGAGCGGGAAGCCCTCGTCGACGAGCCCGTTGCAGTTGTCGTCGAGCCCGTTGCAGCTCTCGACCAACACGGTGGCGCCGACGATCTGGGAGATCGCCGCCGACATCGCCGTCGAGTCCGTGACGAAGGTGGCCGTCCCCGTGCCGCCTGCGCCCGCGATGGCGTTCAGGTTGGCGACGGCGGCGGGATCCGCCACCGCGAAGCCGATGACGTAGGTCGGGAAGCCGGCGAAGCGGAGGGCGCTCGCGGCGCTCACGGGGTCGCCGGCGCAGGTCTCCACGCCGTCTGTGATCAGCACGACGACGTAGGGCCGGCAGCTCGCCGCGGGGTCGCCGCTGGCGGTCCCGACGAGCACGTCGCGGGCCGAGGTGAGGCTGCCTGCGAGGGGGGTCGTGCCCGTGCCGCGCAGCTCGATGTCGAGGCCGGGGGGCGCGGGCGTTCCGGCGTAGTTGTCCTGGCCGTCCATCCACTCGAGCAGGTCGAGTTGGTTGTCTTGGCTGAAGCCGACCAAGAGATCTCCGCTGCTGAATCCGCCGCCACAGGGCGTCGCTCCCGCGCCCTGCCAGCCACCGGAGCCCTGGCTCGCGTTGGTGCTCGGACACGAGAAGGGGACGGCCTGCTGGTGAAAGCGCATCAGCCCGTACTCGAGGTTGCCATAGGCGGCGACCACGTCCGAGAGGCCGGCCTTGGCGCGGGCGATGCGGCTGTCGTCCGCGGCGCCGTTGCCGCAGGCGCTGGCGCCACAGGCGGCGCAGCTGACGTCAGCTCCTGCACACTCGCTCGAGCCGTCTCCCCCCGTGAAGGTGTTGGTGCAGGTGTTCCAGTTCATGGAACCCGAGGTGTCGAAGACGAAGAGCATGCGGGCGTAGATGTCCGCCACGCTGGCGGCGACGTCCGCCTCGTCGTTGTCGTTGAGAGAGTGGCAGCCCGGGTCCGCCGGGAAGTCGACGAGGCCGTCACCGTCGTTGTCGGCGCCGTCGTTGCAGGCGCGGTACTGCACCTCGCTGCGATCCGTCAGCGAGCTGCAGCCGGGATCCGCCGGGAAGTCGACGAGGCCGTCGCCGTCGTTGTCGACGCTGTCGTTGCAGGCGGGAGGTCCCGCCTCGGTCGTGTCGTAGGGGGAGCTGCACTCGAGGTCGGCGGGCCAGTCGATGTCCCCGTCGCCGTCGTTGTCGACGCCGTCGCTGCACTCCGGGTTGGTCTCGTCCGAGTCCGACGGGCTGGAGCAGCCGAGGTCGGCGGGGAAGTCCACCTGCCCGTCGCCGTCGTTGTCGATGCCGTCGGAGCAGACCGCCATGGTCTGGACGAAGACGGGGGTGGAGGGCGTGCTGATGAGCTCTCCGGGAGCTTGCGCCGTCGCCGTGACCTCTTGACCGCCGTAGAGGGGCGGGAAGCCGCAGACGGTGAAGCGCCCACCCGTCGCCGTGGCCGTGCCGCGGTCGATGCCGTTGAGGTAGACGTGCACGCTGGTGCCGTCGGGCTCGGAGGTGCTGCCGCTGATGCAGCTCGCCGTGCTCGAGATGGGAGCGTCGAGGATGGGCGCCAGGGAGCGCGGCGCGCCCACGGCGACCGTTCCCACGGAGCACACGGAGTCGTTGACCGTCTTGCCGAAGCCCGGGTCGTCCAGCCAGCTCTCCATGCAGGAGGAGTAGAGGCCCGTGGTGGTGCCCGCCGGCACGCGCACGTCGAAGCCGATGGTCAGGGGCGTCGGCGTGGCGGGGGGCGTAGCGGGCAGGATGTCCGAGAGGCCCGAGCTGTAGCGATAGCGTGCGCCGGTGAGCGCAGGGTCAGGGACGCCCGCGCCGTTGATGGTGCTGGTGCCGGGCACGATGGTGAAGCCGCCCGGCAGGTCGATCACGATCTGGCAGCTGAGGCCGCGACAGCCCGTGACGCTGGCCACGCCGTTGCCGTCGTTTCGGATGGTGCCGTCGAGGTGATAGACGCCGCCCGCGGACACGGTGCTGGGGGTCGGCGTGAGGCCGAGGCGCATGAGGGCACGCGCGCCGAGATCGGTGAGCGCCACGGTGGAGAAGCCGGGCGCTGGCCGCTGGTCGGAGACGTAGGTCGCGCGGTTCAGCGTCGAGCCCGTCGCGCCTCCCTGCACGCGCACGGTCACCGTCTGCGTGAAGGTGCCGCTCGGAGCCCATGACGCTAACGTGGGCCAGGTGAGGGTGTTGCCGCCCGTGAGCACGGCGCCGCCGGTCGCGCTCACGAAGGTGACCTGGCCTGGGTCGAAGACGTCGGTCACGACCACGTTGGTCTGCGGCGAGGTCGAGAGGTTGCGGCCCTCGATGGTGTAGGTGAGCAGCTGGCCGGGCAGGGCGATGATCTTGTCGACATTCAGCTCGAAGAAGAGGTCGAGCGCGACGCAGGCAGGCGATGGGATGAAGTAACGCCAGGCGTTGTCCTTGCCGCCCTTGTCGATGCCCATGGAGCTGGCGTCGCCGCCGAAGACCTCGGAGCAGTTCGAGTTGTCGCCCATGACCGGGTCGAGCGGTAGACCGAGTACGCGCAGGGAGATCTCCGCGAAATACTCATCGCCCACCACCAGCTCACCCACCGCGTAGCGCACGGCGTTGGTGCCTCCGGGCAGAGGATTTGCGGTGCTGAGATCCCAGCCCGCCGTGGCCGGGACGCCCGCCCGCATCACTCCGGCCAAGGTGTTCCCGGAGGAGGTGGCGGCCACGCCCACGCCCGTCTCGGAGCCGAGATAGCGGATGCGATTCCAGGGACCGGTGGTGGTCGTCGCCTCGATCGTGCCGCTGGGGCCCGTGCCCGAGGTGCGCGTGGCTTCGTAGGGATAGAAGGTGTCCGGACCGGCGACGGCCGAACCATAGAGGTAGGGCGTGTTGCCCTCACCCGTGGTGCTGATCTGGTATCCGAAGAGGCCGTTCTTGTTCTTCGTGCCGAAGGCCATGGCCTGGATCCAATCCCACTCGTTGTGGGCATGGGCCGAGGTGGCGCCTACCAGCGTCAGCAGCTTGCGAATGCCCGTCGGCTGCTCCGTGTCGGGCGCACCCATGAGGATGCCGTTGTCGACCGTGATGAGCTGGTTCGCGGGGAAACGCGTCGTGCGCGGATCCGTGCTGTAGAAGATGCCCGTGTCCGCGTAGAGCTGCGAGATGCTGCCCTGCTGCAGCCCAAGGGCGGTGTAGTCCGCGTTGCTCCCGCGCAGGCCCCAGCCATTGGGTCCCAGACCGCCGCGATGGGGCGGGACGGTGTTGCCGTCGCGATCGATGATGCGGGCGCCGACCACTACGGTGTTGGGCGGCACGTACTCCGTGATGTAGCCGCCGAGGCCACGCGGAGCGCCGTTCGGGATGGGCGTGAACTGGAAGGTGAAAGTGAGGATGTCGCCGACCGCGACACGCACGCCGCTGCCCGCCGTGCCGGTGGAGGTGCCCGTCTCCGGATCGATCACCGCCAGCGTGGAGCGCGCGATGCGCTTCGCCGTCTGTACCTGCCCGACATTGTCCGCGCGTACCTGCGACGCCAACACGCCCACACCCAGACATGCGAGCACAAACATCGCCCGATTCGATCTGCCCATCCGATCCTCCGCCCCGCAAGTATACACCGTCCGCTGATTTTTGTGGGCGCTGTGAACGGATTATTATTGGGTGAAAGGATTTTTCGCGGACCGTCTCTTCTGGAAAGCGATTACATTGTCATATATACGAGCTTCCAGTGATTAGCTTTGCGTAAATCATGTTGTCCCTCCCGTCCGATGGATACTCTCGTGCTTCGCCTCAACGGCTCAGGCGCGGCTCAGGCGCAGTCCCGTGGCGCCCGCATTCGTGTGCGGGTAGGCTCGGCCGCCGGTCGCGACGGTCGACCACGGACGAGTCACCCGAGGAGCCTGTTTGCCCCCCGCCGCAGAAGCACACGTCGAGCAGCCGAAGCTCTCCTGGAAGGACGGTCTCTTCCTGGTCGGTCCCGATCCGCTCACGTCTCTCTTCTATTCGTCGGGGGCGTTGATCGTCGCGGGCGTCGGCTATGCCACGCCGGTCTTTCAGATCGGGCTCTACCTGCTGCTCTTCCTGCTCGCGCCGCTCTACATCGAGGCCGTGCTGCTCACCCTCTCCAACGGCGGCACTTATGTGATGACGCGCTACGCCCTGAGCCGCTTCGGGCGTTGGGCGACGGTGGCGGCGGCCGCCGTGGGTGTGGTGATCTCCTTCTCCTACGTCGCCACGGCGATTGTCAGCCTGCTCAGCTACTCCGACTACTTGATGTCGCTCTTCTCGGATTTTGGCGGCGCGAGCGTGCCCATCTCCATCGCCGCGAGCGCCGTGCCCGCCATCGGCTTCGGGGTCTGGGTGATGCCGCGTCAGTGGCGCGCGACGGTCGGCGTGGTCGGCGTCACGACGGTCTGCGGGATCGCCCTGTCGACCATCGTGCCCGCCCACGTGGTCGTCATGCTCGCGCCCTTGGTGCTGCTCTTTCGGCTGAACAACTACGGGCTCAGCGAGAGCGTGAAGGTCAGCAAGACGATCTTCTTGGTCAACATGGTGGTCATGGCGCTGACCATCCTCGCCGGCATCGTCTACCTCTTCCTGCACGGCGCTCACCTCGAGCACTTCATGAACGGCGTGGATCTCCCGCCTCCGCCCGCGCCCGAGCCGGGACATCACACCAGCCATCTGCCCGGCTTCGCGACCCTCGGTTTCGCGCTGATCCCGGCCGCTCTGGGCTCGTCGATCCTCGGCGCGTCGGGTGTGGAGTCGGTGATGAACATCCCCGAGGAGCTGGCGGATCCTCGCCACGCCGTCCGGCGCATCTACCGCTGGATGCTCAGCATCCTGCTGCTCGTGGGCGGCTCCACGGCGATCTTGCTCTTCCTCGTGCTCGAGCCGGAGCAGCTCGTGGGCGAGTCCGGGTATCTGCTCGCGACCCTCGGACAGACGGCCTTCACGGGCGTCAGCGGCCTGCCCTGGCTCGGCCGTATTTGGAAGATCGTGATCGTCTCGAACGCGGCGCTGATGTTGATCGCCGCCACCAACACGGGCTTCGCCGGCGCGCGCGGTCTGTGGGTGACCATGGCGCGCGACAACCTGCTGCCACGCTTCGTGCTCGCGACCAACGAGCGCGGCTCCTACGAGCGGGTGCATTGGATGATGCTGATCGCCATCCTGCTGCTCTGCGGACAGGCCGGCGCCGAGACCTCCGTGCTCGAGCGCTGGTATGGCGCGAGCTTTGGCATGGTGATGTTCTCGGGCGTCTTGGCGTTCATCCTGCTGCGCAAGTTCAAGGCCAGCGACAGGCGCGTCTACTTGGCCAAGCCGAACTTCAACTTCGGTGGCGTGAGCATGCCCATCTCCGCGGTCATCGGTCTCGCCTTCCTCAGCATGGCCTTGCTCGGCCTCTACGATCAGTACGCAGAGCAGATCGGCGCCCTCGAGGGGCTGCTCGTGAGCATGGGCATCGGCGTGGGTCTCGTGCTGCTCGCGTACAACCATCGCCCGCTGATCCGCACGGCGCACAACTACTTTCAGCGCGTGGTCGAGACGGTCGAGGAGGCCGAACTCGAGACCGGCGACGACACCATGGTGGTGGCGGTGGGAGGCGCGCGCATCGGCCGCTTGATCCGCCGTGCCATGCAGAAGGCGCGCAGCTTCGGTGCGAAGCGCTCGCGCAAATTCGAGCGCCTGGTCGTGTTTCACATGACCTCGGTGGTCACGGCCGAGCGCGTGTATCGAGTCGCTCAGGACAGCATGCGGCCGGCGGGTCTGCCGAACAACGCCGTGCGCATCTTCACCGAGCTGACCCAGCTGGTCACGCCCGACGTGGAGACCTTCCTGGTGCTCGTGCCCAACCCCTCGCCGGACGGACCGATGCTGCAGGCCGCCATGGACGCGCTGGTGGCCTTCCACGAGCGCCACGATCTGCGCGGCCACCTCTTCATGATCGGTGACTACGGCGTGACCGAGCGCGAGAAGCGCGACCTGGCGGAGCGCCTCGAAGGCTCGACCCTCTTGGCCGTCCCCGTGTGAGCGGTCCCATGCATGTGGCGTGAGCGTCGCGGATTGGGCATGCTGCGGCTCATGTTCAGCGGCATCACTCGTGGGCTCTTTCCGGTGGTCGAGGTCTCGCGTGAGCCGGGGCTCTTGCGCTTCGCCGTGACACTCGGCGACTACGGCGCGGACCTCTCGCCCGGCGCGAGCGTGTCCATCGAGGGCGTGTGTCAGACCGTGACGCGCTTCGCCGACGGCGTCGCCCACTTCGACGCCATCCAAGAGACGCTCGACAAGACCAGCCTCGGGGAGCTCGAGGTCGGTCTCGAGGTCAGCGTCGAGCGCAGCGCCCGCTTCGGAGACGAGCTAGGTGGTCACGAAGTCTCGGGTCACGTCACGGGCACGGGCAGGCTGATCGAGCGCGTTGTGGAAGGTCACGAGGTGCGCCTACGTGTGCAGGTTCTGAAGGACTGGATGCGCTTCATCTTGCCCAAGGGCTTCATCGCCCTCGACGGCTCGAGCTTCACGGTGGGCGCCGAGCTGGGCGAAGACAGCTTCGACGTCTTCTTGATCCCCGAGACGCTGCGCTTGACGCGTCTGGGCGACAAGCCCCTCGGCGCGCGCATCAACGTGGAGCTCGACCCCAAGACCGTGGCCATCGTGCACACGGTGGAGCGCGTGCTCGCCAGCAGGCAGCTCGGCTGAGCCCGGTCGCGACTCCGTCTGGGGTACACTGCGCCCATGGTGGACACGGCCACAGACGGGTGTGCGATGCAGGCGCCGCTCGGGCGCGACGTGGAGGATCTCGCGTACTCGCTCTTCGCGCCGCTGATCGAGGGTCGCCCCGACTCCGCGCGCTGGGAGGTGGTGAGCTGGGACGCGGAGCAGGGCCTGTGCCTGACGCTGCGCCACGACGACTCCATCTTGCTCTTCGAGCTCGAGCGCCTGGACCCGGAGCAGGAGGCCTGGGCGCGCACCTCACGCTTCAACGTTCACGTGCGGCGCGTGCTCTCCGCCCAGAGTGAACTCAGCCCCATGGAGCGTCGCTTGGCGCAGCAGGTGGTGAAGGTGATCGCCAGGCGCGAGGGCGCGCTGCCCCGCGTGACCCGCCAAGCGACCAGCCGCCGCGCCGAGCTGCGGGAGCTGCAGGTCAGCCGCGTGCTGATCCCCGAGGGCGCCGGGCAGTACTACATCAACCCCTACGTGGGCTGCATGATCGGCTGCGACTTCTGCTACGTGGCGGATCGCGCCGACTTCTCCCGCGAACTCGTCGGCCTGCCCTCCATGCCCTGGGGGAGCTACGTCGACGTGAAGGTGAACGCCGCCGAGATCCTGGCCCAAGAGGTGAGGCGTTTCCCGCCCGGGCCCGTGCGCTTCAGCCCCATCCTGACGGATCCCTACCAAGGCCCCGAGCGCCGCTACCGCATCACGCGCCAATGTCTCGAGGTGTTGCTCCCCGCGGGCTTCTCTCCTGTGATCCTCACCCGCGCCGCTCGCGTCATGGAGGATGCGGAGCTGCTCGCGCGCTTCGAACACGCGGCCGTCGGGGTGTCCATCCCGAGCGACGACGATCGCATGCGCGCCATCTTCGAGCCGGGGGGAGATCCCATCGACGAGCGCTTCGCTGCTCTGGAGGCGCTGAGGCGCGCGGGGCTCTCGACCTTCGCCGTGATCCAACCGCTGCTGCCCATGGATCCCGCGGCGCTGGCCGCGCGCCTGGCGCCTCTGGTGCGTGCCGTGCGCGTGGACAGGATGCACTTCATCCATCGCGTGCGGCAGCTGTACGTGGATCATGGGTTAGAAGAGGCGATGACCGACGCCTTCTTCGAGCGCACCGAGCGCGCGCTGCTCGAGCCATTGCGGGCCGCCGGCGTGGGCGTGGATGGCTTCGACCTGCTGCGCGAGGTGCTCTCATGAGTCGTCCCACGCTCCACCTGCTCTGCCGCGACGAGCGCGGGCTCTCCACGGTGGAGTACATCCTGATCTTGGTGCTCGTGGTGGTGGTGGGCATCGTCACCTGGCGCTTCTTCGGGGCGAGCGTGGGGCAGCAGGTCGAGGAGGCGCGCGGCGGCATCACCGCGCTCGATCGCAACGGGAGCGCTGCCGCTTCCAAGGCGGGCGCAGGCTCCGCGGGTTCGGGCGCAGGCTCCGCGGGTTCGTCGGCGGATCCCGGAGCGTCGTCCACGATGTCCTCTGCGCCGACGCCAGAGCAGGCGCCGAGTGAGCCGGTCGATCGCGATCCCGAGGCGACTCGGCGAGGCAGCCTGCAGGCCGGCGCCGGGAGGGTCACACCTCTTCGCTCCGACGGCGCGCCCGCCCTCGGGGACGCGTCCGCCGGTCATCACGGAGGAGGCTGGTGGAAGATCGCGGCGACTCTGCTCTTCGCGATCCTCGCGATGCTCGCCTCGATCCCGCTGCTCGCCCGCTTCCGAAAACGATAGCCGCGCGAATCACCGGCGCCGGGGCCTTTGCAGAGTCGACCCGATGGGGGCTAGCCTGGGACATGACTTTGGTTCCTCGGGTGCGCGGCGCGGCGATCGCGGCTTGGTTGGGCGAGCCCGGGACGGGTACCCGGCGACGTCTGCATCGGGCCGGTCGTTTCCTGAGCCGTCGGCCGCGCAGGCTCACCTTCTTCCATCGCGTCGACGACCCACACAGTCAGCTCTTGGCGCAGGCGCTGATGAAACGCCTCGACAGCTGGCCCGTGGAGATCTCACTGGTGATCGTCCCCGAACCCGCGGCGGACGCCGATCCCGAGCCCATCCTGCGGGAGAGCTGGGCCTTGCGTGACGCGGCTCATGTGGCCGCCGAGCAGGGTCTCGACTTCGCTGTGGGTACGCCTGCGCCCGAGCCGTCGCGCGTGCGCTCCGTCAACGCGTCCCTGCTGCTCGAGCGTCCCGGGCGCGCGCAACTCGAGGCCGCCGTGCGTCTGGGCAGCGCGCTCTTTGCGGGTGACGGGAGCGCGCTGCGCAGCGCGTCGAGGGAGCTCGGGGCGGTGCCGGGGCAGCGCGTCGGACCCATGCTCGAGGCCAACTACGTGCGCCTGCGATCCGCCGGGCACTATCAGGGCGGGATGCTCCACTACGGAGGCGAGTGGTATTGGGGCGTGGACCGTCTGCCGCACCTCGAGCAGCGCTTGCGCGAAGAGGGAGTCGAGCTCGAGGCGTCGCTCGCGTCCTCCGCGGCCCCGCCCACGCCGGAGCTTCCCCGCGACGCGGACGGGCGGATCTCCCTCGAGCTCTTCTTCTCCGTTCGGAGTCCCTACTCCTATCTGGCTCTACACAGGCTCGCCGCCTTGGCCGAGTCCCATCCCCTGCGCCTTCGGGTGCGTCCCGTGTTGCCCATGGTGACGCGAGGCCTGGCCGTGCCGAAGACGAAGATCCTCTACATCGCCAAGGACGCGGCGCGCGAGGCGGCGCGGCACGGCCTGCCCTTCGGTCGAGTCTGCGATCCCTTGGGTGCGGGCGTGGAGCGCGCGCTCGCCGTTCACCATCTGGCGGAGCGTCGCGGCAAGGGCCTGGTGTTTCTGCTCGAGCTGTCTCGCGGGATCTGGTCTCAGGCCAAGGACCTCACGCGAGACTCGGTGCTGCGAGAGCTGGCCGAGGCCGCCGGGCTCGACCCGGACGAGGCGATGTCCGCGCTCGAGGACGAGAGCTTTCGCGACGCGGCCCGGGACAATCGTGACGCACTCTACGAGCTGGGCCTCTGGGGTGTCCCGAGCATGCGCCTGGGCGGGGTCGCCCTGTGGGGACAAGACCGCATCGCCTCCATCGAACGCTGGCTCGCTCACGCGCGCTGAGATCCCCCGCTCGCCCGAGCGCGTCGCGCGCATTCACTTGCCCACAGGGTGGCCTTTGGGTCACTCTCGCACACATGCCGGCCTCTGCTGAACGCCTCGAGCAACTCGACGCCCAACTCGACGCTCTGGGCGTCGACGAAGAGGCCGCTCGCGCTGTCGTCTCCCGTCTGCTCGAGCAGCGATCCACGAGCCTGGAGGAGATCGACGCCGCCCTGTCGTCGCTGGCAGAGGGGCTCGCGCTGCCACCATCGCCCGCGCCGAGTTCACATTCGGAGCTTCCCCTCGCAGAGCAGGAGCCTGGACGCTCCACGGATGAACTCTCCCTCGACGACCTCGAGCTGCCGAGCGAAGAGCTGGCCGCTCCGCCACCCGCGTCTGCGCTACCGCCCCCGCCCGTGCCGAGCGAACCCGCGCCTCGGCCTGCATCTGCGTTACCGCCTCCGCCCATACCGAGCGAACCCGCGCCCCGGCCCGCGTCTGCGCTACCGCCTCCGCCCGTGCCGAGCGAACCCGCGCCTCGGCCCGCGTCTGCGCTACCGCCTCCGCCCGTGCCGAGCGAACCTGCGCCCGCGATCGCCGTCGCCACCGAGCCTCCGGCCGTGGGTCTAGACGCGGATGACCTCTTCGGAGAGATGAGCGATGTGGGCGAGGAGAGCCTCGAGCTCGAGCTCGATTCCATCGTCGACGAAGAGGTCGAGGCGTTCGGCTTCGAGGAAGAGGATGGCGAAGCCACGGGGCTTTTCACGGCGGATGACCTCGCGGCCATCCAAAGCGAACGCCCACCGGCGGTTGTGGAGACCCTCGATGTGGACGATGACTTCGACCTGCTGATCGACGACGGGGAGATCGAGGACGTGGGGCTCGAAGAGATCGAACTCAGCGTCGACGAGGACAGCGTGCTCGCCGATGCGGCCGCGGTCGCCGAGGTCGGTGACGCAGAGCCTCACGACGACGACGACCCGGAGAAGAAAGAGGGCGGCTTCTTCAAGAAACTCTTCGGCTGAGCCCCGGCGCCGGAAGTAGCCAGCGCCCTAGAAGTAGCCAGCGCCCTAGAAGTAGATCGTCCCGCCGAAGGTCAGGAGCGCGCCCGTGCTGACGTTGGTCGTCTCGCCCGACGAGTTCACGAACTCGGGTTCCGGGTTGCTGT
Organism: Deltaproteobacteria bacterium; assembly: GCA_013151775.1. Lineage (GTDB taxonomy): Bacteria > Myxococcota_A > Polyangia > Polyangiales > Houyiibacteriaceae > JAADHO01. The sequence continues at coordinate 18,711 of JAADHO010000300.1, read as the reverse complement.
CCACGCGAGTCCGCAGGAAGGTGCGGATGTCGGAGGTGAGGGCGAAGTGCGGGTTCAGGCGCCACTCGAGGCCGAGCCCGAGTTCTCCGCCGATGTGTGTGTAGCTGCGGGAGCTGTAGCCGCCGCCGAAGCCACCGAAGCCTTGGGTGCGAGCTCGCGAGACGCCGACGCCGGCCAGCAGATAGAACTGCATGCGATGCAGCGGGTTTACGAAGAACAGCGCGTCCACGGTTACGGGCACCTCGATGCGGTCACGGCCGTTGTAGTCCTGACCCGCGTACACGCCGAGGCCGAGGTCGAAGGCGAGGTGAGGGGTGGGGCGAAGCCGGAGGGCGCCGGTGAAGCCGCCCATCTGAACGTCCGGGCCGACCATGGCGCCGATGTGGCCGTGCACACCGATGCGCTGCTCCGTGGAGATGAGCAGCGGCTCCACGATCACCTGTTGGGGCGGAGGCTGATTCGTGCGCACCACGATTACGGTGCGCGGCGGGGGAGGCGGTGCGGCGCGAATCACCACTACGGGCGGCGGAGGCGGGGGAGGCGGCGCGGCTTGAATGATCACCCGGGGCGGAGGCGCGGGCTGGGTCGTGATGATGACCTGCTGGTTCGCGACCGGGGGCGCCGGTCGGGTCGTGACGATGACCCGCGCGTTCGGGACCGGAGGGGGAGCCGGCTGCCCGCCTCCGATGGAGATGGAGGCAGAGGCGCAGAAGATGTCTCCCTCGGCGCATTGGGCCCGAGCCATCTGCGGGAGGGCGAAGAGAGCGGCGAAGGGGAGTACGAGCGCGAGTCGGGTCAGGCGAGTCATGGGAGCCTCGGTAGGAAGTTGATCATGTCTGTAAGCAACGCCAGTGCCAACCCACTTCGAGCGGTCCTGCCGACTGAGATCATTGAGGATACTCTGGAAGCGTCTGCGCGCCAGCGCTCGTTCGTGCGCATTCCCACGGGGATCGTGAAACTCGGTTCACGGAGACTCCTTGCAGGTCGGTGTGAACCAGAGTTCACGCTCGGGAGTCCGCGCCTCATAGGGAGATGCGCGCCAGGGGTTGCACCGTCACCTCGGGAGCCAGCTCTTGGTAGCTCAGCACGACCAGGCCTGGCAGCTCCACCTCGAGCAGGCGTCGAGTGAAGCGACGCACGTCCGCTTGGGTCAGCAGGCACACGGTCTCGCCCTCACCGCCCTCACCCGTCTCGCGCCTCACGGCCTCCACGACGTCGCGCGCCATGTCTGGTGGCATGGCGATGTAGCTGCCCGTGGCGGTCCGCTGGATCGAGTCGCGGATGGCCTCTTCGATGGCGGGGTCGAGCAGGTACACGGGTAGCACGCCGTCGCGGGCGTAGCGGTAGGTCACCTGGCGCTTCAGGGATGCGCGCACCAGCTCCGTGAGGGCGATGGGGTCGCGCTCGCCCGGCGCGTAGGTGGCCAGAGCCTCGAGGATCTCGCGCAGGGGCCGGATGCTCACGCCCTCCTCGGCCAGCCGGCGCAGTACGTCCGTGAGCAGAGGCAGCGCCACAGGTTTGGGCACCACGTTGCGCACCAGGGCCGGGTAGGCGCGCTCGAGCTGGTCGAGCATGGACTGCACCTCCTGCAGTCCCACGAACTCGTGGGCGCGCCGCTCGACCATGCGCCCGAGGTGCTGTGTGACCACGGCGGCGGCATTCAGGGTCGGGATGCCCGCGGCCTCGAGTTCCTCAGCCACCTCCATCTGCACCCAGGCGGCGGGCGCCAGGGTCTCGGGATCTTCAGCAGGCTCCGCCTCCAGGCCGAGGCTCTCGATCTCGCTCGGTGTGGCCAAGGCGAGCAATCGTTGGGCCCGCGCCTCGCCCTGACCGACGGGCACCTCCTTGAGCGTGAGCACGTACTCTTCGGGCCCGAGCTCCGGGCTGCGTCGCGCGCGCACGCCCGGCAGGGCCACGCCCAGATCCAGGAAGAGGCGGTCGCGCAGGCGCGGGATCTCGTCCTCGAGCAGGGTCCCGCCTCCCGCGTCATCGAGCATCGCGTCCGCCAGGTCGTCGCCGAGGTCGAGGGCCACGGGGACCATCAGCGGCACCATGGCCTTGCGCGCTTGGGTCTCCCTCGCCGCCTCCTGCTTGGCCACCACCGCCACGGCGGTCTCCGCGGTCTGCTTCTCGCCTCCGAGTCGATAGGCGAGCACGCCGAAGGTCGTCGAGAGCACCAAGAAGGGCAAGGCGGGCAGCCCCGGCACCACGGCCAAGGCGAGCAAGAAGACCGCTGCGATGGCCAGAGAGCGTCGGTCGCCGAAGATCTGCTTGGCCACGTCTCCGCCCAGAGAGCCGTTCTCGTCTTCCGAGGCGACGCGCGTGACCACCAGGCCGGCGGCGGTGGAGATCAGCAGGGAGGGAATCTGCGACACGAGGCCGTCGCCGATGGTCAACAGGCCGTAGGTCTGAAGCGCGTCGAGGGCGCTCATGCCGCGCTGACCGACGCCGATGGCGAGCCCGCCCAGGATGTTCACGATGGTGATCACGATGCCCGCGATGGCGTCGCCCTTCACGAACTTCATGGCGCCGTCCATGGCGCCATAGAACTGGCTCTCCCGCTGGAGATCCGAGCGCTTCTTTCGCGCCTCCTCCTGACTGAAGGAGCCCGCTCTGAGCTCGGCGTCGATGCTCATCTGCTTGCCGGGCATGGCGTCGAGGGTGAAGCGTGCGCCCACCTCGGCGACTCGCTCTGAGCCCTTGGCGATCACGAGGAATTGGATCAGCGTCAGGATCAGGAAGACCACGCCGCCGACCACGTAGTTGCCTCGCACGACGAAGTTGCCGAAGGCGTAGATCACGTTTCCCGCGTCCGCCTGCAGCAGGATCAAGCGCGTGGAGGAGACGTTCAGAGCCAGCCGATAGAGCGTGGTGATGAGCAGCACGGTGGGGAAGGCGGTGAAGGAGAGCCCGCCCGAGATGTAGATGGCCGTCAGCAGCATCAAAACCGCGAGCGAGATGTTGCTCGCGATCAGGATGTCGAGCAGCCCCGTGGGCAGGGGCACGATCATCATGGCCACGATCAGCAGCACCAACGCCGCGAGCGCCGCGTCCGCGAAGCGTCTGGCTCGACCCTGCCCCTTGCTCATCCTCTGCTGCTCCGGCTCTGGCTTCTCGCCTGCGGCGTCGGACGGACGCTGCGAGGCCAGCGCAGGAGTATCGCGTCCGGCTGCCTTCGTCGACCCAGATTCGCTGAGGCGCTATCGTCCGCCGGCCCATGCGTGTCGCATCCGTCGCCCCACGCGCTTCGATCGCGTTGCTCCTCGTCGCCCTCGGCCTCGTCACGTCTGGCGCTCGGGCCCAGCCTGACCACCACGCGTCCGCGTCGAGCGAGTCGCCAGACGCCTCGGGCGACGAGGGCAGCTTCGGGCGCGCGGAGGAGCCGGAGCCCTTCGAGTGGTTCGCTCTGCCCTTGGTCGGCTACAGCTCTGACGTCGGACTCGCGGGCGTCCTGCTCGCCGGCTTCGTCTGGAACGAAGACGGACGTGAGCCCTACCGCGACCGGCTGCAGATCGTCTCTTCCGTCACCACCAAGCGGGTGATCTACGACGAGATCCGCTACGAGCACATCGGCCTCTTCGACCGACCCTTGCGTTTGTCCATCGTCGGTCGATTCGTGGCCACGACCGTTAGCAACTATTGTGGTCTAGGCGATCAGGTGAGCTGCTCCCGGGACGTCGCCCGCGCCGCCGCATCGGACGCGGGTCTGATGGTCGACACGCCCGACTTTCGCCGCTTCGTCCGCCGTTACTATCGCCTCCGGGTCACTCGGCCGGAGCTCTTCGCCGGCCTACGCTATCTGCCGCGTCCCGGCGGCGTAGAGTTGCGCGTCGGCTGGCATCTGGCCTACGAGATCCCGAGCTTCTTTCGCCAAAGCGGACCCTTCGCGGGCAGCCTCTATGCACAGGATTACCCCGGTGGTGAAGAGGGATTGCGCTCCGAGTTGCAGCTCGGCGTGTTGCTCGACCGACGCGACGACGAGCGTCGACCCTCGAGCGGATACGTGCTCGACGCGAGCTTCCGCGGCGCGGCGTCCTTCGTCGGCAGCGCATGGGACTACGCGGGCGTGACCCTCGGCGGCGCCTTCTATCTCTCCCTCGACCGCGGGCGTCGCTACGTGTGGGCCACGCGCTTGGTGGCGGATCTGCTCGTGGGCTCACCACCCACGGCGGTCCTCGGATCCGTCGGCGGCTTTTGGTCCGAGATCGCCTATGGAGGACAGTACATGGGGCGCGGGATTCGGGCTCGCCGCTACATCGGGCGCATCAAGGTCATCGGACAGACAGAGCTTCGCGCGACGCTCTTCGGTGACCCGAAGAAGTTCTCGCTCATGGTCTTGGCGTTCGTCGACGCCGGCTACGTGGGCGTCGGCTACCGCGATTTCGGCGGCGATCCCGAGCGCGTCCTGCTCGGCTTCGGAGGTGGAGTCGGCGCCCATTGGGGCAGCAGCTTCGTCCTGCGCTTCGACGTCGGTACCAGCGCCCTCGAGCGCTACTCGCCGTCCTTCTACCTCACCCTCTCGCATCCTTACTGAACGAGCGGCGGGGAGTCAGTGTCGCTCGTCCAAGCTGCGCCGCCCCGCGAGCGCCCGCCCGAGGGTCACACGGTCGGTGAATTCGAGCTCTCCGCCGTGGGGCACACCGCTGGCGATGCGCGAAACTTTCACCCCCAAGGGTGACAGTGTCTGGGCGACGTAGAGCGCCGTCGCCTCGCCTTCCACGTTGAGCGGAGTCGCCACGATGACCTCGATGATGCCTTCCTGCTGCACTCGAGCCGTCAAGGAGTCGAGGGGCAGCTCCCGAGGGCCCACATCCTCGAGGGGCGCGAGCAGGCCGTGGAGCACGTGGTAGCGCCCTCGAAAGCTCCCGCTCTGTTCCACCGCCCGCAGATCGGGCACACGGGCGACGCAGCACACGAGGGATCCGTCGCGCCTTGGATCGAGGCAGATGCCGCAGCGCGCCTCCGCGCCATAGTTGCCACAGACCTCGCAGCGACGGATTCGGCTGTGGATCTCGCCCACGGACTTGCCCAAGGACCGCGCGTACTCGGGGTCCGCCGCGAGCACATGAAACGCTAGACGCGTCGCCGTGCGCTCACCGATACCTGGCAGACGCGCGAGCAGAGAGACCAACTCCTCTAGCGGATCAGGCGCCAATCGATCAGCCGACGCCAGGGATCTTCAGACCGCCCGAGACCTTCTCGATCTCCGCGTCCACGTGCGTCCGCGCTTGCTCGAGCGCCGCGTTGCAGGCGGCGACCACTAGATCTTGTGTCATCTCCATGCCCTCGGAGGCGATCAGCTCGGGATCGATCATCACGCTGATGAGCTCTGCGGCGCCGTTGACCTTGGCCTTGACGCGGTCGTTGCCCGCGCCCGCCTCGAATTCCTCGGCCTTCAACTCCTCGCGCCGCTGCTCGATTCGGCGCTGCATACGACTCGCCTGACGCATCAGCTCGCCCATTCCGCCACGAAACTTCATGCTCGCTCCTCGCGCGCCCTGCGCGCCGATCGCTCTTGGGTCCGCCTCACGCGGGCCTCTTCAGTCTTACGTCAAGCGACCCCGCGGCCTCGGGAAAGACCTCGAGGGCCTCGAGCACCTTGGGGTGGGAGAGCGCAGCGCGTCGCCGGGACTCGCTCTCTGCGACGCGGCGGTGCTCCGTGACCGCCGCCACGGTGGTCTTCGCGTGCTTGGCGCCGGCCTCGAGTCGCACCTCGATCTCGGGGCGCCCGCCGAGCATCCGCTCCGCCAAGTTCACCAACGCCGTGGTGGCCTCCGAGCTGGTGGCCTGGGCGCGGTAGAATTCGCCCTTTCCGCCGTCGTCGTAGGCGATGACGATGCGCTCGGCGGTGACGACCCGTGGGACGGCGTGTTCGAGCACGGCCGCCAAGAGGGCGTTGTCGCCCCGCAGCTCGCGGAGCATGCGCTCCCACTCCTGCAACGCCGGCCGTCGGGTCAGGGCCACGGCGTTGGTCTTCGCGTCGTCAGGCGTCGTGACCGGCGCGCTCGTCTGTGCGTCGTCAGGCGTCGTGACCGGCGCGCTCGTCGCCTCGGCAGGTGCGCTCGCGTCGTCAGTCGTCGTCGAGCTCGGGGCGTCGCCCATGGCGCGGTGTGGACCGTCGCTCCCGCTTTCGGCTTGGGCTTGACGTGCCATCTCGGCCACGCTCTCGGCGGCGGTCATGGCCTTGGCGCGTGGGGCCTTGGCGCCACCACCGCGCGGGCCATCGTCGCGTGGGCCATCGTCGCGCGGGCCACGATCCTTGGGAGCGGCCTTCGGGTGGCGATCGCGGCCTCCTCCGGCGGGCGGATGGGGAGCCGAGCCGAGTCTCTTCTCGAGCGCGTCGAGTCTCTCGAGTAGCTCGGCGAGGGGTAGCAGGTGGGGGCGCGTGGCCACCCGCAGCAGGCCCATTTCCAGGGAGGTGCGTGGCGACGACGCCCGCGCGACCTCGTCCACGATACGCCCCACAGCGGCGAAGGCGCGCTCGAGCTCCAGCGTCTCTACCTGCTCCGTCAGCTCGAGAGCTCGCGCTCGCTCCTCTTCGACCAGCGACACCAGGGAGGTGTCGGCGCCCGCGACGTCGATCACCACGTAGTCGCGCAAGAGCTCGAGCAGCTGTCGCGAAAAATGCAGCATGTCGACGCCCTGCTCCGCGAGGGCGGCCACGGCCTCCAGCGTCGACTTGCCGTCACCGAGCAAGACGGCGCGCGCCGCGTCGTGCACGGCTCCGCGGGCGGCGATGCCCAGCGCCTGCGTGACCTCCGCGCCCTCGAGGCGCTCTCCGCCGAGGGCGACCAGCTGATCCAGCAGTGTGAGCGCATCACGCATGGATCCCGCCGCCTCGCGCGCGACGATGGAGATGGCCTGTGCGTCGCTGGTGATCTTCTCGAGCTCGAGGATCTCGGACACGCGCTTGGCGATCACGCGCTCGGGGATCAGTCGAAAGTCGTAGCGCTGACAGCGCGAGCGGATCGTGATCGGGACCTTGTGGCTCTCGGTGGTCGCGAAGATGAACTTCACATGCGACGGCGGCTCCTCGAGGGTCTTGAGGAAGGCGTTGAAGGCGCCCGTCGAGAGCATGTGCACCTCGTCGACGATCACCACCTTGAAGCGGTCGCGCGTGGGGCGATAGGGCAGAGACTCCTGCAGCCGGCGCACGTCATCGACGCTGTTGTTGGAGGCGCCGTCCACCTCCTGCACGTCCGTGTCGACGCCCGCCGTGATCTCCCGGCAGATCGCGCACTCGTTGCAGGGGGTCGCCGTCGGCCCCTGCTCGCAGTTCAGCGCCTTTGCGAGCAGGCGCGCCGCTGAGGTCTTGCCCACACCGCGCACGCCCGTGAACAGGAAAGCGTGGGCGACCCGATCCTGCGCGATCGCGTTTCCGAGGGTACGGGCGACGTGTTCTTGGCCGACCAGAGCCTCGAAGCTCTGCGGTCGGTACTTCCTCGCGAGGACGGTGTAGGACATGGGAGGCGGACTCTAGTACATCCGCGCGCGAATTCGATCCGATGTTTTCCGCGCGCTCGCGGGCGAGGCCGTCCTTGGCTCAGCGCTCGAGGTCAGGGCGCGACGATCCGCCCGGGCGCTCCGTTGACGCCCATCTCCGTGTGGCAATGCATGCAGTCGAGGTCGGTCTGGGGCGTGAACATCTGGCGCACGGATCCGTCCGGACCGATCAAGCGCGCCGTGTAGGGTGTCATCACGGTGCTGCGGAACCAGAAGTTGCCGGCGCCGTTGGTGGTCGCGGTGACTACGGTTCCGTCGGCTCCCGTCAGCTCGACCGTGATGCCCGCGGTGCCCGCGCAGTCGAGGCGCTCGTCCCAGTAGTTATTCACCGAGCCCGCGGAGGCGTAGCGCGGGCCTTCGCGCATGGCCTCGTGGCAGTCGATGCAGTCGCCCCCAGGATGCATGAAGGGCGACTCGCGGTTGCCCCGGGTCCAGCGTGAGCCCGTGCCGTAGCAACCGAACTCGTCCGGCGTTGGCGTCGCGGACGTAGCGCCCGCGTCACCGAATTCACCCGCGTCCGTGTTGAGCGCAGGGCCCGCGACGCCAGGACCACCCCCGCTGCACGCCGCGAGCAGCAGCGCGCCGGTGAGAAAACCAGTAGCTGTACAGAGATTCGTCATCGTTCGACCTTTCCATCTTGGTGATCTATTCACGGGTGACCGATTCGGCCAGGAGCACCATTCGCGCCCCCTTGGGTGTGGCAGCTCATGCAGTCGAGGTCCGTCTGCGGAGCGAGCATCTCGCGCACGGAGCCGTCCGCGCCTGTGAGCTTCGCCTTGTAGGGCACGGCGATGGAGTCGGAGCTGTAGAAGTTGCCCGTCTCGTTGGTCGTCATGCGCGTCACGACGCCATCGGCGCCCGTGATCTCCACCGTGACGCCTTGCATGCCGAAGCAGTCGTCCGGCTCGTGCCAGGCGTCCATCACGCTGCCCGCCACCGTGAAGCGCGGTCCGCCGTTGCGTGCGTGACAGTCCATGCAATCGCCTCCAGGACGCATGTAGGCAGTGCCCAGGTTGCCGTAGCTCCAGCGGTCCAGGGAGACCCCTAGCAGGGACACGGGGTCTCCTACGCAGTCTCCCGATCCGTCGGGCAACGAGCCGCCCGGTCCTGTGCTCGTCCCCGAGTCCGGAGGTGCGAGCGTCGTGCCGGAGTCGGTCGTGCCGGAGTCCGTCACGCTCGACCCTGCGTCAGGACCGACCCTCGTGCCTGTTCCACCGCAGGCGCTCGACGAAATACAGAGCCCAATGAGGACGAGAAGGGTGCTTGCGTTGTTGCGCATGACCGCGTGCTGAGCATTCTCTGTGCCAACGTCAGCGTTCCCTGGTGGGGGCGCTTTCGGAGACGCCAATCAAACGGCATGTCCCTCGAGCGTACAGCTGTACGCAGGGCGGACATGGCCCGTCTTGGTAACGTCAGCGTGGTGCTGTGCGTCGACGAGATTTCATTCGATGGTCGGCCGGAATTCGCTTGACGACAATCATTTCGAGGCTCAATCCGTCGGGGAATAGATCACCCTCACGGGTGTTCGTTCGACGGGATGGGATCTGCCGGGGGTTTTGCAACCAACGAACAGGTATATGATTATGACGACTACAAAGAGCGAGGACCATGTCCATCTCGATACATTGAACTCCGAAGAGCAGGCTCCTGCTTGCTCGCGTCGACGCGCCATGCAGGGGCTCGGTCTCGGTGTGCTCAGCGTGAGCTCCATGGGAGCGCTCGTGGGCTGTCAGAGCTCCGGGACCCGAAGTGGGGACGCGGGGCTCGGCCCGGTGGACGCCGCGCCAGACGGCGACTCACCCGTGATGGACGCGGGCTCGGCCTGCGCGGACACGGACGTCTGCCTCGACATCAGCGATCCGGGTAACGCCGTGCTTCAGGCCGTCGACGGCTGGGGCATCGTGGACGCGGGCTTCGATCGCCTGATGATCGTGCGCACCGCGGACGCCGGCGCCGACGCCTTCGCCGTCGTCTCCTCCATCTGCCCCCACGCGCGCTGCGACGTGGACTACCGTGCCTCCACCCACGACCTGCCCTGCTACTGCCACGGCTCGCTCTTCGGACTCGACGGCAGCCTGCGCCGGGGCCCCGCGCTCACCGGGCTGCGGCAGTATTCCTGGGAGTTCGACGGCACGCAGTTGATGATCCACACGGCGTAGCCCGGAGTCCGAAGGGCTCTCTCCTAGAACGAGTTGCCTGCGACCGTGCTCTTCTTGCTCGGATTCGTCAGCTCATCCCAGGTGGGATCGAGCTGTTCGTGGGGCACGGTCAGCACGCGCAAGCGCAAGACGACGCGCACCACCGTGCTCGTGGTCATGAAGCCGCGGCGCTTGGCGTGCTCGAAGACCGCCTCGCAGCCCGGACGTGGGCAGGGGTAGGTGACCTCGATGGCGTGCTCCTCGCGCGTCTGCCCGCCCGAGAGCTTGGCGCCCAGGAAGGTGTGGTCTGGCACCACCTGTCCCGTCTTGCGGTCGCGCACCTCGATGCAGACCATCGACCAATTGGTCGAGTAGATGCGATTGCGCGTCCACACCTCGAAGGAGCGCCAAGGTGACAGGTCCATGCCCGGGCGACCGGTCTCGTAGACCAGCTCGACCTCGACGAAGGGTGGCAGGGTGGTGACGGTGGCGTCGTCGAAACTCGGAGGCTCTTGCACGAGACCCAACCTACGTAAGCTCGTGGCTCTGGGCAATGGCCCAGTGGAGTCAGGGCGCGGCCTCCTGAGCCTCGCGCATCATCTCCTCGAGGCTCTGCACGTGGCCGTCGTCCGCGCTCGAAGGCGCCGCGCCCGTGCCGTCGCCAGCCTCACCGTCCGTGCCCGTGCCCTCCAGCTCTCGCATCATCTCCTCGAGGCTCTGCACGTGGCCGTCACCGCCGGCAGGCGTGGCTTCGTCTGGCTCGTCCGACAGGGGCATGCCGGGTCCCGAGGAGGGCGTCGGTGTGGGTCGCGCGGGCGCACCCGAGAGGCTGTCGATGATCACGTCGCCGAGCCCGATGGAGATCGCGGGTACGTAGGTCACGAGCCCGAGGCCCACCAGCATCAGGGCGATGAAGGGCATGACCGAGCGGATCATATGCCCGATGGGCTTCTCGAAGAGCGCGCTGGCGACGAAGAGGTTCAGGCCCACGGGAGGCGTGAGGTAGCCGATCTCGAGGTTGACGATGAAGATGATGCCGAAGTGAATCGGGCTGACGCCCATGGCCGTCGCCACCGGCGCGAGCAGGGGCACGAAGACGAACATGGCGCTGAGGATGTCCATGGCCATGCCTACGACGAGCAGCAACACGTTCAGCGCAATCAAGAACTGCCACTGGCTCAGGTTCATGGAGCGGATCCACTCGACCATCGCCTGCGGGATGCCCTGTCCTTCGAGGAACTCGCTGAAGGCCAGGGCCGCGACCATGATCACCAAGAGCGATCCGAGGAAGACGCCCGTCTCCTGGAAGATCTTCGGAAGCTCGCGGATGCGAATGGCGCCGTGGATGAAGACCTCGACCACCACGGCGTAGACCACGCTGATGGCCGCGGCCTCCACGGCGTTGAAGAAGCCGAGGTAGATGCCGCCGAGCACCAGGGCCGGGAACATCAAGGCCCAGAAACCGTCGCGCAGAGCGATGCCGAGCTTCTTCAGCGCGAAGGGATTTCGCGGCGTCTTGTTGCGCACCCCTTGCACGAAGCAGAAGCCCATCAAGATCGAGCCGATCACCAGGCCCGGGCCGATACCCGAGGCGAAGAGGCGCTCCACCTCGATGAAGGATCCCTGGTTGACGATCGGGTAGATGATCATCGGGATCGAGGGCGGGATCAGGATGCCGAGGGAGCCCGCGGAGGTGAGCAGGCCGTGGCTGAAGCGCTCGGAGTAGTTCGCCGCCAAGAGCGTCGGGCCCATCATGCCGCCGATGGCGATCACCGTGGCGGGGCTCGACCCGCTGATGGCCGCGAAGAGCATGCAGGCGATCACGCCGCTCATGGCGAGACCGCCCGGAACCCAACCTACGAGGGCCTCCGCGAAGTCGATCAGGCGTCGGCTGATGTGCCCCTTGCTCATCACCGCGCCGCTCATGATGAAGAGCGGGATGGCGAGCAGCGTGGGGTTGTCGGCGAGCGTGCGGATGCGTTCGATCAGCACGGAGAACTCGTTCAGCTGATGGAATCCGCCCCAGAGGATGAAGCTGAGCACCGTGACCATGCCGATGATGAAGAAGAGCGGCGCGCCGGCCAGGGCGGAGAGCAAGATGGCGCTCGCGAGGAGGCCTCCCTTGCCCAGGAGCGGGAGCAAGAGCACCAAGCCGGCCGCGATGGCGAAGGGGATGGGGCTCTTCTTCTTGACGACGGCCACTGCACTCATGGGCTCACCTCGTCATCGCCTTCGCCATCTTCGGGCGGCTCCGCCTGCTCCTCCACGTCGCTCAGCGCCATGTGGCTCGCGCCCGTCAGCTCCTCTTCTTCTGAGATGGGCGCGCCATAGCTGCCTCCGCGCAGCGTGCTGACGGTGACCGCCGTGAAGCGCAGGGCCGTCAGCCCGAAGGCCACGGGCACGGCGGCGATGGCGAGCCAGTCGGGGATGCCGGTCTGCTCGAAGATGCCTCCGAGGAAGTAGGCGCCGTAGGTCGGGTCGAAGGTGTACTGCCAACCCAAGAGCGCCATGAAGGCGCAGAAGAGGGCGGCGAGCGCGAACCCGAAGGCCCGCGCGAAGCGCTGAAGACGCGCTGGCACGAGCTTGCCCAGCGCCTCCATGCGGATGTGCTTGCCCTCGTGGGCGCACACGCTCGCGCCCAGGAAGCCCACCCAGAGCAGGAGCATCAGGCTGACCTCCTTCGACCAGGTGTAGCCCTGCGGGAAGTAGCGCAGGGCGAAGGGCACGAAGAGCGCCGCCGTGACTGCGAGGGCGCCGAGCTTCAGCGCGAAGCCTCGCGGGCGGGCACGCAGCAAGGACACCGCGTAGCTGCCGCCTCCGAGGGCGAAGAGCAATATGTAGAAGGCGCGCGAGGAGAAGCTCGGCAACACCATCAGATAGCCCAAGCCGCCGAGCGCCGCGCTCGCGAGGATGGTGCGCAGGAGTGCGCGCTTGGCGTTCGCTGCGCCTGCGCGTCGCTCCGCCGTCCAGAATCCGAAGCCGAGGGCGCTGACGCCGAGCACGACGCCGAGGATGGGCGCCACCGTGTGGTCGAGGGTCGCTCGTCCCTCGTCGGAGTGGACGCGAAAGATCAGCGCCAGCAGGTGTCCGAGCTTGCTGTCGGGAGCGACCAGGCGTCGATAGACGACGTCCAGGAAGACCATCACCGTCATGGCCGAGAGGAAGGTCGTCACCACGGCCTGCTCCACGGCGAAGATGCCGTCGTCGAGCCGGCGCAGGACACTCGGCGCCGGGACCGCCAGCCCGTTGGATTTTCCCGCCTCCGTCATCGGCGTCGAGCCTAGGCGGCGCGGCGCCCGCGGGTCAATGAAGTCCGCCTCTCGGTGCCAGATCCTCGGGTTCCGAGAGATCCTAGCCGAGGCCACTTGAATCTCACCCCTGGATGAGGCTACTCAAGTGCGTGGGGGGTCATCTGGGAGGTTCTCGATGCTTCGTGCTTTGCTTGTTTGTTCTGTCCTCGTGACCTTGGGTTGTGGTGGAGATGGTGGTGCCGGATCTGCGGACGCTGGCGACGCCAGTGCTCTGGACTCCGCCGTGCTCGACGCGGGCGCTTCGGACGCGGCTGGCTCGGACGCGGCCGCCGATGCGGACGTCTCGGACGCCGCGACCACGGACGGATCCACGGCCGACGCGGCGAGCCCCGACGCCGCGACGTCGGATGCGTCGGTGATGGACGCTTCGTCGGACGCGGCGGTGAGCTGGCCCGAGGGCTGCGGCTCTCCGGCGCCCGCCTGGGCAGACTTGACCGTGGGAGAGCCGGGCACATGCCCCGCCTTCTCCGCCTGTGGTGGCGACATCGTGGGCGCGTGGGACGTCAGCGGCGGCTGCTTCGAGTTCGCCGTGGAGAGCACGCTCTCGAGCTGTCCGGGGGCGAGCGTCACGCGTCGCACGGGGCGTGGTCGTGGCTGCGTCGCCTTCGGTGCCGACGGCGTCGCGCGCCGTGTGGCGGAGTCCGAGGTCGAGATCGATGTCTTCGTGCCAGCCGTGTGTGCGAGCTTCGTCAGCTGCTCGACGATCGAGAGCCAGATCCGGGCGCGCGGGCTCGACGCCAACTGCCCCGCGGACGCCGCCGGCAACTGCGAGTGCGTGGTGCGCTCCGCGACGCGTATCGACGACACGGACACCTACAGCACCACGGCGACGGAGATCGTGGGCGGCACCAGCGGCAAGCGCTGGGAGTACTGTGTCACGGGTTCGCAGCTGAACTACCGCGACACCAGCCCCAGCGGCTCGCGGGAGCCCGGCGTCGTCGAGCTCACCCGACGCTGAAGCTCGGGCGACCAGCGAACACCTGGCGTCTTCGCCTGGCGCGGCGATACTGGGCGGGTGCGCAGCATCCTCCATGTCGACATGGACGCCTTCTTCGCGAGCGTGGAGCAGCTCGACGATCCCGCGCTGCGAGGTCGCCCCGTGTTGGTCGGTGGCCGCAGCCGTCGCGGCGTGGTGGCGGCGGCGAGCTACGAGGCACGGGTGTTCGGTGTGCGCTCGGCCATGCCCATGGTCGAGGCCCTCGCGCGCTGTCCGGACGCTGCCGTGCTCGAGCCCCGCATCGGCCGCTATCAGGAGCTGAGCGCGCAGGTCTTCGCCATCTTTCGGCGCTACACACCCCAGGTGCAGGGGCTGAGCCTCGACGAGGCCTTCCTCGACGTCACGGGCTCGCGCGCCCTCTTCGGCTCGGGCGCTCAGATCGCGAGGCGCATCAAGGCGCAGGTGCGCGCGGAGACGGGCCTCGTGTGCTCCGCGGGCGTCGCGCCCAACAAGCTCGTAGCCAAGATCGCGAGTGACCTCGACAAACCCGACGGGCTCGTGGTCGTGGAGCCCGGCGAGGTGCGGGCGCTGCTCGGGCCGCTGCCCATCGAGCGGCTGCCGGGTGTGGGCCCGAAGACGGCCATGCGCCTGCACGCGGCCGGCTACGAGACGCTGGGCGATCTGGCCCGCGCGGATCTGCGGGCCCTCGACAGAGCGCTGGGCGAGTCCCGGGCGCACGCGAGCGCGTCGCGTCTCGCCGCCATGGCGCGAGGTGAGGACGAGCGCGAGGTGGAGGCGCGCGGTGCGGCCAAGTCCATCGGCGCCGAGGGCACACTCGAGCGTGATCTCCACTCCCTCGAGCAGATCGAGCGAGAGCTCTTGCGTCACGCCTCGCGCGTGGCCTCGAGGCTCGTCACGGCGGAGCTGCACGCGCAGGTCGTGGTGGTGAAGCTGAAGTATTCGGACCACGTGTCGCGCACGCGCCGCCGTCGTCTCGCCCGCGCCGTGGCCGACACGGACGCCATCTTCGAAGTCGCTCGGGAGCTGGCCCGGGGGTTTCAGAACCTGAAGCGTGGCGTGCGCCTGGTCGGCGTGTCCGCCGCCGAGTTCGTGTTGGCGCCAGCGCCCGAGCTCTTCCCGGACGAGGTTCGCCTGCGCCGCGAGCGTCTGCAGCGCGTGGTCTCGGATGTTCAAGAACGCTTCGGCGCAGACGCCCTCGGGCGCGCGCGTCTGCTCGACCGGGACCCTTGATCTGGCGCTACTGCGCGAGGCCCTCGGTGATGGGCTCGATCACGACGGTCTGGCGCATGTGCGTCTGCATGCCATGGGATTCACCCCGGCTGCGGATCCGCGCCTGAATGTCTATCTCGACCCAGCTGTTGGACGGGGACGCAAGCTGGGTGAAGGAGAAGCGGGTCTCGCCTCCGCCACGTAGAGTCAGTGACTCGAGCTCCGCTGTGCTGCCGTCTGGCGTGGCCGGGAAGGGCTGTGGCGGGGCGCTCCCGCTGAGCAGCCTGTCGAGGCGACCGCCGTCGGCCGTCAGTTCCTGCAGGGTGTAGGTCGCCACCGTCTCGATCTGCAGCCCACCTTGGGCGATGCGCTTCCGCACCTGCCAACGCGCGCCGACGCCGACCGCCTGCTCCGGGAACGGCACGCCGGCGTCCACCATGGCCTTGCGCATGTTCTCGAGCGTGCTGGCCATCTGGGGCGTCACCCCTGGTGGCACGTCGATGTTCGAGCGGATCACTCGCCCCCGAGCGTCCGTCTGGAGCGACCCCGTGGTGCCCACCAAGGGCTCGACGGCGGCTGCCGCTGCACGTTGCGCCGCCTCGGCCATGCCTTCGCCGCGTCCCAACTCCATGGCGTCGACACGGAAGGGAGTGATGACGCCTCCGCTCTGGGTGATCGAGGCAGGACCAAAGCTCACGCGCGTGACGATCGGGAGCGCCGTGGGCGAGCCCATGCGGTGGCCTTCGAGGGAGATGGTCGTCTCCACCCGTTGGCTCACCTGGATGCGCTCCGTCGCACCCTCCGGGATCTGGTAGCGCAGCACGCGTCGCGGCTCCGCACCGGCGTCGAGCAGTGTGATCTCCGGGATCGGGTCCGCCGGGCTCGGCGCGGTCTCGGGCGTGGGCGTCTCCGGCGAGGGCGCCTCGGGCGTCGAGGACTCGGCACCTGTGGTGGGCTCGGGAGCGGTGGCGCTCGGGGTGGCACGGTCGGCGCCTCCGCAGGCGATCAGGGAGACGCTGAGCAGCGTGAGCAGGGTGCGCATGGCCCGCTCTATCATCCTCCCGCGGAGGCGTCGATCGAGTGGTCCTAGGATCCGCGAGCCGACCCGGGGGACGCCCTGCGAGCTCTCGGGTTTACCAGTTGACCAAAATACTAGGAGTCGTCCTCGAAAGTGTCGTGACATGCCATTCTGACACGGGAATATGCGTTTACAAATGAACTCCAAGTTCCAAGTGTTCGCCCCGAATCGAGGCCTCGGAGGCGTCATTTTTCGCGCGTTGACAGCCTCATGGGCGCCACCTAGAGTCGGGGCGTTCGTCCACCCGGAGGGTCGCGTGGCGAGCAGGAGGATCCACGATGGCCGCCCGTCAGACCAAGTTCATCTTCGTCACCGGGGGCGTCGTCAGCTCCATCGGAAAAGGCCTGACGGCCGCCTCCATGGGCGCGCTGATGGAGGCCCGTGGCTTGAAGGTCACGAACATCAAGCTCGACCCCTACATCAACGTCGATCCGGGCACCATGTCGCCCTATCAGCACGGTGAGGTCTTCGTCACGGACGACGGCGCCGAGACGGATCTCGACCTCGGTCACTACGAGCGCTTCACCTCCGCCGTGATGAGCCGCGCCAACAACTTCACCACCGGGCGCATCTACGACGCCGTCATCTCCAAGGAGCGCCGAGGCGAGTATCTGGGCGCCACGATTCAGGTGATCCCGCACATCACGGACGAGATCAAAGCGCGGGTGCTCGACGTCGCCTCGCGGGTCGACGTGGCCATCGTCGAGGTGGGCGGCACCGTGGGCGACATCGAGTCCTTGCCCTTCCTCGAGGCCGTGCGTCAGCTGAAGGTCGACCTCGGGCCCATGCACGCTCTGAGCGTCCACGTCACCTTGGTGCCTTATATCGCCGCGGCCGGTGAGATGAAGACCAAGCCCACGCAGCACTCCGTGAAGGAACTGCTGGCCTTGGGCATTCAGCCCGAGATCTTGATCTGCCGCACGGATCGCCCGCTGCCCATGGGTCTGAAGAAGAAGATCAGCCACTTCTGCAACGTGCCCGTGGATTGCGTGATCGCCGCCGAGGACGTGAGCGTGATCTACGAGCTGCCTCTGGCGCTGCAGGCCCAAGGCCTCGATCAGCAGCTGGTGCAGCGCCTCAACATCTGGTCGCGCGATCCCGATCTCGCGCCCTGGCATCGCGTCGTGGACAAGACGCGCGATCCCAAGCATGGCCGCGTCTCCATCGCCGTGGTGGGCAAGTACGTGCACCTGCGCGACTCCTACAAATCTCTGCACGAGGCGCTGGTTCATGGCGGGCTCGCCAACGACGTCGAGGTGGAGCTGACCTACCTCGACAGCGAAGAGCTCGAGGCGGGTGACATCGCGCGACAGCTCGAAGGTCAGGACGCCGTGCTCGTGCCCGGAGGCTTCGGCGACCGCGGCACAGAAGGCAAGATCGCCGCCATCCGCTACGCCCGGGAGCGCGGCGTGCCCTTCTTTGGCATCTGCCTCGGCATGCAGCTCGCGGTGGTGGAGTTCGCCCGGCACGTCTGCGGCATGGAGCAGGCCAACAGCGCCGAATTCAGCGAGGACAAGCCCTCGGTGATCGATCTCATGCCCGAGCAGCGCGGCGTGGAGGACAAGGGCGCCACCATGCGCCTCGGCGCCTACCCCTGCACGCTCGAGCCACACACGGTCGCGGCATCGATCTACGGTCACCTGGAGATCAGCGAGCGGCACCGTCACCGCTACGAGGTGAACAACGATCACCGCGAGGCGCTCGAAGCCGGCGGGCTGGTGCTCAGCGGCCTGTCTCCCGATGGGCACCTGGTGGAGATCGTGGAGCTGCCCGAGCATCCCCATTTCCTCGGTTGCCAGTTTCACCCGGAATTCAAGAGCAAGCCTCACAAGGCGCATCCGCTCTTCTCTCGCTTTGTCGGCGCGGCCCTCACCCACCGGCGCGAGCGCGAGGCCAAGGTGCGCAGCACCTCCACCGAGCTCACGGCGCCAGAGGACGACGAAGCGCGCGTCCTGAGCTGACCCCCCTCGAAGCAGGACATTCGCGTCCCAGCCACGACAAGATTGTCGCGCTTGGCGGAGAGCAATTGGCCGCATGTCGTGGGCTGGCCCACTAGGCATGGGGCGTGCTACTGAGTTCTCGCAAGCCCGGCTACGGGCGCGTTTGGGGTCGAGGCGGCCCGACAGGAGGAACGATGATCAAGCGAGACGAGCGTATGCTGTTGGCCTTGGGCCTCGGATTGGCAATGCTGGCCGGCTGCGGAGGCGGTGGCGGGCGTCCCATGGACTCGGGCACCCGAAGCGACACGAGCACGCCCGACACGGGCGTCACGCTGATGGACGCTGGCGTGGACACCGGCTCGCCCGTCGACAGCGGCATGGCGGACACCAGCACGACCACGCCCGACGGCGGCGGCGGCGTCTGCCCCACGGGCGCCTGCGACATCCTCAGCAACACCGGCTGCGACGCGGGCCAGGCCTGCTACTTCTCCTCGGGCGCGCCCGACGCGGGGGGCCCCGCTCCCGTCTGCGCCCCGGCCGGCACCGCCGGAGACAGCGCCTCCTGCACTCAGAT
>JAADHO010000185.1 GCA_013151775.1 Deltaproteobacteria bacterium | reverse complement strand
ACGGCCTGCGGCGCCACGGCCTGCGGCGCTACGGCCTGCGGCGCTACGGCCTGCGGAGCAGGCTCAGGCGTCGAGGACGCATCCGGCACCACGGCGGGCATGCCGAACATGGTCTTGGCCGGAGCCTTCTTGGCCACCGGCGCGACCGCCGGCGATGGATCGACCTCGGTACGGTCGTCGAAGGCGGGCCCAGCGGCGTCCGGCGGGGCGAAGGGCCGGCCGCAAGCGCCGCAGAACTTGGCGTCGTCACCACTCGAGGCACCGCAGTCGGGGCAGATTCGATGGGGTTCCCCCATGGGCTGGGCAGCCTACCACGAGAGCCGGCCCCATGCGCGCGCGGAGAAAAAACGCGTGGCGCACGTTGCCAGCCGGTGCGGGGCGTTGCAGGCTGTTGCGGTTGCGTGGCCATCGTACGAAGATTTCGTTACGATGGTCGCCAGAACTCGCTGTGGGGGTCCCCCGTCAGCTTGGATTCGAATAAAACAGGAGAATTTGGGATGAACTCGAAAAAGATTGGGGTAGGCGCAGTTTTTGCGACCTGCCTGCTCGCGCTCGCGGGCTGTGGAGATGACAACAGCAGCCCGGACACCGGTCCGGGCGACAGCGGCACGCCGGACACCAGCGTGGTGGACAGCGGCACGACCACTGACAGCGGTACCGACAGCGGTACCGACAGCGGTCCCGGCGACGCCGGCACGGACGGCGGCACGACCGCCACGGACGCCTTCATCCGGGTCGCCAACCTACTGCCCAACGGCTCCGCATTCCGCGTCTGCGCCTCACTCACGGGAGTCGCGGCCGATCCGGTCGGTCCGCTTCCCTCACGCGCCGGCGACGATCCGGGCGTGCCCTTCCGCGGCGTCTCGGGCTACCTCACCTTCCCAGCCGGATACGGCTACACCGTCAACTTCTACGACATCGCAGACATCGACACCCTCAGCCCCGAGCACTGCCCCACGGCTACGGACGCCATCGATCCGCTGGTGACCGTCGACGTGCCCGCCTCCTCCCTCGAGGGCGGCAAGTTCTACACTGTGGCGGCCACGGGCTTCGTGCGTGACGCCGACGGCAACATGCCCTCCCTGTGCGGCGCCACTCTGAGCGACGTCTGCCCCGGCGCCCTCGAGGCGAGCCTGCAGCTCTTCTCGGACACGGGCGCGCCCGCCGCGGGCAAGGTCTCCATTCGCGTGATTCAGGGCATCCCCAA
Organism: Deltaproteobacteria bacterium; assembly: GCA_013151775.1. Lineage (GTDB taxonomy): Bacteria > Myxococcota_A > Polyangia > Polyangiales > Houyiibacteriaceae > JAADHO01. The sequence goes on along the minus strand of JAADHO010000185.1, from coordinate 7,106 downwards.
CATGCCCAACCTCGACATCTGCCACGACGCATCCGCCGTGGGTGACGCCGGCACCCCCGGTCCCGCCGGCAGCCCCACGCTGATCGCCAGTGACGTCGCGCCCACCACGGCCTCGGCCTACATCGACATGGATCCGCTCACCGACGGCTTCATCACCATCCACGCGCACCAAGCGGCGGGCGACTGCCTCGGCGGCGCGGCGCTGCTCGCGGCCATCCCCCTGCCCTTCATCGATCCGGTGGGCACGGCCCTCCTGCCCGGATCGACCAAGACCTTCGAGGCGGACAGCGTCGTGACGATCTTCGGCTCCGGCCGAAACATCGCGGTGCCCCCAACCCCCGATCCGGCGAAGAACCTCTTCTTCCCCTTCCTGGACGAAGTCGCTCCCTGAGCCGAATCCGACGACGAGAGGCCCGCTCCCCAACACTGGAGGGCGGGCCTTTTCGCGTCCGGGCTCTTCTCACGTCGAGAGCGCAGTCGCCGGAGCTCAGTCTGCGGCCAGGCCCATGACGTCGGCCATGTCGTAGCGGCCGGCGGGCTGGGCGACGGCCCAACGAGCCGCCCGCAGCGCGCCCCGAGCGAAGATGGCGCGATCCGTGGCGCGGTGGATCAGCTCTAGGCGCTCCCCTTCGCCCGCGAGCGTGAGCGTGTGCTCGCCGACGACGTCACCCGCGCGCATGGACAGCACGCCGACCTCTGCGTCTGGCCGTGCGCCGACCGCGCCTTGGCGGCCGTAGACCAGCGCCTGCGTGGCCCGCATGCCCTTGGCCTCCGCGACCAGCTCCGCGAGGCGCGCCGCCGTCCCACTGGGCGCGTCGACCTTGTGTCGGTGATGCATCTCCACGATCTCGGCATCGAAGTCGGGGCCGAGCCGGCGCGCTGCGATGGTGGCCAGATGGAAGAGCAGGGTCACGCCCTGGCTGAAATTCGGAGCCGCCACGACCGCGACGCGCCGGCTGAGATCCGTCAGCGCGAGCTCGGCGGCGTCGTCGAGGCCCGTCGTGCCCGTCACCAACGCCGTGCCTGTCTGCGCACAGACCTCGGCCAACTTCGCCAGGGCGGCCGGCGCGCTGAAGTCCACCACCACCTCCGCCTCCCCGCAGGCCCGCGCCAGATCCGCCGTCACGCAGATCGCGGGCGCATCCGCCCCGAGCAGGCCGCGCAGCTCCTGACCCTGGGCCGCCGAGTCCTCACGATCGAGGGCGGCCACCAGCTCGAGCCCGTTCGCCTCCAGCGTAAGCGGGACGAGCTCGCGCCCCATGCGCCCGAGCACGCCGTGGATCGCCACTCGCAGGGGAGCCCGCGCGTTCACGGCCTGAACTCCGAGGCCTCGAGCACCTCTTCGAGACGCCTCCGGGTAGCCTCCGTGGGCCACACCAAGGGCAGGCGAAGCTCCGGGGCGATCAGCCCCTGGGCCGCCAACGCCGCCTTGATCGGCGACGGGTTGGTCTCGGCGAAGAGCGCCTCGTGGATGGGCAAGAGCCGCTGATGCAGAGCGCGCGCCTGGGCCAGCTCTCCCTTGGCCACGCGGTGCACGACCTCGGCCACGGGGCCGGGCAGCAGGTTGCCGGCCACGCTGATCAGCCCGACGGCGCCCACGGCCATCATGCCCAAGGTCAGGGCGTCGTCACCGCTCAGCACGTCGAAGCGGTCGCCGTAGCGGGCCACGATGCGCTGCGCCGCGAGGATGTTGCCCGAGGCCTCCTTCACGCCGACCACGGCCGCGATCTCGGCGAGCGCCTCGTAGGTCCCGAACTCGATGGAGATTCCCGTACGAGCGGGGATGTCGTAGAGCACGGCCGGCAGGGGCACGGCGTCGAGCACGGCGCGGAAGTGCGCCACCAAGCCCGCCTGGCTCGGCTTGTTGTAGTAGGGGCAGACGAGCAGCAGTCCGTCGGCGCCAGCGTCCTGACAGCGGCGGCTGAGCTCGATGGTCTTCTTCGTGCTGTTGGCGCCGGCGCCAGCGAGCACGGGCACCCGATGGCGCACCTGGGAGACCACCACCTCGACCACGCGCGCGTGCTCGTCGACGGAGAGCACGGGGCTCTCTCCGGTGGTGCCGCAGGGCACGACGAAGTCCATGCCCGCGGCGAGCTGGCGCTCGGTGAGCTCGCGCAGGGCGGACTCGTCGAGGACATCGTCACGAAAGGGAGTGACCAGGGCGGAGGCGGCGCCGACGAAACGTGTCATACGAGGGAGATCGCAGATGGCGCCCGAGCCGTCAATCGGCGCCTGTGGACGACGAGGTCGAGGATGCCTGGCGGCAGGCGAGGAGCACTTGGAGCAGCTGATCGAGGGATGGGCCAGCGGGCAGCGTGAGGTTGACCTCGAAGGCGCCGCCGACGCAGTGAAGCGCCCCGAGGACCGCCTCGGGCAGGGCCCTAGTCAGCGCTGACACCAGCGCCTCCTGCGCGGCGCTGCGCGGACGCTCGGCCATGCCCAGGCTGCACCTCACCCAGCGCGAGAGACGCAGCAGGCTCGGCTCCGGAGGAGGCTCCTCTTCCCGCTCGTCCGCGGAGCTGACGCGCAGACGCACGCCACGCTCGAGGCAAGCCAGCTCCAACCTCAGGCTGCGCTCCGGGGTGGAGAACCAGACGCCCAGCCCCGAGGCGAGCAGGCGCAGAGGTGCACCATCGCGTCCGCCCGCGCGAGAGAGGGACACGAGCTCGGAGACGGAGTCGCGCAGCGCGGAGCGCCGCCGACGCCGGCTCTCGTCCTGCGGCGCCAAGGCATGAACGTGCTCCTGACGGCGCTCTCCGGCGCGGTCCTGCGTGAGGACACGCAGCTTCGCCACGCCCCCAGCCTGCTCCGCCGCCAGCAGGACCAGGCGCGAGCGCTGGTAGGCGACGCGGCAAGGCGACGTGAACTCGGGCACGCGCAACGCCTCCGCGTCTCGCAGCCCCTCGAAGCGAACCCCGCCTCGGGCGGACGCCGCCAACCCAAAGGCGCTCTCGACCCAGACCACGGACGGAGAGGTCAGCCGAGCGCCGTACCCGCGCAGCCGCGGATGGGGACGCTCGAGCATCTGACCGTCGGCGTCGACTCGGGCGAAGTCCACGCCGTCGTCCCCGTAGCCCAAGGCCAGGCCCGCGCTCTCGCCGGAGACCTGCGCGTGAAGCTCGAGGATGGGCGCCCGCGATGGATGACGCACGACGCGCACGCTGTCGCCATTCCAGCGACACACGCCGAGCACGGAGGAGCCCTCGGGAGCGTAGAGGACGAGCACGCTGCCGCGCAGGCTCACGACCTCGAGGGCCGCGAGGGACTCGCAGCGAGCGACCAGCGTGACGGCTGCGATGGCTGGTTCGGAAGAGTGCAGGCGCAGGTCGGAGCCCGCCGTGATCACGTAGCTGTCGCGCCCGAGGGAGCCCATGGCGACGCGCCGCACGCCCTCGGCCACCACGCGCGCCTTGCCCGTCGGCAGGGCGATGCGCTTGGCGACGCCCTGCTCCACGAAGGCCGCGTGGGCGCTCGACTGCACGACGCACACGGCGGGAGCCGCCTCCGTGGCCGCGTCCGTATCGCCGAGGGTCAGCGCCCATTCGGGCGCGGATGACCCCAGCCCACGTAGCCAGGCCACGCGCGCTCCATAGGGTCCGGGCACGCCCAGCAAGATCCCGGCGTTCGAGACCGCGACGCGGCAGTTCAAGCCGCTCACCTCGCGTCCTCCGCGGGCGCGAGACAGGCCACGTCGTCGTTCTTCACGCTCGAGACTCGCGCCGTGAGCCGGCGCAGACAGAACACGTTCCTCGCTCCCTCGAGGCCGGGCGCGATGGTCTCGCCCCGGGACGGCGCGCTCTCGCTGAGCAGGCGCGCCAGCTGCTCGGCGCCCGAGTTCGCGACGTCGAGCCACGCGTCACGCGCCTCGCTCGAGATGATCACGGGCATGCGCGAATGCAGCGACTCGAGCTCTGGACAGGCCGCGCGGGTGAGGATGGTGTAGCTGAAGAGACGCTCCTTCGCGGGCGTCAGCCAGCGCTCCCAGAGACCCGCCAGAGTCACGAGCCCACCACCCTTTGGGGTGATGAGATAGGGGGTCTTGCGCCCTCCCTCCGGCTTCCACTCGAAGAAGCCCGTGGCGGGTACGAGGCAGCGACGCCGCGCGAGGGCTCGACGAAAGGCCGGCTTCTTGGCCGCGGTCTCGCTGCGGGCGTTGATCATGCGGCTGCCAACGCCCGCGTCCTCGGCCCAGCTCGGCACCAACCCCCAGCGCATACGCACGAGGCGTGGACGCGGCGCCCCCTGACGCCAACCGACCACCGGCGCGAGCTGCGTCGGCGCGATGTTGTAGCGCGCCTCGACGCGCTCGGGCGGCCCATCGAGGCCGAGCTCCTCCCACAGCTCCGCGCCGTCGACTACCAGCGTGTAGCGCCCGCACAAGGGGCTACGTCGACTTCTCGGTGGACGCCGCGCTCGAGCTGGCGGAGGCGCGCCCGGCGGTCAGCTCCACCAAGCGATCGACGAGGAAGCGCGACTGCTCCAGGGCCTCCTCGGTGAAGTCGCCGAAGAAATCTCCGACCTCGTCGAAGAGGGCGTCGAAGGCCGGCTGATCGCCGCGAGCCAAGATGCCGGCGATCTCCTCGGCGCAGGCCCGAAACAACTCCGTCACCTCGGCCTGGTGTGGGTTCAGCATCTCGATCGGCCCGTAGAGCGCCGGCGCCTGCGCGAAGTGGCGCGCGGTCACGTAGGCCTCGAGCAGATAGGCCGGGGAGGTGAAGGCCAGGCTGCGATCGAGGGGCAGACCCGAGCGCGCCAGGGTGAGTCCGAGCACCTGCGTGCGGAAGTGGTTCAGCACCTGCACCAGCGCCATCACCCGATCGTGATCTGCGGGCTGCGCCTCCACCACCTCGAGCCCGCGCGCGCCGAGGGAGCGCTTCACCCAGGCGAGCCACTCCTCACCGCGCCCGGCACAGACCACGACGCGCTGACCTTGCAGCGTGTGGACTCCGGGGCCGAACATGGGGTGGGTGCCCACGACGGAGGCCTCGGTCGCCTCGAGCATGGCCGCTAGAGGCGCGCTCTTGAGCGAGGTGACGTCCATCAAGAGCGCGTCCTTGGAGAGCACGGGCCCCACCTCGCGGATCACCGCCTCCGTGTCGCGGATGGGCACGGAGACCACGACCACGTCGGCCACCTTCGCGGCCTCCACTGCGCTCAACTCGGTGCGCAGATCGACGTTGAGCACGGCATGACCGAGGTCGGCGAAGAGCCGGCGCAGGAGCTTGCCCATGCCGCCCTCGCCGCCAATCACGGCCACGGTGCGCGAGGGCTCCGAGAGGGGCACCTCGGATCGCAGCGCCGCCTGGTGATCTCGGCTCGCCACCAACACCTGGCGCCAGATGGACTCGACCACGCCCCCGGGCAGCCCGAGCTCTTCGGCCCTCGCCAAGCGCTCGGCGAGCACCTCGCGCTCACGCCCCACGTCACGAATGGCGAGGCCGTGCTCACGCTTGTAGGCGCCGATCTCGCCGACCAAGGCCGTGCGCCGGGCGAGCAGCTGCAGCACGTCGCGATCGATGGCGTCCACCATCGCGCGGAGCACGGGCAGGGGTCGGTTGGCGTCGTCGGTGGGCATGGCTGGATCCGAAGTTACCGCGCGACCATACTCGCCGGCCATGCCCGAGACCACCGAAGCAAGCCCGTTCGAGGAGAAGCAGCCCGAGCGCTCCCCGCGAAAGAAGCTGCCGCTGCACTACGCGATCTTGATCGCGATGGTGCTCGGCGCGGGGCTCGGTCTGCCGCTGAACTACGCCAAGGGCGCGGGCAGCGTCGACGCCGCCACGGCGGACGCCCTCGCCCACGCCGCCCACGAGCTCGGCGGCCTGTGGTTGCGCCTGCTCTCGATGCTGGTCGTGCCGCTGATCATCTCTTCCTTGATCACCGGCGTCACGGGCATGGGCAACCTGCGCATGCTCGGCCGCCTCGGTTGGCGCACCCTCGCCTACTACCTGGGCACGAGCCTGCTCGCGATCGCCACGGGGCTCTTCTTCGTCAACCTGATCCACCCCGGCGTGGGCGCCGAGCTCGCCGTGCTCGAGCAGGTGGCGCATGGCCACGCGGCGCCGGACGTGGCGGCCTCCGGGGGATCGGTCGTGAGCGTGCTCTGGCGACAGGTCATGCACATGGTGCCGAAGAACCCGCTGAAAGCCGCGGCTGAAGGCGACATGCTGCCGATCATCTTCTTCTCTCTGCTCTTCGGCGGCTTCTTGAGCGCTGCACGACACGGAGAGAAAAAGTCACCCCCTGGGGTGCAGCAGATCATCGAGCTCTTCGCGGGCCTCTTCGACGTGATGATGCGCATGACCCTGTGGGTCGTCTCCCTCGCGCCCATCGGTGTCTTCGGGTTCATGTTCTACGCCGCCGCCGGCAGCGGCCTCGGAGCCTTCCGCGCCCTGGGGCTCTACGCGCTCACGGTCGCCGCAGGGCTCTTGGTGCACGGCTTCATCACCCTCCCCCTCCTGCTCTTGCTGCTCGCGCGGCGCTCTCCCTTCGCGCACGCCCGGGCCATGTTGCCGGCGCTGCTCACGGCCTTCAGCACCGCCTCGAGCAACGGCACCCTGCCCCTGACCATGCGCTGCGTGGAAGACCGCGCGGGCGTCTCGCCCAAGGTCAGCGCCTTCGTCCTGCCCCTCGGCGCCACCATCAACATGGACGGCACGGCCCTCTACGAAGCGGTGGCCGTGCTCTTCATCGCCCAGGCGTACGGCGTCGACCTCTCCCTCGGACAGCAGCTGATCGTCGCCCTGACGGCCCTACTCGCGAGCATCGGCGCGGCGGGCATTCCCCACGCGGGCACGGTGATGATGGTGGTGGTGCTCAGCGCCGTGGGCCTGCCGACCACGGCCGTGGGTCTGATCCTCGCCGTGGACCGCCTGCTCGACATGGCCCGCACGGCGATCAACGTGTGGAGCGACTCCACCGCCGCGGCGGTGGTCGAACGTTACGCGGAGGAGCCGACGCCGGCCACGGCTGCCTCGAGCTGAGCGGCCAGCAGCTTGCGCGTCAGCGCGTGTCCGCGCCGATGGCGTCCTCTACGCGCGCGTAGCCGGCTCCTCGAGCCAATCGCAGCACGCCGCGCGCCAGGTCACCCGGGAAGCGCGGCCCGC
>JAADHO010000001.1 GCA_013151775.1 Deltaproteobacteria bacterium | reverse complement strand
CGCAGCCTGCCATGGTTGCTCAGGGAGGCGTTGTCGACCTGCCCCCAGGGGAACGGATCGCTGCCCTCGGCGCGCGCCGCCCGCTCCCACTGCGCCTCCGTGGGCAGCGCGCCGCCGACGAAGCGGCAGTAGCTGCGGGCCTGGGCGTGATCCACGGCGACCACCGGCAAGCGCGCTCCACGCTGCGCCGCGGGACCATCATGCGTGGGCGTGCAGGCGCCGGCTCGCAGGCAGCGGGCGTAGGCCGCCTGCGTGATTTCGAGCCGGTCGATGCGGAAGGCGCTCAGGCGCACGCGGCGAGGCGGAGTGCGCTCGAGCTGCAACATCGCGCGACAGAGGACGCGCAGATCTGGGGTGCCGCCGCGGGCGCATCGACTCGCGGCGCGCGCCAACTCCGACGCCGTGCTGCCGGCTCGGAGAGAGCCCGCCGGGACGCTCACACGCTCGGGCGCCTCCACGCGCAGCCTGATCGCGACGGAAGCGTGGACGCTGGCTGAGTCCGGCGTAGCAGGGGCTGGCGGCGGTTGAAAGAAGCAGAGCGCGGGCGGCAGACACAAGAGCAGCGCGGCGGGAGAGCGACGCCCCGAGCTCATGGCGTCACGGCCCCGCGCGACCTGAAGCGTGGCGCCCAGAGCAGGCCCAGGCCACCGAGGATCAGCACGACGCTGATCAGCTGGGAGGTGGAGATGTGCCCGCCGAAGAACAGCCCGCGCACGGCGTCTCCGCGAAAATACTCGGCCACCAAGCGCACGAAGCCATACACGACGAAGTAGAGGATGGCGCGCCGTCCGCTGCCCACGTGTCGCGGCGGGATCAAGATGAAGGCCCCGGCGACGAGCAGCAGCAGCGCCGACTCGTAGAGCGGCGTCGGGTGACGCAGGACGGACGGCCAGGCGGCCGGCGCCATGGGATCCGTGTAACGCACGGCGAAGGCGCCCTCCCAGGGCCGGCCATAGCAGCAGCCGCCGAGGAAGCAGCCGATGCGCCCGATGGCATGACCCAGGGGCACAGCAGCGATCGACACGTCCACAAACCTCCCAAGAGGCAGCCCGAGGGCGCGCGCGGCGTAGTAGAGCGCGAGCCCTCCGCCCACGGGCGCGCCGAAGAAGACGAGCCCGCTACCCCCCGTGACGCCCGCGAGGGGATCGCCCGTGCGCGCCCACTCCACCAAGGCGAAGAGCCCCGTGGCCCCGGCCAAGCTGCCTGCCGCCGTGAAGCCGATGCAGGCGATGGCCGCGCCCACGTCGAGGGCCGCTCGATGGGCCGCGCGGGCCGTGAACAGACCCGCCACCAGGATCGCCAAGGCCAGCATCAACCCGTAGCCGCCGAGGGGACGCTCGACCGAGCCGAGGTGCAAGACGGTAACGACGGGCTGCATCAGGGACGCATGTCACCGGGATCTGGAGGGTCAGCAGGCTTGGGCGCTGCGCCGGGCGGTGCGGCGGGCACCTGTCGACTCCCGGACGCGCCCGGAACGGGAGGCGGCGGGAAGGCCGGTGGCGGATAGCCCTGGGAGCCCGCAGCCGCGTCCGGCGGCGTGGGCTGGAGGCCGAAGGGCGACGTGGAGGGCTTGCCCGCGTCGCCAAAGGCCGTCGGCGCTGGGAAGGGGAAACCACCCTGTCCCATCCTGCGGCGCGAGTTGGGATTGAGGGCCCCGGCCGTGACGCAGGCGTTGCACATGCCGCAGGTGAGGGCGAACAAGAGCGCCGGGAAGAAGGCGATGATGCTGACGATCAGCCCGGCGACGGCCGCGCCGCTCTCCTGACCCATCTGCTTGGCCCGGGACATGGCGACGCCGCCCATCACGACGCCTGCGATGGCCACCACGGGCGCCCCGAAGCTGAGCAGGCTGCCGAGCACCGGCACCCAGGAGAGGAGGAAGCCCGCCACCATCATGATGAAGGAGAGCGCCCCGACCGCGACTGAGCCCCATGCCATGGCCCAAGCGTCGGCTGAGAGCTGGACAAGGTCAAGCTCGGGCCGAAAGCGGCCGAAATCCGCGCCGGCTCGACTCGGGCAGACGGGAGGCTACATTGGGCCCGCCGTGACCGACGAGAAGCCAGCCGAGAGCCCCGACAATTCCCCACCCGCGCACGATCCCGACGCGCGCGCTGGGCGCGTGGCCGTGGTCGGTCGACCCAACGTGGGCAAGAGCACCTTGGTCAACGCGCTGCTGGGCCAGAAGCTCGTGATCGCCACCTCGCGCCCGGGGACCACCCGATCGAGCGTGCTCGCCGTCTACGCCGCGGACGACCCACCCACGCAGATCGCCTTCGTGGACACGCCCGGGCTGCATCGGCCCAAGAGCGAGCTCGGCAAGCTGCTGCGCGAAGAGGCGGAGCGCGGCCTGAACGACGTGGACGCCGTGGTGCTGATGCTCGAGGCGCCCTCGGGCAAGGGTCGCGGCGACGTGACGCAGCTGCACGACGACGACGAGCGCGTCATCCGCATGCTCGCGGACGTGAACGCGCCCGTGCTCGTGGCCATCAACAAGGTCGACAGGCTGACGGACAAGACGCGCCTCTTGCCGCTGCTGACGAGCATGAACGAGCGCCTCTCGCCCGCGGCGCTGGTGCCGATAAGCGCCACCAAGGGTGTGAACCTGATGGAGCTAGTCGCCGAGCTGCGCAAGCTCTTGCCCGAGGGCGTGCTCTACGACCCAGACTTCCTGACGGATCGCCCCGAGCGCTTCTTCGTCAGCGAGCTGGTGCGCGAGGCCGTCTTCGAACGCACGCGGGCGGAGATCCCCCATGGTGTGGCCGTGGTGATCGATCGCTTCCTCGAGGAGGGACGCCACACGCGCGTCGAGGCTTCGTTGGTGGTCGAGAAGAAGAGCCACAAGGGCATCGTGATCGGCGCCGGCGGCAAGATGCTGGTCGACATCGGCACCTCCGCGCGCGAGCGCATCGAAGATTTCCTCGGCCGTAAGGTGGTGCTGAAATTGTGGGTGAAGGTGATCCCCGGTTGGACGGGCGATCCGCGTCGAGTGCGCGAGCTGGCGCTGGAGCCGGGCCGATGACCGGCCGCGCCAAGGGTGGTAAGCGCGTCCGCCCGCACGCCCACGGGATCCCGGCGGGCGCGACCGGTGCGTTGCCGCTGGTGGCCATCGTCGGCCGCCCCAACGTGGGCAAGAGCACGCTCTTCAACAAGCTCGCCCGCAAGCGCATCGCCATCGTGGAGGACGTACCCGGCGTCACCCGCGACCGTCACTACGCCGACACCTGGATGCTCGGACGCGACGTGGTGCTGGTGGACACGGGCGGCTTCGATCCGGAGAGCGACGACCCGATGCAGGGCGGCATCGCCAACCACGTGCGCCTCGCCCTGGAGGAGGCCGACGTGATCATCGGCGTGCTCGACGCCACGGCCGATCCGCTGCCCGCCGACCGCGAGGCCGTGAAGCTCTTGCGTCGCTCGGAGCGCCCCGTGCTCTGGATCGCGAACAAATGCGACTCTCCCAAGCAAGTCCTCAGCATGGCCGCGCACTACGAGCTGGGGATCGACCAGATCCTGCCCGTGAGCGCGCTCCACAGCCGAGGCCTCGGTGACCTCGAGGAGGCGATCGTCAGCGCCTTGCCCGAGGCGCAGCAGAACGAGGGCTCAGCGCGCCTGGACGCGCCGCGCATCGCCATCGTGGGGCGGCCCAACGCGGGCAAGAGCTCACTGGTGAACCGACTCGTGGGCGAAGAGAGGCAGCTGGTCGACGACCGCCCTGGCACCACGGTGGACAGCGTCGACACTCTGCTCGAGCGCAAGGGCCAAGCGTTGGTGCTGATCGACACGGCGGGCATGCGCAAAAAGAAGCGCGTGCACGGCTCAGGCGTCGAGGCGTCGAGCGTCTTCGCGGCGATCCGCGCGATGGAGCGCGGCGACGTGGTGGTGCTGATGATCGACGCCAACGAGGGCGTGGGCGAGCAGGACGCGAAGATCGCGGGGCTGGCCCACGACCGCGGACGCGCGCTCGTGATCGCGCTCAACAAGATCGACCTGCTCTCGGCAGAGCAGCGCAAGGCGGCCGTGAGGCGCACGCAGGAGATCCTCGCCTTCGCGCCCTGGGCGCCCATCCTGACGCTGAGCGCCAAGACGGGTCGCAACGTGGGCCGACTGATCGAAGCCGCCACGCGCGCCGTCATCGAGCACCGCAAACGCATCCCGACGGGAGAGGTGAACCGCTTCTTCGAGGAGGTGCTCGAGAAGCACCCGCCGCCCAGCATGCACCACCGCCCCGTGCGCTTCTATTACATCACGCAACCGCAGTCGCGTCCGCCGACCTTCATGGTCTCGACCAACCACCCCGACGGCGTCCACTTCAGCTACCAGCGCTACGTGATCAACCAGATCCGCCAGCGCTTCGGCTTCGAGGGCACACCCATCCGTGTACGTTACCGAGGGCGAGGCCGCGCCAAGCAGGTGCGCTGAGAGGACGTTGGCGGCGACCCTTCCTTCATGGTGCACGGCGCCCTGATCCTAGGTGGCGTGGCCGAAGACGACACACCGGGGATCCGCCCCGTAGCTGGAGGCGGCCTTGACCGCGGCGTCTAGCTTGACGACGCTGAGGCGACTTGGTGCGCGTGCCGCGCGCTGAACCGGAGGGATCCCATGAACACGCTCTGCTTGGACTCGCTGGCCCTCACCTCGTCTCAGGGGCGCCTAGGAACGCTGACGCTCCTCGGCTGCCTGAGCCTGCTCGTCGCCTGTGGTCCCGACGGTCAGGCCGTAGACGCGAGCTCGGGCGATGCTGCCACCCGCGATGCTGCCACCCGCGATGCTGCCACCCGCGATGCTGCCACCCGCGACGCCGCGACCCGCGACGCCGCGACCGGAGACGCTGGTTCGCTGCCTCCTGCGGATGTCGTGCCCACCGGACTGCACGAGATCCATGTGGCCACGGATGGAGACGATGGAGCCGCGTGTTCAGCGGACGCGCCGTGCCTGACGTTCGCGCGCGCCGCAGAGGTCATGGTCTCGGGCGACGAGCTCGTCGTACACCCGGGCCGATACCCGCTGGCGGTCCACGGCTCGCTGAGACTGTTCACGTCCGGGGGCAGCCCCGTCCCCCTCTCCGGCGCCGTGCCCTCGGGAATCGACGCGGACCAGCCGACCGTGATCCGCGCCCTCACGCCGGGCAGCGTGGACATCGAGGGCGGCCTGACCTTGGGCACGCGCTCGGCGAAGGTGCGCTACGCCTTCATCTACGGCCTGACCTTTCACGGCGGTGGGCAGATCTACAACGGAGACTACAACGTCGTGAAGGCCTGCGGCTTCGAGGGCGGCTTCGCCATCGGCACCATCGATCATGCCCAGGGCAACACCTTCAACCTGCTCGAAGACGTCTGGCTCTGGGGCAAGAACGTGCGCGTGCTCGGGATCAACTACCGAGCACACCACAACACCTGGCGCCGCGTGCTGCTGCGCACGGATGGCTGCGACGAGGACTACTGCGGCGAACGAGCGGGCAACTACGCTGTGGCCCTCTCTGCCTACAACTCCCACGACACGACCTTCGAGAACGTCCTGGTGCTCGATCGTGTGCTCGGCGCCAACCCCTACGGCTACGCCGACTTCGCGACGGCGCAGCACGACTCGTCACAGCCCGAGCAGCCCGAAGGCGAGCGCCTCGGACGCAACCGCTGGCTCGGGTGCATGTCGATCCACTCCGAGGACGCGGCCCTCGTCTTCGAGGCGGACGCGGTGGAGACGGGAACCACGGGCACGCTCATCGACTTCGTTGCCCTGGACACGGCGGCGGGGGTGTCCATCGATCCGGCGCACCGCCCCTACACGGGCAACTCCGTGTTCCGTGTGGAGCGCCTCTGGAGCTACCCGAGGGGCGACGGCAGCAACGCCTTCCACATCGGATGCGACGTGGTGCAGGCGGGTGACCCCGGCTGCGCCCACGACGTGACAGGCGTCGAGAGCGGGGCCTACGCGGGAGGCCTGGCCGCGACGACCCTCCCGGAGACTCGCTATGGCGCCGCGGAGAGCCTGTGGCCATGGCCCCACGAAGAGCGCATCAAGGCTGAACTCTGCGCCACGGAGACCCGTGGACTCTGCGGATCGACGGACTCACTCAGCGCCTACGTCCACAGCTTCTGAGGGGCCGGACTCTGCAAGGCCGAGAGGCCGGTCGCCCTCGGAGGCGTAGGAACCTCCTCCTCGGCCTCGAGTCGAGTCGCTGCCGCTTGAGTCGCCGACGGTGTGTTCCTATGCTGGCTGCATGAAGCTCGAATGCATCGGGATGGTCGCCCTACTCACCACGATCGGCTGCGGCTCGTCGGACGGCTCGAACGCGACGGACAGCGGCCTGCTCCCGGACGCTGGCAGCGCAGACGCGTCGGACGCCGCGAGCGCAGACGCCACGAGCGCAGACGCATCGGACGCCGCGAGCGCAGACGCCGCAGCCGACGACGCTTCGGCCCCGGACGCCAGCACGCCCTACTTCGAGCCCTACTTCGCGGACGACTTCGAGACCTACAGCGACGGCCAATCGTTGACGGATGGTCGGCCCTTCGGGACGGCCGGACACACCACGGCCTCGACGACCGAGGCGTTCAGCGGATCCACGAGCGCGCGCATGGAGATCCGCGCCGGGGACGGGGGCGGCTTCGGTAGGTGGGGAGCGTCGGTCAATCTCCGGCCAAAGCTGGGCAAGGGCTCCGAAGTTTGGGTGCGTCTGCGGGTGTTCTGGCCTGCCTCGTTTCAGTTCACCGCCTCGCCATGGATGAAGTTCCTGCGCATCCACAACCAGAACGAGGACGGCAGCAACGACGGCTACAACGACCTCTACATCGACGAGCCCGACGACAGCTCGAGGCCCACGCTGAGGTGCATCAAGGAGAAGCACGACGTGTGGGAGACGGACGATGGCACGCCGCTCCCGCGCGACACCTGGCAATCCTACGAGATGTACCTGTACGCCGATGACGTTCCAGTCGACGAAGGTGGCAACGCGCGCATGCGTATCTGGAAAGACAACGTCCTGATCTTCGACCGCACCGACGTGCCCACCCTAGCGACGGCCGGAGGCAACCTCGACCTGTTCTACCTCTTCACCTATTGGAACAACGAGATGCCTCCGAACAACCACTGCTTCGTAGACGATCTGATCCTCGCGACGGACGCCTCACCTCCACCCAACACGGACGCCGCAGGCAACCGCATGATCGGCGACTGGACGATCCCCTAGGATCGACCTCCGGTGGCTGGGGCGGCCAGGAGTTCGCACGCGCCCGCGTCGAGGATGTGCTGGTCCACAGTGACCAGCGTGAGGTCGTAGACCCGCGCGGTCGCGACCAGGAAGCGGTCGGCGGGGTCTTGGTGAGGCAGCTGCACGCTGCGACTCACGATGGCGACCTCGTGATTGAGCGGCGCCTGCCGGAAGGGCAGCGCGTCGAGCATGTCGCGCACCCATGATTCGGGATCCGGGTCCAGCTTCAGCCGACCCTTGCGAGCGAGCACGAGACACTCCCACACGCTGATCGGCGAGAGCCAGAGTTGATTCTCGGCGTCCTGCAGCGCCTCCATGGCGTGGGGCTCGAGACGCTCGGGCTCGAGCACGCTCCAGAGCAGGATGTGGGTGTCGAGCAGCAGCCTCATGGGTCGAGCGCGTCCCACGACTCGTTCGTGGGGCTCACCACGTCACCAAGGATCTTGCCGCGACTCCGGAAAGAACCCAGCCAATCCGGCAGATCGGCGCTCGGCTGCGGCGGGACGACCTCCGCGATGGGCTCGCCACGGCGAGTGATACGAACGGGCTGACCCGTGCGCTTCACCCGGGCCAGCACCTCGAGGCAGGTGGCCTTGAACTTCGAGATGCTCAGCGTCTCCATAGTCTGAAATTACCGGCCATTACGACCATGGTCAATGACTATGGTCAGATAGTGCGCCTGCGGCCCGGCGGCCTCAAGCCAGAACCCAGCAGGCCATGGCGGCGCCGAGCGCGGCGGCGATCAGCCAGCCGACGAGCATCTGGGCAGATGCTGAACCCGGGGGCGCGCGCCGAGTCAGCGCCGGGAACTCCACCTCACGCACGAGGTCCGCTTCGGGCTCCACCAAGAGCACCCCGTCCACGTCGAAGACCAGGGCGTACTCGAGCAACTGCCGGCGCGTCGCGGCGTGATCGACGCGCGGCGCCAGCTTCCCCGTCTTGACCTCCGCGACGTAGCGAACGTCCCCGCGGCGCACGATCAAATCCGCGCGCACGCCAGCGCTGACCTGCTCGCCGTCCACGCGCAGCGTGAGCTCCGCCCGCTGCTGACGCGCCTCGATCACGAAGCCCCGCGCCTCGAGCAGCCGCTCGGCGTCGCGCTCCCCACGCAGCGCCTTGCGCAGCCGCTTGCGCGCCCTGCGGCTCGGCCGAGCCCGGAGCCAGCGCAGGCGCGCGCTCTGGAGCAGCGCCAGGATCACGGCCA
>JAADHO010000063.1 GCA_013151775.1 Deltaproteobacteria bacterium | reverse complement strand
TCCGACCTGCTGCAGGAGGTCGCGACACGCTTCGGCGGCCAGCCGCCCCGCGAGCGCCTCGGGCCCGACGAGGCCCGCCGACGCGCCGACCGGGAGGAGCGCGAGGCCGAGCCGAAGAAAGCCCGCGTGCCCATGCCCCGGGAGCTGGTAGATATCATCGCCTGGGGTATCTCCCTCAGCTCCGCCCGCGCAGAGGCCGAGCTCGGGTTCCTCCCCAGACCCCTGAACGACACTCTGGACGACGCCCACGCGTGGTTCCAGCGCATGAAGTACGTGCCCCGAGACGGGCAGGAAGTGAGCCAGCGAACGTGACCGACAAGAGCCAACGCGAAGCCCTGGTGCTAGCCTCCATCGCCGAGATCCTCGAGATGGAGCCGGGCGACATCAGCCACGACGCGCGCATGCGTGAGGATCTGGGCATGGACTCTCTGGGTAGCCTCGAGCTGCTCTCGACCCTCAGCCGCGAGCTGAACGTCGACCTCGAGATCGAGCAGGCCATGGAGATCGAGACCGTCGCGGACACGCTGCGCTTCGTCGAGGAGCACGTGACGCCTAGCGAGAGCGCCTAGCGCCATGGACGAGCTGACCGAGGGCGTCCGCCGCTTCGCGCGCGAGCGATTGGACGCGCTCGCCATCGACGCCGCCGAGCAGATCGACCCGAGCGTGCTGACGGAGCTAGCGGAGCTGGGGCTCTTCGGCCTGTCGATCCCCGAAGCCCACGGCGGGCTCGGGCTCCGCACGCTCGAGATCTGCGACGTGATCGCGGCCATGGCCGAGGAAGATCGCTCCGTCGCCACCACCGTCGGACTGCACGCAGGACTCGGCACCCATGGGCTCTTGCTCTTCGGGAACGACGAGCAGAAGGCGCGCTTCCTGCCCGAGCTGGCGAGCGGCGAGCGCATCGCGTCCTTCGCCGCCACGGAGCCCACGGCGGGCTCCGACCTGAACGGCGTGCGCACCATCGCGCGCCTCGAAGGCGACGAGCTGGTGATCGACGGCGAGAAGAGCTACGTCACCAACGGCGGCTTCGCGGGCCTCTTCACCGTCTTGGTCAAGACGCCCGGCCTCGGCGGTCGGCGCGCCCACGGCCTGGTGATGATCCCCCGCGAGACGCCGGGCGTCGTGATCGGCGCCGAGGAGCACAAGCTCGGGATCCGCGGCTCCTCGACCATCACCCTGCACCTCGAAGGCGTGCGCATCCCCCGCGGCTACCTGCTGGGCGAAGAGGGTCAGGGCATGCACCACGCCCACGCCGTGCTGGCCCTCGGGCGCACGGTGATGGCCGCCGGCTGCCTGGGCACAGCGGTGAAGGCCTTGGCCCTGGCCTACGCCCACGGACAGACGCGCGTGCAATTCCGCAAGCCCATCGGAGACATGGAGGCGAGCCGCGCTCACCTCGCGCACATGGCGTCCCTCGTCCACGCCATGCGCGCCTCCGTCGCGGACGTGGCCGCCCGGCGCGAGGCCGGAGAGAGCATCGAGACCGCCTCGACCGTGGCCAAGGTCTTCTGCTCCGAGGGCGCCTTCGACGTCACGGATAGGAACATTCAGCTGCATGGCGCCCTGGGTTTCATCGAGGAGACGGGGGTGCCACTGCTGGCGCGAGACTGCCGCGTCACGCGCATCTTCGAGGGCGCCAACGACGTGCTCTTGGTGCGCCTGGGCGCGGCCCTGCTGGCCAGCAAGGCGCTGCACGACGAGCGCCTGCCAAGGGACGCCGACAGCACGCCGGCGGGGCGCGCGGCCCTCGAGGTGGACGCCCGGCTGCGCCACGAGACGGCCGCCCTGGGCAAACGCCTGGGCGTGCGCGCCATCGAGCGACAGCGCCTGCTCTTGGCCCTGGCGCGCGCACACATGAACCTAGCCGTGGTCGGGGCGCTGCTCAGCCAAGAGGCGAACGAGCCCACGGACCTCGGACGCCACGCCCGCGCAGAGCTCTTGACGGAGGCCCGCTCCCAGCTCGACAATCTGCCCAGACTCGAGGAGGTCGCCGGCCTCGAGCGACGCATCACGGACTCACTGGGAAGCGCCGCTCCCGCCTGAAAGAGAATCATTCATGAAACTTCGATTCGTCTATCCCGCCTTCAACCGTCACGCGGAGGACCACCCCGAGCTGCTCGATGTCGTGCCCTGCGACGAGTACTTCGGCCCGCCCTCGCTCGGCATCGCCTCCTTGGCGGCGGTGACCCCCGAGAGCTGGGACTTGGACTTCCGGGACGACCGCTTCGAAGACGTGGGCCTCGAAGACGACATCGACCTGGTCGCCATCTCGACCTTCACGCCCTCCGCCAAGCGCGCCATGGAGCTCGCAGACGCCTTCCGAGAGCACGGTAAGCAAGTCGTGATCGGCGGGGTCTTCCCCAGCCACATGCCCGAGGTGGCCGGCGAGCACGCCAGCGTCGTCGTGGGCGAGGGTGACGGAATCTGGCCGACGGTGCTCGATGACGCCGCCCGCGGCGAGCTGCTGCCTCGCTACGAGGCCACAGAACCGGTGGACGTCAACACGCTCCCGCTGCCGCGCATCGACCTCTACCTCGACAAGGAGTGCGACGACTATCACCCCAGCGACTACCCGGTGCAGCAGTCGCGCGGCTGTCCCATGAAGTGCGTAGCATGTGCGATACCTGGAAGCCTCGGCCGTCGCCTGCGCCCCCTACCCATCGAGCACATCGTGGGTCAGGTGGAGCAGCTCGCGGCGCGCGGCAAGCTAGGCTCCCTGACCGAGGACACCTGCCTCTTTCCGGGCGCGCCCCAACGCCACACACGCGAGTTCGTGCGCGCTCTGCTCGAGACCGGGCGAGAGGCTCCCGTGAGCTATCTGGGCACCAGCATGCCGCTGATCCTCGCGGCGGACGGCAAGCTGCTCGACGAGATGCGCGCCTCGGGCATCCGCATGTTCTACCTGGTGGGCGGCTTCGATCCGATCACCCGGCAAGGCTTCAACCGCAAGCACCCGCGGCAGCGTCAGCGGGCGGTGGACGCGATCAAGAAGTCGATCGACCATGGTATCGAACCCTATACATCTTTCCTGCTCGGCAACGACGACGACGACGAGGGCAGCTTCGACGAGATGCTGGCCGTGGCGGACGAGGCGGGCCTGCAGAAGGCGGAGTTCGCGATCCGCACGCCCTACCCCGGGACCCCCGACTGGCATCAGATGCTGGCCGAGGATCGCATCCTCCACCGCGACTGGTCCAAGTACAACGACGCCAACGTGGTGTTTCAGCCCGCCCAGATGAGCCCCGAGCGTCTGCTCCAGGGCTATCTGGACATCTGGCGAGACTTCTACAAGAGCCGCCAGAACCTCTCCAAGCTCGACGCCCGGGACCGCACCATCCAGTTCTGAGACGCCTGTGGGATCTGGCGTCGATCAGCGGCCGAAGCGGTAGTCGAGATGCGCACCGAAGCCATAGAGCGAGGAGGCGCGTCCTGGGAAGGAGGCGGACGAGGCCAGCACCTGGTGGAGCGTTCCGTCGAGACCCAAGGCCAGGCTACCCGTCTCGAGCGGGAAGGTGATCTCCACTCCCAGACGTCCCACCGCGCCGAAGGCCGCGTGGCTCTGCTCCTGACGCGGGTTGGCGAAGAGCGCCTCGAAGCCCAGGCCCACCACGGGGTGAAGGCGCAGATGGTTCCACGGACGATACGATAGACTCGCGCCCGCGCCATACAGCCCGCCACCTTGGGGCGCCAAGCCCGTGACCTGCCTGCCAAGAGCGCCCGGCGCAAAGAGCACGCTCAGATCGAACTCCGCGGCGCCTCGCTCGACGCCGACGTGCAGCTCGGACGCCATGCCGGCTCGCCCTCGGCGCCGCAGGCTGCCCAGGGCGCCAAAGCCCGCGCCCACGACCAGTCGCGTCTCGAGGCCAGGCGTGAGCGGTTCGATCGGCGTAGGCTCGATCGGTCGCCTAGGCGCGATGACTCGCACGGGCAGGACGTAGGGACGAACACGCACCACCACGTCGGGAGCGCGGCGCGGCGTGACGTAGAGCGTGCGCGCCGGGCTGCGCACCCAGGTGCCGCTCGACGCATCGTAGTGCAGCGCCTGCGCCGCGACGGGAGCGGGGCACAGGGCGCCCATGACGAGCAGCGCGAGCGTGGACAGGGAGATGAGACGACGAGCGGGCGGATTGAGATGCATGGCTTCCTCCACGGCGCCGACGGGCGCCTGTTCGTGAGGTCAACGAGGACCCTAGGCCCGCGCTTACACCTGCGAGCGGAAAAGGCCGCCGAACTGAACGGACGCACCCGGAATTTTTGACACGGGCCCATGCGTGCCCTACTCTCCGGTGACTGCTCGGAATATCAGTGTACAGATGTTCCGTAGTCAGTCGTTCCACAGGGAATGGCCCGCGGGCCAGAAGCGGAGTCGAGATGGCGGTTCAGAAGCTGACCGACAGGCAACGGGTGGTGCTCGAGTTCATCCACCACTCGATGGATGAATTTGGATACCCTCCTACTCTGCGGGAGATCGGTGGACACCTCGGCATTCGCAGCACCAACGGCGTGAACGACCACTTGCGCGCGCTCGAGCGCAAGGGCTACCTCACGCGAGAGTGTATGAAGTCGCGCACCCTACGGCTGGTCCGGGACGTGGAGGGACGCCCTCTCGATTCGCTCACGGGCGGCAGCCGCAGTATCTCCGCGGAGCCCGAGCCTCAGCCGATCGACGATGACCTGGTCGAGATCCCGATCCTCGGTCAGGTGGCCGCGGGCGCTCTGGCCGAGGCCATCGAGGCGCCGGAGGACAGCGTGCGCATCGATCGCATGTTGGTGGGCGGTAGCCGCGACGTCTTCGGTCTGCGGGTGCGCGGCGAGTCGATGATCGAGGCGGGCATCCACGACGGCGACTTCGTCTTCGTGAGGAAGCAACTCACCGCGCAGCGCGGCGAGATCGTCGTCGCCATGGTGGGCGACGAGGCCACCTGCAAGCGCTACTTCCCCGAGAAGGATCACATCCGGCTGCAGCCCGAGAACAGCAGCATGGCCCCGATCCTGATCCCCAAGAACGACTGGCGCACCACCCACATCTTGGGCGTGGTCGTGGGCGTCTACCGCAAGCTCTAGCTCGGCTGATCCCTCTAGCTCGACTGGCGCACGACGATCCGCAACGTCCCGCCGGCGGGCAGGCTGAGGACCGGCAGGCTGAGGGACTGCTGCCCGAAGTGTTCGACGCGCGAGATGTCTGCCGAGGCCACAGGCGCACCGTCGACCTCGAAGCTCGGCGTCTCGCTCGCGTCGGCGTCCCAGCGCAGCTGGACGGCTTGGTCGTCTGCCGCGCGCGACGTTAGCCTCAGCTCGTATCCGTCGGCCAGCCGCTCGAGCTCGAGATCGAAACGCGCGTCGCCTGAACGCAAGCCGCGAAACGCCATCGATGGCCAGCCCTCGGGCAGATGGGGGCGCAGGGCGAAGCTCCGCGTCCTGGCGTCGGGCTCGAAGCCCACGAGGTAGCCGAGCACGGCGTGAACGTTGATGCCGCCCTCCCAAGGGCGGAACTTCGACGTGTAGTCACCGATGGCGCCCGTGTCGTCGTAGGCCGCCGTCAGCCCGAACTCATCCGTGCCGAGGAAGGCTTGGTACTCTTGGGCGTTGCCGCTGCTGGTCGCGAGCACGCCGATCTCGTCGAAGGCGGCCGCTGCGTCCGGGTGGCCGACGGCGGTCAGCGCGGAGAGTGTGTAGCCGGGCAACATGCCCGTGTAGACGCCGTCCATGCGGGGCAGGAGCAGGTAGTTGCGGTAGCGCTCCGCGGCCAAGCTGCGGTACACGCCCGGGTAGCGCTCGAGGTCGTCGATCAGGCATTGCATGTTCGCCTGGGCCTCGGGGCTGTCCCCGTCTCGCCAGCCCGCCCAGGTCATCTTCAGGGAGACGTCCTCGAAGGGCGTGGGCCAGCTCTCGCGGGTCATGCGATCTTGAAACGGGCTGACGCAGCCATCGGGCAGCGCGTAGTGCGTGGCGAAGCCCGCCTCCACTTCGCTGATTCGCGCCTCGGTGGCGCTGCGGTCGTCGGCCAGCCCGAGGGCGTCGGCCATCTGCAGATACTGCCCGGCGGCGCCGAGCCAGAGCAGCGCGGAGTTGGCGGAGTAGCTCCGGTCCTGGTGCGGAAACTCGAGGGGCAGATTGAATGTGGCGTTCATGGCCGCGCGGAAGGTCTCGTCTCCCGTGAAGGGCAGCAGACCGTCGGGGCCAAAGTCCTGCGCCAACATGCAGCGACGAAGAAAACCGAAGCGATCGCGGACGCGCTCGAGCAGGCCCGTGTGCCTGAGGTATTCGCCGTAGATCAACACCATGTAGCTCGGGGTCTCGGCGCCGACGCGGCCGCTGAGCGGAGGCATGGCGTTCCAGTCCGGCTCCGGCGGCAGGCTCGAGAGGTCGAGGTCGGCGTCGTAGGAGTTGGACAGGTCCCCGCCCCGGACCACGGCGCCGTAGATGTAGTCCATCATCGCGCGGACGTCGTCGTAGGCGCCGAAGTCGAGCAGCGCGAGCGTCGGACCCGTGTTGTCCCGAGCCCAGGTGCGCGTGTACTGGGACATGGGACAGCTCGCACCGGTGGAGGCCGTCTGCACGCGCAGGGTCATCTTCATGCCATCGATGTAGTCGGCGACCAGAGGCTCAGGCAGCGTGACCTGCAGCAGGCTCGACTCCCACGCTTGGTAGTCGGCCGCCGTGGCGTCGATCAGCGCGCCCGCGTCTACGACGGCCGGACGGGCCACGCCTGCGCCCTCGGCCCCACAGTGCAGGAGCACCGTCTGCTCCGAGGCCCCGGGCGCCAGCGGACCGACCTGCCGCGTGAGCCAGCGGGCATCGGCCGTCTCGGTCACGGAGACCGTCCCGTCGACGAAGTAGCTGGTGAGCGCGCGCTGCTCGCCGACCTCGAGCAAGAGGTCCGGCTCGGGGCTGGTGGTGTCGTTCGCGGGCAGCACGCGCAGCTCGTACAGAGGCGCCTCGGTCGCGCCCTCGTTGGTGACGGTGAGCACGCGAATCATGCAGCCCTGCAGCGTGACGTCGTCAGTCACGGGCGCGAAGTCCAGCGTGTCGAGGCGCAGGTCGCCCAGGCTGGCCCGGGTCAAGACCACAGGCGCGGAGAGGCTTCGAGTGACCTGCTCTCGCTCGAAGTCGGGCGTGTCCGCGTCACCCGCTGGCGCGAGACCGATGGCGTAGTCGCCGAAGAAGGTCGGGCGGCGCTCGTAGGTCGGCGTGGTCAGGGAGTGCATGGTGTTCATGGGATCGGCGAGCCCGAAGAAGGCGAAGGCGTGACCATTGCCGACGCCATAGGAGCCGCGATGGCCCACGTCCGGGCGCCCATCGACGGGACCCTCCACGCCCGTCGCCCAGCCGCTGATGCGCGCGAAGGCGGAGGCGTGGGCGCGGACGAAGTCACCGTCGGGCACGAGACCCGGACGCGCCGCCCAGGGTCTGCGCCGAGGCGGCGTCCAGGCGTCGACCCCACCATCCGCCGGCGTGGCCGAGTCGGGCGTGCCGGCGTCGCCAGCATCCGGGCCAGCGCCGCCGTCGTCACCACACCCCAGAGCGGTCAGCGCCAGCAGCGGCATCCACAGCATCGATCGGCACACGCGCATACACACCTCGTCAAACTCATCTGGTCCACAGGCCGCGGACATAGTAGCAACCTCGCATGAGTTCGGAGCGCCAGGAAGGGGAAATGGGCAGGCGCTTCGGGCCCTACGAGTTGGTGCGCAAGCTCGGGCGAGGCGGCATGGCCGAGACCTACGAGGCGGTGCGGCGCCACGGCGGCGTGGTGCAGCGGGTCTGCGTCAAGTGCATCCTGCCTCACTTCGAATCGGACGCCGAGTTCGTGGAGCTCTTCCTGCGCGAAGCGCGCATCTCGTCGACCCTGCGGCACGCCAACGTCGTTCAGGTCCTAGACTTCGGAGAGCAGGCGGGGCGGCACTACCTGGTGCTCGAATTGGTGGACGGAGTCGATCTCAGGAATCTACTGCGACAGCTCATGGGCGCCGGCGAGCGCCTGCCTGGCGGCGTGCTCGCGCACATCGCCGTGGAGTTGGCGCAGGCGCTGGACTACGCCCACGCGGCGCGCCCAGACGGCAGCGTCGAGGGCGTCGTGCACCGAGACATCTCCCCCTCCAACGTCTTACTCAGCCCCACGGGCGACGTGAAGCTCACGGACTTCGGCGTCGCCAAGGCCATGGGCTTCACCTCCTACACACGCGGTGGGGCGGTCAAGGGCAAGATCCCCTACATGGCGCCGGAGTACGCCCGGGGCGGTGCTTGCGACGCCCGCAGTGATCTCTTCTCCCTGGGCGTGTTGCTCTACGAGTGCGCCGCCGGCAGACGGCCATTCGATGGCGCGAGCGAGGTTTCGACCCTCGAGCGCGCGCACAGCGGACGCCACGTGCCACTCCAGGATCTGGCCTCCGAGGATCTGCCGCCTGCTCTGGTGCAGGCCATCGAGGCGTTGATCGCGCGAGACCCGGACGACCGCCCGACGACGGCGGGCCAGCTGCTCGAGCGCCTGGGCGACGCCACACCGCCGCCCAGCG
>JAADHO010000308.1 GCA_013151775.1 Deltaproteobacteria bacterium | reverse complement strand
CTCGCGCCACCGGAGCCCGCGCCCACGACTCGCACGCCTCGACTCGGCCGCGGCGTCCCGGCGCAGACCGTCTTGACCCTGCTGCGCACGCGCCTCGTGCCCGCAGCCCGCGCCTGCTTCCGCCGTGACCGCGCCGGACGCGAAGACTACGCCGTGCGGGCTGAGTTCCGCTTCCGCCTCGAGCATCGCGAAGTGGTCGAGGCGAGCATCACGGGCCAGCTGCCCGACGCCCTACGCGGCTGTCTGCTCCAGAGCCTCTTCACGCTAGAGGTCCCGAGCTTCCGCGGCGCTGTCGTCGTGACCTACCCGCTGCACACAGTGCGCGTCGGCCCGAGCATGACCATCGAGCTCCTGCCCGAGGTGGCGAGGGAGGTGGACGAGGTGCTCGAGGGGCCCGGAAATTGACGTAGCTCACGCGTCAAACATAGCCTGCTGTGCCAATCACAACAGCAATTGAGCATGTGCAATCGCGGCATGTCATCACAGCATATATTTCGCGCATGTATGGTACGAGCATATAGGTTGCGACAGGCCGCACTGCCGACCATGAGGTAGCGCGAAGAAAGACATCTGGCGCAGTTCTTGCCCCTAGCCATGTCCCCATATACGGAGGTTCGTTATGTGTACTCGTGCTCTTCCTTGGTGCTTCCTGTTCAGTGCAGCGCTCGCTGTGGCCGGTTGCGGCGGCGGCGGGAATGGTCCCGATGGAGGAGGGCTGGACGGCGGCGACCTGGACGGCGCCATGGACGGCAGCGTCGACAGTGGATCAGACGGGAATGTCACGACGGAACACTGCACGGATGGAGTGATGAGTGGAGACGAGACAGGCGTGGATTGCGGCGGATCATGCGCGGCCTGCGTGCTGACCGTCGAGTCCACCGATCCGGAAGATGGCGCCACGGACGTGAACCGCGATCAGATGCTGCGTGTCGTGTTCTCGCGTGAGCTCGACCGCGCCGTCGCAGACGGCCTCGTGATGGTGCAAGACGCGGCCGGCACGGAGGTGGTCGGACGAGTCCTCGTCGACCGCCGCACGCTGATCTTCACCCCCACTCGCTACGACGCGACCACGACGTACACGGTCACCCTCTCGAGCGCCATCTCCGCGGGCCCCTACTCTCTCGCCGAGGACTATACGTTCAGCTTCACCACGGGCGACACGACCTCCGGGGACTCCCGGCCGCCACCAGACGAATACGATCCTCTGGGCCGCGGACATCAGATCGCCCTCGGTCGACGCCCCGAATACGCCCTGCTCTTCAGCGACGCCGCTGAGCCTCACGTCGCGATCGAGAATCCTCCCGATGGCGAGGGCACGGCCACACAGATCGCGCAAGAGAGCTTCGGCGCCATGCTCGATCAGAAGCTGCCCGTGGTCGGGCAGTTCGACGACGACGGCTACGACGAGGTCGCAGTGATCTCGCGTGACGCGGCTGGCATCGTCAATGTCGCGATCCTCGACAAGACGGCCGGAGGTTCACTGACGGCGACCCGGCCGAGCATCTCCCTCGCCCTGGCCGACACCTATGACGCGGCGGCGGGCGACTTCGACCTCGATGGTCGCGACGAGCTCTTCATCGCCGTGGCAAAACGTGGAGAGCCCATCCACTACTACCTCATCGACTACGACGACGCGACGTCGGCCTACGTGGTCGCTGGGAGCGGCCGTGTTGCGACGGCCGCCTCGGCGGATGCGGAGTACGTCAAGGTCGCGGCAGGAGACGTGGACGGAGACGGCATGGCCGAGGCCGTGATCGTCTGGCACATCCACACCACGGGCGAGCACAGCGTGCCCTACTATGTGATCCAGGACGATCTCGACGCGGGTCTCGCCGAGGTCTTCCCCGCGCGTACGGTGACGGACGACATGCCTTGGCAAGTCAACTGCCACCACTCCTTCATCGACGTCACGACCGGAGACATCGACGGCGATGGCATGGACGAGATCCTCTTCGGCCTCTACGAGCCCTATTGGCAGAGAAGTGCTGGATTCGGCGCGACTCAGCAATGTCGTATCGTGACGGAGCTCCGCGTCGCCAACAACTACGACCACGCGGCCCCCGCCAGCCCGACGGTTGTGTTGCCCGATGGCGCCAGCGTGAGCGTTGGCGACTTCTGGTACGACGCCTCGTGGGTGTATGGCAACGCCCTGACGCGTCGCCACATGTCGGTGTTGGTCACCGCCGACATCGATGGAGATCGACGCGACGAGGTGCTGCTGCAGAATCGCCTATACAAGTTCAAGCCAGCGAGTGGTCCGACGACTTCCGGCCTGGAGTTGGTCTCTGGCTGGCCGCATGAGCTGCCCGATTCCATCGTGAACTACGGTCCGAACATAGGGTCCACCGACTACCGACCCGTTGACTTCTCGGACGGATTCCTGACACGAGACGTGCAGGTGGGCGACGTGGACGGTGATCTGAGGGAGGACATCGTCTTCCTGCGCAAGAGTGGAACCTCGATTTGGGTCGACTACTTCGACGCGGGCGCGACCGCGGGCAACTACGATCTAAAGCACACGGAGTTGCAGCAGGCGACGAACTACATGGGTTTCGCGGGCGCGCCGCGGCTGGCGCTGCCCAATGTCGACAACGACTCGCTGATCGTCGAACCCATAGGACACGACACCTACCTCGGGGACAACGTCATCACGGCGGTCTTGGCGGCGCCACCGTGCAGCGAAGACATCGGGCAGCGCGTGAGCCGCTGCTCCACCACCTTCGGCGAGGGAACCACCATGTCGTGGACCAACGGCGTCTACGTGTCGGCCAGCGCCGGAATCATCGTGGGAATGAACTGGGAACCGGAGGTCGATATCCCCTTGATCAATGTGAAGCTCATGAAGCTCAACGTACAGTTCTCCTTCGGTGTGAGGGGTAGCTACAACCACAAATGGGCGACCTCCGTGTCTGAGCGCTTCTCCTACAGCGCGGGCGCCGACAACCACCTCGTGCTCTTCGAATCGGATGTCTACGACCGCTACATCTATCGCATCGTATCGGATCCCGATCCGACCCACATCGGAGACACCATGTCACTGAGCGTGCCGACCGGAACGCGAATGATGGCCGTGAGTCAGGACTACTACAACGCGAGCAACGGGACCCAAATCGATATCGGGAGTGACGTGTTGTCCATGACTCCTGGAGATCTCACGACCTACCCCACCCGTGCGCAGGCCGAGGCCATCGCCACAGCCGACGGGAACCGCCTGATCGCCATGTCGTCGAGCGTCATCCCCGCGCCCGAAGGCGACTCGAACTCCTCCGGCATCAACGTCGGTGTGTCCCACAGCGACTCGGACAGCTTCAGCGTCGGCCTCTACGCCAAGGGCTATGTCAAGGCCTGCGGACCCAGCGCGAGCGGCATTAACCCGAACATCTGTACCGGCGTAGAGTTCGCCGGAGGCTCGGGCTACACCCACTCCTACAAGTTCAGCAGCGCGCTGATCTTCGCGGGGCGCCTCGCGGGAATACCCACGGCGCGCTACGCCGAGAGCAGCTACGGCGCGGGCATCTTCGCCTATGTGACCACCCTCGAGGATGCCGCCACAGGGGAGAACCAGAACTTCATCGTGGTGAGCTACTACGTGGAGTGAAGCTGGGCTGGCCGAGAATCGCCTCTCCGCCACGCTCGCATCATGCGGCGCGGTGGGGCGTTTGCCACTAGCATCGGCCCGTGGACTTTCGGCTCGTCCTGATCGAGCTGGCCGAGAAGATCGGCCTGCTCGCGACCGCGGGGCTCTTCACCGTGATGGTGAAGCCCTTGCGCGGACGTCTGCTCGGTGTGGGTCGGCCTCGGGATCGCGTGGTAGCGGTGATCTTCGGGGTCGCCCTCTCCCTCTGGGGCGCGAAGCTCGGACAGGTGTGGCTGGGCTATCACGTCAACATCCGAGCCATCGGAGTACTGATCGCGGCCATCCTCGGCGGCAGCCGCGCGGGCGCCACTGCGGGGCTCTTGGCGGGGCTCTTTTACGTCTTCCGGGTCGAGCCTGACGCGGGCGTCTGGGGCGTGCTCTCCTCTGTGCTCGACGGCTTGATCGCGGGGCTGATCGTCGAGCGCCTGCCGCGGGCCTTCGTGGGCTGGCGCGCACTTCCCACCGCCCTCGGCGTGCAGGTCGCCGAGGGGATCTTGGTGTTGAGCGCTGAGCTCATCTCGGGCAGCCCAAACCCCAACCTTCACGCCTGGCCCGCCATCTTCGTGCAGGCCCTGGGCAGCGCCGCCGGGCTCACCCTCTTCGTGCTGGTTGCGCGCCTCGTGCTCTCGCGCGAGGAGGCCGCCGTGCAGCTGGTCGAGGCGCGGGCCGCCGCCGATGCCTTCGCCCTGTCGGCCCTGCGCAGTCGACTCGAGCCACATTTTCTATTCAACGCCTTGAACACGCTGCGCGCCACGATCCGCAAAGATCCCGAGCGGGCTCGCGCCCTGGTCGACAACCTGGCGGATCTGTACCGCTACCTCTTGAACCACCCCGAGGACGCGCGGCTGGCCGAGGAGGTCGAGCACGCCTGCTCCTATCTGGCCATCGAAGAGGCGCGCCTCGAGCCGGGGCGTCTCGAGGTGAAGCTCGAGATCGAGCCGGAGGCGGGAGAGGCGGAGGTGCCGGCCTTGTTGCTGCAGCCCCTGGTCGAGAACGCCGTCAAGCACGGGGTCGCCGCACATGACGGCCCGGGACAGGTGCTGATGCGTGCGGAGCGGGTCGGGTCGACGCTGCGTATCGCCGTGGAGAATCACCACCAAGGTCGCCACCTCGGCGCTCCTTCCCGCGGATCGGGCATCGCCCTGGCGACGCTCAGAGAACGACTGGCCAAGCGCTTCGGAGATCGAGCATCGCTGGAGCTCCAGCCGTTGCCCGACGGGATGTGCGCCTGTGTGGAGATGCCGTGGCCTGGCGTCTCGGACGCGAAGACGATAGATACGGGCCAACGAACACCTGGGGGTGAACCGTGAACCTAGCTCGCAACACGATCCGAGCCGTGGTGGTGGACGACGAGCCGCTGGCACGCGACGAGCTGACCTTCCTGCTGGACGAATGCGGCGCCGTGAAGGTGGTGGGCGCGGCCCGCGACGCGGAGGCGGCCCTCGCGCTGTGTGCGGAGCAGCGGCCCGACGTGGCCTTCGTCGACCTGCGTATGCCCGGGCCGGACGGTATCGCCCTGGCCGAAGCGCTGCGTGGGCGCTCGCCGGACCTCGCCGTGGTCGTCGTCTCCGCCCACGACGATGGCGCCATCCGCGCCTACGAGGCCGACGTGCTCGACTACTTGCTCAAGCCCGTGCGCCTCGACCGCCTGCGCGCCACGGTAGAGCGCGTCCGCGAGCGCGCGCCCACGAACGCAGCACGTGGAGACGAAGAGCTGACGCGCCTGGCCGTGCGGCGCAAGGGCGCCTACGTGGTGGTCGACGTCGCGGACGTCATCTACTTCGAGGTGCGCGACGAGCTGGTGTGGGCCGTGACCGACAACGACCGCTTCGCCCTCGACTTGACCTTGTCGGCGGTAGAGGCGCGGGTGCCCGCGGGCTTCTTCCGCTCCCACCGCGGCGTGCTCGTGCGGCTCGAGAAGATCCGCTCCATCGAGCCGAGCGGCGCCGGCAAGTTCGGCCTGCTGCTCGACCACCCCGACGAGGTCCGCGTACCCCTCGCGCGCGAGCGGGTGAAGCTGCTGAGAGAACAGATCCCGTTCGCGGGCTGAGGCTCCTTGACGGGGACGGGGCAGCCTCCCATAATGCGCGCCTCATTCAGGCTGAATAGTTAACGATTCCACCCGCCGGACGACCGGCGAAGCAAGAGTACGCTCATGGCGCTCCTCCCCGACCGCAAATCCGAACTCGTCACCGAGTTCCAGCTGCATCCCACCGACACGGGCTCCCCCGAGGTCCAGATTGCCATCCTCACGGAGCGCATCCAGTACCTCACGGAGCACTTCAAGACGCACAAGCTGGATCACCACTCCCGCCGCGGCCTGTTGAAGCTCGTCAGCCGTCGCCGTCGTCTGCTCGACTACGTGCGAGGCAAGGATGTGGCCCGGTATCGCAAGGTCATCACGGCCCTGGGTATCCGCAAGTAAGCGTTCCATCTACTCGGGGGCTCGGCAGCTCGCTGCCCGGTCCCCGTGGTCCAGAGGGTGGGGAGCTTCGGCCGCCACCCGAGGCAGCTCGGGATGGTCCCGAGGCGCCTCCCCCATCTGGCCGAGTGGATGGTGTGGAATCCGTTCTTCGCTTCGAGCGCTCGCTCCCGCCAGGGCCGAGCATTGGAACCGAGGACCGAGCCCGCTCTCCGCCCCGCCAGCGTCGATCCGGCGCGACGCCGGAGCAGAGAGAGCGAAGATGCATATCAAAGAGTCCGTCAAGATCGGGGACAAGACCCTGACCCTCGAGACGGGGCGCATCGCCAAGCAGGCGGGCGGCTCCGTGATGATCAGCTGTGGTGAGTCGATGGTGCTGTGCACCGTCTGCGGCACCACAGAGGCGCGTCCCGGGCAGAGCTTCCTGCCCCTGACCGTCGACTACGTCGAGAAGACCTACGCCGCGGGCAAGATCCCCGGTGGCTTCTTCAAGCGCGAGGGCCGCCTGCGCGAGCACGAGATCCTCACCTCGCGTCTGATCGACCGCCCCTTCCGCCCGCTCTTCCCCGAGGGCTATCGCAACGAGATCCAGATCGTCACCACGGTGATGTCGTCGGATCAGGAGAACCCCACGGACGCCATGGCCCTCACGGGTGCCTCGGCCGCGCTGCACATCAGCGCCGTGCCGTGGGCCGGCCCCGTCGCTGGCGTGCGCGTCGGTCGCGTGGACGGCAAGTTCGTCGCCAACCCCACCTTCGCGGAGCTGAAGGAGTCGGACCTCGACATCATCATGGCCGCCTCCAAGGAGGCCGTGGTCATGGTCGAGGGCGACGCCAAGGAGATCTCCGAGGACGACCTGCTCGCCGGCATCGAGTTCGGCCATCAGGCCGTGCAGCCCGTGCTCGCGCTGATCGAGAAGCTGCGCGAGGCCGTGGGCAAGGAGAAGTGGGTCTACGAGCCCCCCAAGCGCGACGACAAGATCGACGCCCGCGTGAAGGAACTCGCCCTCGACAAGATCAAGGGCTGCTGCAACATCGCCGAGAAGTTCGCGCGTTACGGCGGCTTCAAGGCCGCGAAGAAGGAGACCGTCGCCGCCCTCGCCGAGGAGTTCCCCGGCCTCGAAAGCGACATCAAGGCCGCCTACAGCGACCTTCAGTACCACACGATGCGCAGGCAGGTCGCCCACGACAAGATCCGAGTCGACGGTCGCGACCTGACCACCGTGCGTCCCATCAGCATTCAGCCCGGCCTGCTGCCGCGGGTGCATGGCTCGGCGCTCTTCACGCGCGGTGAGACGCAGGCCATCGTCACGGCGACCCTCGGGACGCGCCAGGACGAGCAGAAGATCGACGGCCTGACGGAGGAGTACTGGAAGGGCTTCATGCTCCACTACAACTTCCCTCCCTACTCCGTCGGTGAGTGCCGCTTCATGCGTGGCCCCGGCCGTCGCGAGATCGGCCACGGACACCTCGCCGAGCGCGCCCTCTCGGGCTTCATCCCCTCGAAGGAGGATTTCCCCTACACCATCCGTATCGTCTCGGAGATCACCGAGTCGAACGGGTCGTCGTCCATGGCGACCGTCTGTGGCGGCAGCCTCGCGATGATGGACGCGGGCGTCCCGATCAAGTCGCCCGTGGCCGGCGTGGCCATGGGGCTGATCGCCGAAGACGGTGAGTTCGCCGTGCTGACCGACATCCTCGGCGACGAGGATCACCTCGGCGACATGGACTTCAAGGTCTGCGGCACGGCCGACGGCATCACGGCCATCCAGATGGACATCAAGATCAAGGGCCTCGCGCGCGAGATCATGCAGAAGGCCCTGCATCAGGCCAAGGACGGCCGGCTGCACATCCTCGGCAAGATGAACGAGGTGCTCGCTGCCTCGCGCCCGGAGCTGTCGAAGTACGCTCCCCGCATCACCACCATCAAGGTGAAGCCGGATCAGATCCGCCTCGTGATCGGACCGGGCGGCAAGATGATCAAGGCGATCGTCGATCAGACGGGCGTCAAGATCGACGTCTCGGACGACGGCACGGTGGCCATCTCCTCCGCCGACTCGGCGGCCGTGCTCAAGGCCATCGCCATCGTCGAGGGGCTGACCACGGAGCCCGAGGTGGGCGCCAAGTACAAGGGCGTCGTGCGGCGCGTCGAGCGCTACGGCGCGTTCCTCGAGATCATGCCCGGAACGGACGGCCTGCTGCACGTCACGGACATGGACTGGGGCTTCGTCGAGAACGTCGAAGACCTGATGAAGCTCGGCGACGAGGTCGAGGTCGTGGTCAGCAACATCGACCGCGAAGGCCGCGTGAAGCTGTCCCGCAAGGAGCTGATCGAGAAGCCCGAGGGTTACGTCGAGCGCCCCCCGCGTGATCGCGACGACCGCGGTGGCCGTGGTGGACGCGACGGTGGACGCGGCGGTCGTGATGGCGGTCGCGGCGGACGCGACGGCGGTCGTGGCCGCGATGGCGGACGCGGCGGACGCGATGGCGGACGCGGCGG
>JAADHO010000235.1 GCA_013151775.1 Deltaproteobacteria bacterium | reverse complement strand
GCGTGCTTGGTAGATGCTCCGCACGCTAGCGTGCTTGGTAGATGCTCCGCACGCTAGCGTGCTTGGTAGATGCTCCGCACGCTAGCGTGCTTGGTAGATGCTCAGCGTGCCGACGTAGAGATAGCCGACCATGAAGAGGGCCAAGAAGGGGATGCTGATCCAGCTGCCGGTGAACATGGCGAGGCCGATGGTGATGACGAAGTAGATGCCGAAGCCCATCTCCACGAGGGAGTGGATGGACCAACGCGAGCGGTACTTCTTCTTCTTCCAGCCATCGCGATCGCCCGCCACACCGTGCTTCGGTGTGCGCACGAACTCCACGTCCTTGCCGAAGAGGCCTTCGAGCACAGCGCGGGCGTTGTTGATGGAGAGCCCGATGGCCAGCGCCATCATCAACGGTAGGCGCTTCACGGCGCTCCAGAGATCGCCGTAGAGGGCGCGATGCGTCACCAGATAGAAGACGATGATCGAGCCGCAGGTGGCCATGAAGAGGGGGATGTCGAGCAGCAAGAGCTCGGGGTTGTCCATGTGGCGACGCAGCAGCATATTCGGCAGCTGAAGCGCCGCGAGCACGACCAGGAAGACGTAGGCGAAGTTGTCTGTGAGGTGGAAGAAGAGCTCCATCTTCACCTTCCAGGGGATGTCCGCCTTCATCACCTTGCCGAGCAGCTTGCGCGTGGTCTGCGCGGAGCCCTTGGCCCAGCGAAACTGCTGCGTCTTGAAGCTGTTCATCTCGCAGGGCAGCTCGGCCGGAGCGAGCGCGTCGGGCACGTAGACGAACTTCCAGCCGCGCAGCTGCGCGCGGAAGGAGAGATCCATGTCCTCCGTCACGGTGTCGTGCTGCCAGCCACCGGCGTCGATGATGGTCGCCTTGCGCCAAGCGCCGGCTGTGCCGTTGAAGTTGAAGAAGCGACCCGAGCGGTTGCGCGCGATGTGCTCGATCACGAAGTGACCGTCGAGCATCATGGACTGCGCCCGCGTCAGCGTGGAGTAGTCGCGGTTCAGGTGGCCCCAACGAGCCTGCACCATGCCGACCTCGGGATCCGTGAAGTGGTGAATCAACTTCATCACCACGTCCGTGTTGGGCACGAAGTCCGCGTCGAAGACCATCAGGAAGTCGCCCTTGGCGACCTTCAGGCCCTCCTCGAGGGCGCCCGCCTTGAAGCCCGTGCGATCCGTGCGGTGGATGTAGACGGCGTCGAAGCCGCGCTCCACTAGCTCGGCCACCTTGTTCTTTGCGATGGCCACCGTCTCGTCCGTGGAGTCGTCGAGCACCTGAATCTCGAGCTTATCCTTCGGATAGTCGAGCTCCGCGATGCCATCGAGCAGGCGCTCCGCCACGTACATCTCGTTGAACATGGGCAGCTGAATGGTCAGCATGGGCAGCTCTGCGAAGGGCGTCGCCTTCTTCGGCGCGTTCCCGCGGTGCTTGAAGTAGAGCATCAGGAGCTGACTGCGATGGAAACCGTAGATGCCCAAGACACCCAAGACCACCATATAGAGCACGATAATTGCTGTTTCCATGCCTTGCCTCCACCAACGGATCCGTGAAAATCTCGCGGCAGCGTGACGTTGCGTCGTGTCCCCGTCTGGGGCCAGCCATCAATTGTCATGCATGTAATGAATTGTCGGAGAGAGCTTTACGTAAAGCTTTAGCTTTACGTAAGCTCGATATTCATTTACGTAACTGGCCCACCACGCGCGCAGACGCGCTAGCTGAACACCGGCCAGAGCACGTGCGGGAGACCGCCCGTCTGCAGCAGGGCGGCGACGTCCATGGAGACGGCGACGGAGACGTGGATCAGAAAACCTGCCCAGATGCTGCGTGTCTTCATGGCCAGAGTACCGAGGAAGACGCCCGCGAGGATGGCGGCGAAGGTCTCGGGCATGGGTTTGCCAAAGTGGATCATCACGTAGGGCACGACCATGGCGAAGATCGCGTGACTGCCCATGGAGTCGCGCAGCTGAGTCAGCAGATAGCCGCGGAAGAAGTACTCGAGGCTGAAGAACTGCGCGGCGTAGAACAGCTCCCAGAAGATCAGATCCGACCAGCTGCGCCCGCTCTCGGAGTAGAAGGGGTAGTAGCGCTGAAACGTGTCCTCGAAGCTGACGATGGCCACGGCGACGAGCACGACGCTGAGCGCGAGCAGGTAGATCCAGGCGTGCTTCCAGAAGTCCTTGGTGGAGAGCCCTTGGGCGCGCACCTTCTGCCGCGTGAGCTTCACCATCAGCACGGGGATCAGCAAGAAGCCGATCACGCGCCAGACGGCCCACCAGGCGTTGTGCATCAGGCGAAAGTAGTGTGAGGCGCGCAGGCCGAAGAGCCAGTCTTGACCTCCCGCCATGTGGCCGCCGAGCCACTCGATGCTGCGGTTGAAGCCGCCGTCCATGCCCCAATACTCCATCAGGATCAGGCCGACCACGCCGCTGAGCAGAGCGACCAGCGGACGGTAATCCCAGCCGAGGCCCTGCGCCGCGCGAGCCTTTCGCGCCTCGTGCGCCTCCGCGTCCATGCGCTTCCAGGTGTCGAGGAAGAAGTGCTTGGGGTGCAGCTGCTGCCAGCGGCTCAGCTCCTCGACCTGCGCGGGCGCGCTCATGCGCTGAGGTCCACGCCCGACTCGGCCAGCGCCGCGCCAGCCTTCAGGCGCTCGAGGGTGCGCTCGCGTCCGAGCACCACCATCACCTCGTACAGCCCCGGGCTACGCGTGCGTCCGCTCATCGCCACGCGTGCGGGCTGCGCGATCTGCTTCATCTTCAAGTCGGCCTCTTCGAGCCAGGCCTTCACGCTCGCCTCCAGCGCCTCGAGCGTGAACTCGGACGCGCCCTCGATGCGACGCGTCAGCTCACGCAGGGTCTCGGCGTTCTCCGGGATCAAGAACTTGCGTCGGGCCTTGTCCTCGAAGACGGGCGCGTCTCGGAGGAAGTAATCCGCCGCGTCCGCGAGTTCGATCAAGGTCGACGCGCGCGGCGTCAGGTAGGGCAGCGCCGCGAGCAGCGTGGCGTCGTCCGGCGTCACCTCGATGCCGCGCTCGGCGAGGAAGGGCACGACCCACTTGGCCAGCTCGTCGTGGGGCAAGGCGCGCAGGTGCTCGGCGCTGACGTGCAGGAACTTCTTCTGATCGTAGCGCCCGGAGCCCGAGCCGACGTGCTCCCAATTGAAGAGCTCGACGAGCTCGGCGCGCGTGAAGATCTCCTGATCGCCATGGGACCAACCGAGGCGCACGAGGTAGTTCAAGACCGCGTCGGGCAGGTAGCCCATGTCGCGATACTCGAGCACGCTGACGGCGGCGTGGCGCTTGCTCAGCTTCTTGCCGTCGGGCCCGAGCACCATGGGCATGTGGGCGAACTGCGGGGGCTCGGCGCCCAGCGCGCGATACATCAAGATCTGCGGCGCCGTGTTGATCATGTGATCGTCGCCGCGAGTCACCAGCGTGACGCCCATGGTCAGGTCGTCCACGACGCAGCCGAAGCTGTAGAGGGGCAGACCGTTGGGGCGCATCAAGACGAAGTCCTGCTGCGTCGCGTTGTCGACCTCGATGCGACCCTTGACCAAGTCGTCCCAGGCGATCACGCCCTTGCTCGGCGCCTTGAAGCGCACGACGTGCTTCTGCGTCGCGTCGCCATCCGTGCGCTCGCGCCACGGGCTCTGGAAGCGAA
This sequence comes from Deltaproteobacteria bacterium, assembly GCA_013151775.1. Lineage (GTDB taxonomy): Bacteria > Myxococcota_A > Polyangia > Polyangiales > Houyiibacteriaceae > JAADHO01. The sequence continues at coordinate 29,155 of JAADHO010000235.1, read as the reverse complement.
AACCGTGATCCTGACCCGTGCGCAGCTTGTGCTCCGCGCGCGCCGCCGCGAGCTCCTCCTTGCCGGCGTAGCAGCGGTAGGCGTGGCCCGAGGCGATCAGCTTGTCGGCGTACTCGCGATAGAGCTCGAGGCGCTGACTCTGGAAGTAGGGCGCGTTGGGACCGCCCACCTCGGGCCCCTCGTCCCAGTCCATGCCGAGCCAGCGCAGCGACTCGAAGATGATGCCGACGCTCTCCTCCGTGTTGCGCGCTTGATCCGTGTCCTCGATGCGCAGGATGAACTCGCCACCCTTCTGCTTGGCCCAGAGCCAGCCATAGAGCGCGGCGCGGACGCCGCCGATGTGTAGGTAGCCGGTGGGCGAGGGAGCGAAGCGGACGCGAGGTGCAGACATGTCCCGCGTCTAGTATTGGCGCCCGAGGCGGTCAAGAAGCGCGCGCGTCAGCACGCAGGAACAGCGCCTCGACCGACACCCCACGCGAAGCTCCGCGTTGACCTCGAGGGACGGGCGAGTATCTTGACGACTGGTCGAGCCCAGCGGGCCGGGGGAAGCAATGGGCGAGGGGAAGGACACCAAGGCGCAAGGTTGGACGGCGTGGGTGACCTCGCTGCCATTGGTCTTCCGGTTCGTCTTCGTCGCAGCGTTCTTCGCGCTGGCGCTCGTCGCCGGCTTCGCCCTGCTTCACCTTCCAGCTCTCGAAAACTCCGACCTACGTCTTCAAGCTGCTCCCGAAGCGGAGTCGGACGCGGCGGCCCCCTGGGGCTCGGCGACGGGTGGATCACCACTGCGGGCGGCCACGGGCGCGGCGACCGCAGCGCCGCCGTCGATCTGGCTGACCACCGAGGGCTTGGAGCTGGAGCATTCGCCTCCCGTCACCACGCTCGAGGCGATGCGCGCGGCCCTCGAGCTGCGCCCAGACAACGCGAACGCGCTCGATGGTTTTGGCCCGCGTGTGGGCTTGGACGCGCGGGTCCCGCCGCCGCTCCTGCGCCACTTCGTCGAAGCGGCAACGCAGGCCCACCTCGAAAGCGTCTTCTTGGTGGCTCGGTCCCGGTTGGGATCCGACACCCCCTACCGCGAGGTTCGAGTGGTCGTCGGCAGCCCGGTGGTGAACGGTTCGTTGGAGAGTCAGGGGTGGCGATGGAGCGCGGATGTGGGTGCGCGAACCGCCCGCGCGCTGCGCTCTCGGACGGGCGAGACTCGGATCCTGAACCCAAGCTTCGACCCGAGCTTCGACGAGTGGGAAGGCGGCTACGCGGAGCTACGCTTGACGTCGAGCAGCACGTCCGCCGCTCTCTTCGAGACCGCGGCGCACCTCGAAGCCAACCAGATGGACCCCGTGCTACGCCCTGACACCGAGCCCGAAACCTTCGAAGCATTGCTGCAGCGGACACGCTCGGAGAATGTCCGTCGAAGCACCGGAGCCGCCCTGACGCTGACGCAGCTCATGCTCGATGCGGATCATGTGCGGCGGGCACGCGAGGCACTCGAGCGCGTGTATGCCGCCGCGAGGTCGAGTGAGGTTCGCGCGCGCTGGAAGTACGTTGGCGTGTGCGAGCGACTGATCCGCGCCGCACTTGCCCTCTACGATCCAGAGTCGCGTCCCTTCTTGCTCGCCCTAGCCAGTGACGCCAGCGAGCTGGGAAGCCTCCGGGTGGCCGCCGCCAACGCCTACGCGCTCTTGGCCGGGAGAGCTGCGGCCACTTCTCTGCGAGCAATGATTCGAGCGGAGCCCGAGAACACCGTCGCTCTCTTCAGCAGGCTCGACGTCGTGCTCACCGTCGCCGAGGAGTGCGACCTGGACTTGCCGTGTTGGTTCACGAAGCTCGACACGCCGCCCGCAGGCCACGTCTCCGTCGCCGCCAAGGCGGCCTACATGGTGGGCGTGCTCGGTCCCGGTTCGTCCGAAGCCCTCGCGGCCCTCGTGGCACATTTGGACAGCCCCGACCGGCTCGCCAGCCTCGCTAGCCTCCGAGCCATCGATCACCTCGCCGTCGAAGGAAGCCCCGAGGCTGTCGCTCGCATCAACAGCACGAGCTGGCCACCATTCACCGTCGAGGCGCAGCGCGTCCGTGCGCGGTTGATCGCTCGGTCTCACTGAATCGCGAGTTCGTGACCATCGATTCCGACGCTCTCCTCCGTGCTCAGCGCTTCGTCTGTGTCCTCGATGCGCAGGATGAACTCACCGCCCTTCTGCTAGGCTGCGCTTCGTGTCTGTACTCGTCTTGCTCTGTGTCGGCTTCGCGCTCGCTGTCGGTGTACTCGGCATCGGTGCCTTCCTGCTGATGCGTCATGGCTCGTCCTCCGGCTCGCGTGAAGGCGTGCTGCCCTCGGTCGCCGCCGCGCCTGCTTTGCCGCCTCCGCCTCCCGTCAGCCGTGAGCCCGCGTTCTTCCTACGCCTCGAGGGCGAGTCGGCCGAGCTGATGCGTGCCGCCGCCGCGCGCCTAGCGCCCGACGGCACGCTCACAGATGCGACCATGCGTGACGCCGCGCTCGAGCTGATGCGCGCCATCGTCGACGCCACCCACGCCTGGGTCGGCCCCGCGCCGCGGCAGCTCGCCGCCGACTCACCCATGGCCGGTGGCGTGGTCGTCGCGCTCACCGCGCGCGTGGCGCGTCCCATCGACACCGTGCTCGACGACAGCCAGGGCATCCACCTGCGCACGGCGCTCTCGACGCTCGCGTCACTGCCCGACTCCGAGCTACTCGGCGGGCGCCTCGCGATATTGCCGTCGGAGCCGCAGCAGGGCGCGCCCACGCTCGTCCCCCTCGACGCCGGCGCCCTGCCCCATAGCCGCCTCTGCACCTACTGCCGTGCGCCCATGCGCATCTGGGAAACCCGCTGCCCCACGTGCGGAGCAGCCAGCGACGAGTGAGAACTACCTCGGCAGCGAAGGGAGAGCTATGCTGCACAGGTGTCGCCCTGGGAGACCACGCTCTCGTGCCTCAACGAATCTGGCGTTCGCTATGTCATCGTCGGAGGTGTGGCAGTCGTTCTGCACGGCCATGCACGCATGACGGCCGACCTGGATCTGTGTGTCGATCTGGATCCGGACGCCGCGAGGAGAGCGATGGAGAGCCTGAGCAGAAGCGGGCTCCGGCCCCGAGCGCCGGTGCCTGCGTCCCAGTTCGCTGACCCGTGCATCCGCAGCTCGTGGGTACGTGACAAGGGAATGCAGGTCTTCTCTATGTTCGACCCCTCCAATCCACTGCGCGAAGTAGATGTCTTCGTCGAGCAGCCCATCCCCTTCGAAGAGTTGTACTCGAACGCCCTTCTGTCTCGCGTCGGAGAGACGGACACACGGATCGCCTCGTTGCCGGACTTGATCCGGATGAAGCGAATCGCGGGCCGACCTGTGGATCTGGAAGACATCGCCGCACTCACGGCCGGTCGAGAGGTGAAGGATGACTGATACTGCCGGAAGCTCGGAGGATTGGGGCTGTCGCTGGGAAGACGCGCGGCGCCGGTCCCTGACCCTCGGGGCCCGCACGACTCCGGAGCAGCGTCTTCAGTGGCTCGAAGAGGCGATGAGACTCGCGCTCCAGAGTGGGGCGTTGGTGCGGACGCTGAAAGCACGGGCCGGCCGCATCGGCGGGCCTTGGCCAGAGGAGGAAGGCTGAGCGGTCGGCTCGAGTCGCCTGAGACCCGCTGCCCCGGCTGCGGTGTCGATTCATGGCGCATACCTCGACAGATCACTCTGCAGCCAAGGTCAGTCGCCGCCGGGTCGACGCGCCAACGCTACCAACACGACGCACGCGAAGAGCCCGAACACCAGCGCGAGCGAAACGTACTTGAGGGAATCCGGGCGGAGTGGGTGTGTTACGATCTCGCGTAGCCGAGCCCCTATGTAACCTGGGTCCCGCTGGTACGGATTGCAACCGGCGAGGAGCGCCAATACCACGAGCTTCGATCGCTGTCCCATCGCGTCTGGCATACCCCGACATACCCCGTCCGTCGCGAGGACATTCCTCGACCCGAGAGCAGCGGGGACGCTCTGCGTCATTGCGTCATTCGGAGCAGCGGGGACGCTCTGCGTCATTGCGTCATTCGCGTCCTGACGACGGGCCGCTCACGTCGTTCATGCTGCTCGGAGGTCGGACCACGACATTTCGCCACGTTTGGCGCTCTATACGCAACCGGCGCGCACCTCGGTCGACAAGAGGTCATGCCCCGCAAAGCACGTACATGGGTCCCGGGCGCCGGCGCCCACACCATCTGTCGCTTCATCGATCGCCGTTTCTACCTGGTCGACGACCTCGACCGGCGCATGCTGCTCGATGCCATCGGACGTGCAAACGACCGCTGGGACTGGCAATGGCTCTCCTATGCGGTGATGTCGACGCATATGCACTACGGACACTTGGCAGGCATCAACGCACCGGATCGCTTCTTTCGATCGGCACACACTCGGTTCGCTCAGCGATATCACCACCGCAGGGACGGACGAACCCTGGGGCATGTCCTTGCAAACCGGCCTGCTGTCACCCCCATCCATGCGTCTGGCCTCGCTCGATTGGTGGCGTACCATCATCGCAATCCGGTCAGCGCTGGCTTGGTCGATCGGCCCAGCCAGTCGACTTGGACGAGTCATCGTGCATATCTCCGGCTCGACCCTGCCCCCCGCTGGCTCGACGTGGAGCATGCACTACACATTCTGGGTTTCGACGATACGGAAGCGGGGAGACGGCGCTTCGATGATTTCGTGATGGAAGTCGATCTCGAGGCTTCGCCCGCAGGTGCGATTGCCGAACATGTCCGCGTGTCGTCGCTCTGCCGCGCTCTGGGTGACGGGGAATGGCGCCGGGTGGTGAAGGTGGCGCGCGAAGTCACGGGGCTTGCGAGCACCGTTTCCCTGTCGTCGAAGCGGCGTGGCATGACAACGCGCCTGCTCGTCGCATTCGTGGCGACGCGCGACCTAGACCAGACGTGCTCGACCGTGGCCGAAAAGCTTCGCATGAACACCGGAAGCGTGACAAAGCTGCTTTCGCGTAACGCGGACAATCCAGGCCTCGCGTCGTTGCTCGTAGAATTTCGCCAGCGATTCACCACCGCTGCCGAATGACGCAATGACGCAGAGCGTCCCCGCCGTTGACCTGCGCGCGTCGCGACCCCACAGTCCGCCTCCATGGCTCGCCGCGATCACGTCCCCAAATTCGCCACCGGGAAGACCGACAGCGTGCCCTTCGGTGGGCTCACGCTGCACCGCTTCCGGCTCGACAACGGCCTCGAGCTGCGTGTCTTGCCCGACTCGCGCGCGCCCATCGTCAGCTACCAGAGCTGGTTTCGAGTGGGCTCCGCGGACGAAGAGCCCGGACGCACGGGTCAGGCGCACTTCTTCGAGCACCTGATGTTTGGCGCTACCGACACGCGCGAGGAGGGCGAACTCGACCGCACCTTCGAGGCCGTGGGCGCCGAGATCAACGCCGCCACCTGGACCGACTGGACCTACTACTACGAGACCTGCCCCAAGCGCGCCTGGACGCGCTGCGTGGAGCTCGAGTCCGATCGCATGGTGCACTTGAAGCTCGAACGCGAGCGCCTGCTGGCGGAGCGCGACGTCGTGCTCAGTGAGCGTCGCAGCCGCGTGGACGACGACGTCGAGGGGCTCGCCGTGGAGAAGCTCTACGCGCTCGCGCTGAAGGGTCATGCCTATGCGTGGCCGACTCTGGGCTGGGCGCGCGACATCCGGCGCTTCGACCTGCGCGCGTCGCAGGCCTTCTACCGACGCTGGTACGCGCCCAACAATCTCACGCTCGTGGTCGCCGGAGACGTCTCGCCTGCCGACGTGCTGCGGCGTGTTCAGAAGGCCTACGGCTCGATCCCCGCGTCCAAGCTGCCGCGACGTGCCGCTCGACGCACGCCCGCGCAGCGCAAGCAACGACGCACCACACTGAGCTTCGTCACGCCCACGCCGAAGTTCGCCATCGGCTATCGCGCGCCCGCCTTCGGTTCTCCGGACTGGGCGCTGCTCTCCGTGGTCTGCGACATCCTCTTCGGCAGCCGCGGGGCGCGCTTCCCGCGCTCGTTGGTTCACGAACGCGAACTCTGCGTGTCGGCACGCGCTCACGTGACGCCCTTCCGCGACGGCGGACTCTTCGATGTGTGGCTCTCTCTGCGGGAGGACGTCGAGCCGGCAAACGTGCTCGAGCTCTTCGATCGGGAGCTCACGCGCTTCCTCGACGAGGGGCCGACGCCCGCGGAGCTGACTCGCGCACAGAACAGCCTCGAGTTCTCCTTCTTGACCTCCATGGAGACGATCGCCGGCAAGGCCGAACAGATCGGCTTCTACGAATCCGTGCTCGGCGACGCCACTCGGGTCTTCGATCGCCTCGAGGCGTATCAGAGCGCGAGCGTCGAGTCCGTGCGCGACGTCGCGCGTCGCTACCTCGACTCTACGCAGCGCAGCGTGGTCGAGGTCGTGCCGAAGGTGGGCGCATGACACACCTCGCATCGCATCACGCCTTCGGTTTGCTTGGCGGCGCGCGGGTATTGGTCGAAGAGAGCCGTGACCTACCCTTGGTGGATCTGGCCTTCGGTTTCCGCAGCGGCAGCCTCCTCGACCCCGTCGGTATGGAAGGACTCGCACGCTTGATGGCGCGGTTGCTGCGCTCGGGGCCCCGCGGTTCGAGCCCGGCAAAGATCGAGGACGAGCTCGCCGACCTCGGAGCGCGCATGTCGATTCAGGTCGGCCAGAGCAGCCTCACGCTGCACGCGAGTGTGCTCTCACGCAATCTAGAGCCGCTGATCGCGATGGTCGCGAGCATACTGCTCGAGCCCGGCTTCCGGCCGAAGGATCTCGCGCGAGAGCGTCGCGCGACGCTAGCTCGGATCACGCAGCTCGTGGACGAAGATCGCGCCCTCGCGGGCCGACACCTCTACCGCATGCTCTACCCGGATCACCCCTACGGGCGAGGTATGCTCGGGACGCGTCGCAGCGTTCGATCCATTCAGCGCGAACACCTGCGCGAGCTCTGGCGACGCACGTTCACGTCGCGCAACTTGGTCGTGGGTGTGGCGGGCGACGTGAGCGCGGAGGACATCTCGCGCATGCTGCACGCGCACCTCGGCGAGCTGCCCCGACAGGCGCGGCCCACGGTGAAGATCCCCGGCATCCCGCGCGTTCGCGGTCGCCGCGCGCGTGTGGTGCACAAGCCCGAACGCAGTCAGTCGCAGCTGCTGGTGGGCACCTTGGGCACACACTATCGAGACCCGCAGCTCTACCCTCTGATGCTCGCCAACACGGCCTTCGGCGAGACCTTCTCGTCGCCTCTCGTGGACCGCATCCGCAAGCAAGAGGGCTTCAGCTACGGCGTCGGCTCACGCCTGAGCTTGGGTCAAAAGCGCGGGCTCTTCAGCATCTCGAGCTTCCCGAGCAGCGAGGACGCCATCGACTGCCTGCGCATCGAGTTAGAGCTGCTCGATGCGTGGGTCGAGCGCGGTTGTCCTGCGGCCGGGCTGCGCTTCGCCAAGGGCTACCTCGTGGGCGCCCGCGGCATGGAGCTCGACACGGCCGAGAAGCGCCTCGATCAGCGCTTCGGACCTGCCCTCGCCGGGCTGCCCGAGTCCTATTGGGACGACTACATCCCGCGCCTGCGCGCCGTGACGAAGTCCGAAGCCGACGCGGCCGTGCGCGCGAGGATCCGCCCCGAGGACGTCGCCATCTCCATCGTGGGCGACGCGGACAAGCTCGTCCCAGCCTTGAAGCAGCTGCTCGGCACGGACGACGTCACGCGCCACGCACCCGACGAGGCGTAGCTCAGCGCGCGTCGCGGAAGTCGCGCATGGTCTCGTCTTCATCGTGCAGAGGCGAGAAGCCGGAGGCCTCGCGGAAGGGCTCACTCTCGATCACGATCGGGTACTTGATGTGATCGATGGCGCCCTTGGGCAGGCGAGGCAGGCCGAAACGTCCGAGCGTCAGGTTCATGATCAGCGCGGGCACAGGGACGGCCCTGCGACCCGTCTGCTCGATCACCACGGAGAGAGGAGTAGGCGGCGGACCCGAGACGTTGAAGACACCGCGCAGCTTCGCCTCGACGGAGCTCGCGATGGCGCGCGCCGCGTCTGCCTCGTGGATGAATTGAAAGAGCGGATCGAAGCCGAGCACCGTCGGCACGCGAGGACCGCGCAGATAGGCGGCGAGGGTGCCGTGCTTGGATGGGCCGAGCACGTAGCAGATGCGCAGCACGGCCGTGGAGAGCTTGGGGAAGCGCCACAGCGCGGAGCCCGCGTACAGATCGGCGGCGACCAAATCGGCGAGCTCGGGGAAGCTCGCGAGCCCCATCGGAGGCTCCTCCTCCGTGTGGTAGAGGGGTGAGTCAGCGGCGGCGCCGTAGTAGGTGTGACGACCGACGAAGACGAGCTGCTTCACCCCATAGGTATCGCAGTGCTGGACCACGGCGCGCGTGCCCTGAAGGTTCACGCGGAAGCGGTCGGCGCTGCGCTGCATCAGATGCGTGACCGTGGCCATGTGCACGACGGCCTTGGGGCGCCGGCTGCGGAACACGTCCTCCGCCGGGCGCTTGCGGATGTCGGTCTGCACCACCTCGACACCGTCTGGGGCGTCACCCCAAGGGCGCCGGTCGATGCCGACCACTTCGTGGTCACGCGTCAGGAGTTCCTTGGCGACGAGCCTGCCGAGCTTGCTCGATATGCCTGTGATCAAGACGGTCATGTCAGCTCCAGATCGTTGGGATCGAGCTGACCTTCACGGAGCTTCCGGCCCTGCTCGATCAGCCATTTGATGCGCAGCCTCACCTGCTCCACGTAGCCCGCGATGACGTCGTCGCTCTCCGTGCCGTCGCCTTCGAATGTCATGGGCGCGCTGTAGAGGATCTGAATGGTCGTCGGTCGCGGGATGGGCAGGAGATAGCGCGGGATGGGAATGTAGGGCGCACCGAACAACTTCCCGAGCTTGTAGAGGTTGGCCACCGTCGGGAAGGCGTCGCCGGCGCCGACCACGGCGAGCGGCACGATGGGGCTGCCGGTCGACAGGGCGAGCCGCAAGAAGCCCGTGCCGAAGCGCACGAGGCTGTCGGATTGGTGATGGAGCTTGGCCGTGCCACGCGCGCCCTCGGGGTAGACCATCAAGAGGCGATCGTCTTCGAGCAGGCGCCGCGCGTGCTTGGGCAGGCCCGTGACCTGACCGACCTTGGCGGTGAAGCGGCCGGCACCGGGCAGCGATGCGAGGAATTTCTCCACCATGCCTTGGGCGAGGCGCGGCGGTTCACACTCGAAGAAGACGCTCGCGAGCACCATGCCCGCGTCGATGGCGACGCCACCTTGATGATTCGACACCAACATCGCGCCGCCCTTCTCGGGCACGTGCTCGATGCCGTAGACCTCGACGCGGAAGTAGCGCCGATAGAGCCAGCCGAGCCAGGTGAAGAAACGCCCGAGCTCGCGCTTGTCGACCCCGTAGGGATCGATGCCGTGGGAGCTGAAGGGAAGGTCGAGGCGGTCGACGCGCTCGGCGATGGCGGGGTTGGTAGGCAGAAAACGTGTCGGCACGGGCTGATGTTACACCGGGCGCGCGCCCGTGGCTGAGGGATTTTGAACCTCGGCGCGTGAAGCCCGTCAGAGGCCAGGTGGCGGCGCGGCCTGGCCGCCATCTCGGCCTGGAGCGCGCAGCCAGCGGAGCAGATACGCCTGCGCGGCCTGCGCCTCGGCCCGCAAGGGCTCCTCCTGAACGAACAAGCGGCCCTCGTCGGGGAACATCTCGAGCAGCTCCCGGCCGCTCACGTTGTAGGGGATGAAGGAGGTGTCGCTCTTCATCGTGACGGTGATCGCCGAGGACGACTCCACCTGGCGCATCAGGTCTTCGAAGTAGTCGTCGACGTGGGCCATGGTGGCGGCGCGGTCGAAGAGCAGCCGACTCGAGAGACCCATTGGAAAGTTCAGGATCGTCTCTCTCATCTCGAGGTAATCCTGAATGACGCGAGAGCGGAGAGGGATCGCGGAGAGATCCAGCTCTGACACGACTCGCGACAGCGCGGACGCTTGCGTCGGAGTCATGCGACGGGAGAGCGGCGCCAAGAGCGCCAAGGTCGTCTTCAGATCGTGCAGCGTCGCCCAGAGGGCGGTGAGGCTGCGACCGTTCTCGAGCAGATCCCGGTCGGCTCGAAGCCGAGCGGAGGCGAGCCTCAGGATTTCATCTGGATCGTCCCTGGCGTCGACCAGAGCGAGATCCCAGAACGCATGCAGCCAATGCAGCTGCAGCAGGTTGGTCATGGGACCGGGTGGCTGGGCGTCACGAAAATTGGGCGCGTCGAGGGCGCGTCGGGAGGCGGCGACGGCGTCGCGGAAGTCGGGGCTCTGGAGCAAGCGCCGGACCTTCGGCTCTCTGTCGTCCAGCTCGGCGTCCACACCGTCCTCGGGCCCCAAAGACTCCCACTCCGCGGGCACGACGAAGTCGAGGGCGACGTCCTCGGGCAGCTCGTGGATCGCGGGCAGCTCCCTCCAGCCGTTCTGCCCCGCAGGCAGCGCTGGAGGCAACTCCGAGGCGCTGAACCTCGGCGCGGGTAGCGGTCGAAGGTGATGCGCCCCGACCCACAGCGCGGGCACGGAGAGGACCATGGCCGCGAGGATCCACCACGCGCGTCTGCTGCTCATGCCGCTACCTTATCACCGCGGTTGCCCACTCGCTGCTGCCCGCATATGTGATGCGCGTGTCTTCACGACCGCAGCTTCGCTACACCTGCGACGCCTCCCTCCTGAACCCGGCGCTCGCCCACGCCTTCGTCGAACTCGACGCCGACGCGGACACGCTGGCCTTCGTCGCGGAGCTCGAGCTGCGGCCGACGGGCGCGCTGCGAGCTTGGATGCGTCGCGGACTCGGCGGACTCATGAGTGACTACGACGCCAACGCCTTGCTCGACACGCACGACATGCGCGTGCTCGGGACCGAGCAGTGGCGCACGTTGCTCGACGATGGAGCGCGTGGCCGGCTCCTCGACCTCGGCGCCGGCGACGGGCGCGTCACGACCACGCTGGCTCCGCTCTTCGACGAGGTCGTGACCAACGAGCTGTCCAAGGGCATGGCGCGCCGGCTGCGCCAACGTGGCTACGAGTGCTGGCTGGGCGATCTGGCGGAGCAGGCGCTACCTGAATCCTTCGGGCGCTTTCATGTCGTCTGCATGCTGAACCTGCTCGACCGCTGTCGACGCCCGCGAACGCTCTTGAGTCGAGCCCGGGACCTGCTCGAGCCCGAGGGTCGTCTGATCGTCGCCGCACCCTTGCCGCTCTCGCCCCACGTCCACGTGGGCGCTCACACCGTCGACCCGGAGGAGCTGCTGCCCATCGAGCGCAGCAGCTTCGAGGCCGCCGCGAACCGACTCGCCGCAGACCTCTTCGAAGCCCAAGGACTCGTCACCGAGCGCTGGACGCGAACGCCCTACCTATGTCGAGGCGACGCGCACCATCCCATCTCGAGCCTCGATGACGCCGTCTTCGTCCTGCGCTTAGGATCGTCCCCAACAACTTAACTGCTTAGGACCGTCCCCAAATGCTAGAAGTCGTCGAAGGTCTCGAAGGGGGTCGGGCGGCGACGGCGGTGACGTGCGGGCCGGGAGAGGCCCGTGTCCTCGGGAGCGTCCTGGCTCGCGTCGTGGGCCGGAGGGCCGGCGTCCGGCTTCGGGGGTGAGGTCGCGACCATGGGCGGGAGTTTCAGTGGCGCAGGCGGGCTCGGCGCGGGGGCGGCAACGTCAGCGGCGGTGGGCAACGCCGCCTCTGCGGGCGTGTGTGCCCGGCCGAAGAAGAAGAGCAAACCCATGACGAAGAGCGCTCCGAAGAGCAGCGTCATCACGATCAGCCGCGCACCGAGGCCACGCCTCGTCGAGCCGACAGGCGACTCCGGGACGTGAGGGGCAGCGTCGAGCGCGGCAGGCGTGGCGGCGACGGTGGGAGCCTGTGAGCTACGGGGAGCGAGGGACCCGGCGGAATACGTGAGCACTTCGAGACAACGCAGAGGCTCGGTGGAGAGCTCGATGGTGTCGAAGGCGGTGGCCATCGCGCCGGTGCCAAGATCGGTGGCGCGCTCGGCCAGGGTGCCGCCGAGCAGCGAGAGCAACAGACCCGCGCGATCTGGCGGATCGACGCGGGCGGCCTCGGGGCAGGCGTCGCGAAGACGCTGACGGAAATCGCGCGCCGTGGGCGGGCGATCCTCGGGGGCGAGCGCCAGGGCGGACATCACGACCGCGTCCAGCTCGGGCGAGATACCTTCAGTGACTTGGCTCGGAGCGTATCGTGCGCCGGCGCGCACCAGCGGGATCAGCTCCATCTCGTTGGTGGCCGCGAAGAGGCGCCGCTGCGTCAACAGCTCCCAGAGCACCACGCCCAGAGCGTAGATGTCGGTGCGGCGATCGAGCGTCTCACCCATCACCTGCTCGGGCGGCATGTAGGCGACCTTGCCCTTGACGCGCTGCTCCTGAGTGACGTGCAGGCGTCCGCGCGCCTTGGCGATCCCGAAGTCGATCAGCTTCACCTCACCGTGAGTCGTCAGCAGCGCGTTCTGAGGACTGATGTCGCGGTGGACGACGCCGAGACGCTTTCCGTCGTCGCCCCGAAGCTCGTGCGCAGCGTGCAGCCCTGCGGCCAGATCGACGATCATGGAGACCGCCGCCGCGGGCGTGAGTTTGCGACGAATCGGGCCCAAAGCGGCGAGGACCTCACCCAAGGACGCACCATGAAGGTACTCCATGACCATGAAGTACGTGCCCTGATGCTCGCCGAGGTTTTCGATGTGCACGACGTTGGGGTGATCGATGCGCGCGGCGAGGCGCGCCTCGTCGAGGAACATGTCGAGGAAATCGCGCCGCTTGGCGAAGCGCGGGTGAATCACCTTCAGGGCGACGACGCGCTCGAAGCCGCCCGGACCTTCGTGACGAGCGAGGTAGAGATCGGCCATGCCGCCGGAGCGCAAGGGCGCAACGATCTCGTAGCGATCCACACGCGCGCCAACCTCGAACACGGCGCCGAGCATAGCCGATTTTGCCGCGACTCGGAGGCGCCATTCGCGATATCCTCGGTGGCGTGCTCCGAGACCGATACATCTTTGTTCTGATGCTCGCGCTGTGCACAGCCTGCGGCGCAGGGCAACAGCAGCGCGTGGCCGAGGGCGGGCTCAGCCTCGAGCAGGCCACGGCGCGTCTGGATCGTGGAATGGCCGAACACGGATACTCCCGCATGGGAGGACTCGCGCACATGGTCGCGCCGGGCGAGGGTCGCGTCGTGGCGCATGTCTTGGCCGCGAGTGGCGGCCACTGCTACGAGGCGATCGCTCTCCCCGTGGGTGAATCCGAGTTTTCGATGGAGGTGCGCGGGCCGGCAGACGCAGTCGTGGTCAGCGCGAACACAGGGGAACACCCGACGGCACATTTCTGCACCGCGAGCGCGGCCCGCTTCCGCTTTCTGGTGTCTAGCGAAGACGCCTCGAGGGAATACTACTTCCTGGTGTACCAAGCGGGCGCTGGGTCCGGCCCGAGCGCTCAGGCGGTGATGGAACAGGCCGAGGTGGACGACGATCCAGAGGTCGAGACCCCGTCGCCCACACTGGCCTCGCCCGCCGTGGGCTCGAGTCCGCCCGCGGCCACCGGAACGCAGACGCGGAACGACAGCGCGACGCAGGACGCCGAAGGCCACGACGCCGGAGTCGACGCAGACGTGCCAACGGACACCCAGCCCGCAACGGACGCTACGAACACGGCGCCTGCTGCGCTCGAGGCCGACCCTCGAGAGACCGCCACGGCGCGCGCCCACACGCTCTTCGAGCAGGGCCTGCGCTTGGTGCGTGAAGACAACGCCTCGCTTGGCTTGGTGTACCTGCGGCAAGCCTTCGAGTTGGCACATCGGCCGGGCGTTCTGATCAACCTCGCGGCCGCCGCAGCTCAGACGGGCGGAAGCCTAGAGGCGGCGCGCGCTTACACACGCTACCTCACCATGGACGGCGACGGCGTCACTCGACGAGCGCGACGTTCGGCACGCAGAGCGCTCAGGGCCCTGCGTCGCGAGGTCGCCTTCGTACGCTTCACGGCGCCCGATGCGCCGAACGCGTTCATCCAGCTGAACGACGAGCCCCTCGAGGCGTGGGCTGCCGGCGTCGACTATCCCGTGGCTCCCGGAGCCCAGAAACTCAGCTACGCCGTGGACGGACGCGTCCTCGGCATCGCCCTCGCCACGGTCCGGCGCGGGCAGCGCGTGGTGCTGACCTTCGCGCCTCCCGAGTAGCCGAACGCCCAGCGGTCTCGCCCGCGCGGTCGCTATGCTAGGCTGACGGCGCAATGGCCAAGGGCAGCGTGCAGCCGCGGATTCGCTGGGAGGAGATTCGTGCCTACGCGGATCGCTTCGAAGAGAACGACATCATCCAGGCCATGGACGCTGGCGCGCAGGGCGAGCTCGTGCCGCTCGCTGGCGCGGGCAAGGGAGGTCTCTCGACGCTGGGTCCGCTGCGCGTAGGCGAGCCCATCGTCCGCGGCTGGAGCGTCTCGGCTCTCGCGATCACCGAGGGGCTCCGCGTCACGCTAGCCAAGGGCGACGCGCACCTGCTCTTCGACGTGGGCGCGCCGGGCAGCCCCGGACCCGATGGGCCCTTCGAGGCGAGCCCTCTGCGTCTCAGCTACGGAAGCACGGAGCTGTCCTTCGACGAGGTCGTGAAGCCCATCGGAGAGGCGCTCGCCTCTCTGCTGCGCGCGGCTCTGGGCGAAGACCCCGCCTCGACTTGGAGCAGCTGGCGACGTCAGCCGGTCTCGACGCGACATCTACCCGACTCCGAGATGCTGGAGATCCGGCCCGATGGCAAAGTCTACCTGCGCATCACCGACGCATGTCAGGAACGCTGCAAGTTCTGCTTCTTCTACCAGAGCGATGAAGTAGACAACTTGCTCAGGCATCATGATCTGCGAAAAGCAATTGAAGACCTGGATGTTTCCACACTGCAACAGGTCATCCTCACGGGCGGTGAGCCGACGCTGCATCCGGATTTCGTCGAGTATATCGGCGTCCTTCATGGCAAGGGATTCAAGCAGATCATACTACAAACAAACGGCATCCGACTCGCTGAGGATGGGGTGTTGGAGAGCCTGCTGCCCTATAAGGATCGGCTCGGCATCGGCTTCTCACTTCACAGCACAAGCGCAGAATCCAACGACGAGCTCACGACAGTATCCCATGGATTCTTCGACAAGAAGATCGCTGCAATTCGCAAGGCGATCGACATGGGTTTTCGCTCCAAGATCACGCTGGTCTTGAGTCGACATAACCTCAGCGAGCTCACGTCATTCATCGAGATGTGTGCCGATTTCGGAAATGCAGACGATATCTTCTTGCAGTTCTCACTGCCTTCCTTCGAAGGACGCATGAGCCTCTTCTTGGACACGTACCCACGCCTCTCAGAGCTCAGCGTGTCGCTGCCACCGGCGCTCGCCCGAGCGCGACAGCTCGATGTGCGCGTGGCTCTATGCCATCAATGCCAGGTCCCTCCATGCGTCATCCCTGAGGATGTCCAACATCTCGAGTCGCTTTGGTTCTGCGAGACTCCAGACATGTGGAGCCATCAGGACCGCGCCTACGGACCGCAGTGTGACGACTGTTCCATGCGTCCTTGGTGTTCGGGCGTATGGAGCGGATACGCCGAACACTTTGGCACTCGCGAGCTCGTAGCCTTCGCGGCCGACGAGGTCGCAGGGCCGCCCAAGTCACCGGCCGGCTGATGAAGGTGCATCCCGAGGACTGGCGAAGGCGTGCTCGCGCTCTGCTCGTGGATCATCCGCGAGGGCACCTGCGCGTGGGGGACTTGATCGATCACGCTGAGCTTCCACGGCGCGACTGCGTCCTGCCGTGGACTCGCCTCGAGCTCAGCACGCGTCGCTTCTTGGGACCGTGCTGCGCCGATTTCCAACGCGAGCCTGTGCGTGTCGGCGGAAGCTTCGCCGACGCGTGGAACGGAAGCGTGCAGCGCTCTTTTCGTCGCGCACTCTCGCGTGCAGGACATCCGGAGACCTGCCGGGAGAGCTGTCCGACGCTGCGAAGCGGGCGCGAGCGGCTCGCGGAGATGCAGCTCCGGGGCGGGAGCGCGCCCTTCGTCGAAAACCAGCTGATGGTCCTGGAGGATCTACTCGAGGGGCGGGAGCAGGTGCGCGGTCAGCCCTTGGAGCTGATGGTGCCGCCCACCACCTTCTGCAACTATGACTGCCTGATGTGCGAGTGGGGTGAGGTCGGCACGCTCGAAGACGAACTCTCAGCCGAGTTCTACGACGCCCTCGCGCCACTTCTTCCCAGCGTGCGCGCGCTCGAGGTGGCTGGCGGAGAGCCCCTCGCCTCTCCGATATTTCGCGATTTCCTGCTGCGACTCGATCGCGACATATATCCAGATCTCAGAATCTCGTTGGTCACCAACGGATCGTATCTATCACCGGGCCATCCGATCCTGGAGCGCGTCCCGTTTTCTACGATCATCATCTCGTTGAACGCAGCCAGCCCGGAGACATACGCGGCCGTCAACCGAGGCTTAGCCTTCGAACGCGTGCGCGGGAACCTCGACGCCCTGCTCGAGGCGCGACGTCGAGGCTCACTGCGTGGCGACATCATCTACAGCATGGTGCTGCTGAAGCAGAACCGACACGAGATCGCCGCGTTCGTCGAGCTCGCGGAGCGCGACGACGTGCGCGTGCGCTTCATGCTGCCCATGTTCGATCGCAACCGACAGAGCGTGATGACCGACGAGCAGACCATGCGCGAGGTGCTCCACGAACTCGACCGCGCAGCCGAGCGGCTGAATGAGCGCGGAGAAACCCGGCAGGCGCAGGGCGTCTTGGGAGAAGCCGACGTGCTGCGCGAGCGGCTGGCCCAGAGGCTCTTCGAGCCGCTCCCCGATGGGCGCGCTGACCCGCAGGACGAGGTCGAGCCATGAGTCGGCGGAGGGTCGTGGCCATCCTCGGCGTCACCGGGCGCCTCGGGCCCGCCGTCGCCCGGGCGTTCGCGGGTTGGGAGGTTCGCGGGCTGTCACGACGCGCGGCGCACTCCGACGAGGCCGTGGAGTCGATCTCTCTCGTGCTCGGTGATCGACGGCGCGCGGCCGACCTCGCGCCTCTGCTCGAGGGCGCCGACGTGGTCGTGGACCTGCTGTGTTTTGGCCAGGCGGACGCCGACGTGTTGCTCGAGGCCCTGGCTGGTCTCCCCAAAGCTCGACGCCATCTCGTCTTCGCGTCCTCCATCGCGGCGCGCTTCGACGAGGACGACTATGGCCGCGGCAAGCGAGCCGCGGAGACACGCTACGCGCAGGCCTTCGACGGCCCTGTGCACACGTTGATCTTGCCGCGCCTCGTGGCGTCGGTGGACCACGCTCGCCGGGAACAGGCGTATCTCGAGTCGGCGGCGTCCACGGGACGAGCCCTGCACGCGGGGTCGGGTCGACAGCGACAGACGATCGCGCCCGTGGCTGGGGTAGCGCAGCTGATCCGCGAGTTGGCTGACGACGCGGAGCGGGTGCCGCCAGGGCCCATCAATGTGGGCCCGCCGGAGACGATCGCCGTAGAGCAGGCGGTCGCCGCGCTAGTGGCTGGCGCGGGCCTGAAGGTCCCGACGGGCCGACACCCGGATGCGAATTGGCGGGGGCCCCACGGCGGGGGCGACGAGCGGCTCGACGTGACGCGTTCGTGTCGCCTGCTGGAGCTGTCTTGGCCTGACCCGATCGAGGTGTACCGGGAGCTCGGCGCCTGGCTCGCCGCTCACCCCACGGGCAAGCGACCTCGACCTGTGGTGCGCAAGCCGAGCAAGCGGTTCAGCGGGAGACGCGTCGTGGACGTCCACGGCCGGCGACGCGTGCCGGTGCTCGCCGAGCCGCACCCCGAGATCGAGGAGCTCGCGCGCTGGCTCTCCCCGGCGTTCTATGTGGACACCGGACGACCCTGCAATTCGGCGTGCGTGTACTGCGCCGTGCCACCCCATGGCGACACGCAGGGCTTCACTCCCCTCGAGCGCCTCGAGGACGCCATCGCGGCGGGACGCGCGGCGGGCTGTGAGCGAGCCATCCTGATCGGCGGCGAGCCCACCATCTACCCACAGCTCGAGGGGCTACTCGACGCGCTGAGCGCGGCCGATCTACGCGACCATGTGCTGATGACCAACGGCCTGCGCCTGGCCGAGCCGGGCCTCGTCGAGTGGCTCGTCGAGCGTGGCGTGCGGACCTTTCATGTCTCCATCGACAGCGCCGACGAGAGCACCTACGACCGCATCAGCCGCAGCCTGGGCCAAGCGCCCAAGCAGTGGGAGGCCCTGGACCATGTGCTCGCTCATCCGCGAGCGCGGCTCTATGTCTACACGGCCGTCACGCGCTTGAACGCGCCCGCGATTCCTCAGCTCTTGGACGCCATCGCCGAACACGCAAGCGCCCTCGGGCGCCCCACGCCGCCTTCGATCCTTGCGTTCGTGAAGCCCATAGGCGACGCCCTATCGCACGCCGACATGCTCCTGCTCGCGCCCGAGGAGCGCGCGGCGATCGCGCGCGAGGCGCTGGCCGCGGCCGAGAAGACGGGCTGCGTCTTGGGCCTGCGGAACCTACAAGCCTGCCTGGCCCCGGAGCTCGTCAGGCACCTCGTGGACTACTACCTCGAAGACTATTCGGTCGACATCGTCAGCGGCGAACCCGAAGAGAACGCCCACGCGGCGTATTGGTCACACGACGTCCCCTGCGAGGCGTGCGCCCACCGAAGGGTGTGCAGCGGTGTGTACCACGACGACATCGAGCGCTTCGGCGTGCAGGCCTTCGACGCCATCGGCCCCGAGTCGCTCGACCCGGCAGTCATTCCACCGAGTTGGCGTCCTCTGGAATAGGAGGATCAAACGCTTTTCGCTGGATGTCGAAGTTGGTCCAATCAATTCTAAACCGGTCTCCACCTGCGCGATCGGAGCGGCGTCCATGTTCCATCACCAACTCCTGCGCCGCGCGCAGATCGTCATTCGACATGCTCGAAGATTGGGTAGCGCGATAGAAGAGCTTGGGATCGAACTTCAACCCGAGCGCTTCGCTCTGCGTGTGCATCTGTGTGCCCGGCAGAACCAGCAGCCGATGGACGCTGATTCGCAAGGGCTCGATCTCGACGAGCAGGTCCATCATCTGGGCGAAAGATGCCAAGGTCTCGCCGGGAAGGCCGAGAATCACGGAGACGTGGATCGGCCCTGTGCCGGCCAGCAGATCGACGGCGCGCCGCAAATGTTCGAGTCGTGATCCACGGCGCATGGGCGCAAATGTCGCAGGACTCAAGGACTGTAGTCCGATCAGATGTTTTCCGATTCGAATGCCTTGAAGTGCGTCGCGGTGTCCAGGTCGAACCAAGGATGGATATAGCTGAAAGGAATATTGTAGTCGCTGGTTGGGATCGCCTCGTCGAATGGCCTCGCAGACATCGAGGAACGCCTGATCGCTGACGTTGGCCGTGCTCGCACCGGCGTCGATCCACTCGGCCTCTGGCCACGCTACGATGTGAGCGATCTCGGCGGCGATGCGATCGGCCGGATGATGAAGAAAGGGGATCTGGCGTGAGCTCTTGGCGTCACTGCAGAACGTGCAGTTGAAGACACAGCCGCGCGCCATCTCCACATAGGGTCGCGGGACGTGTCGGGCGCTCCCGAGAAGATAGGGAGAGGGGATCTGATCGGAGCACATGGGTTGACGCCCCGGAGGACCCGAACGCACGACGCCGTCTACCTGCGTGACGAGCCCCGGCGCGAGCTGCGACGCGGTCCTGCGCCCCGGTCGCTCGAGCAGGCGACCGAGCAGCTCGATCAGCGTGAGCTCTCCATATCCCACGACCACCGCGTCCACCGCGTCCCACCACTCGAACCAGTCGTGTCGTTGTCGCAGATGCAGAAACGAGCAGCCGCCCCACACGATGGGCCGCTCGGGAGCGAGACGGCGCATGATGCGCGATGTCTCGCCGGTGATGGCGAGGTTCCAACTGTAGGCGCTGAAGCCCACGAGATCGGGGCTCCACGCGAGCACGGTCTCGGCGGCCTGCTCGGCGGTCGAGCCCTGGAGAAAGAAGATCCGCACGTCCACCCGGTCGCGAAGCTCCGGCGCGGAGCGCACGGCCGCCTCGAGATACTCCGCCGCGCCAGCGCCGTAGCCATAAGCGTCCTCGCACAGGTTCACCAAGGCCAAGCGGAAGGGTGTGTTCTCCATCGGCGTCATCATACCCGGGCGCTTTTGAAGAGCATACCTGCGCCGAGACGCTATCCTGCTCGAGAAGCCGGCCTGCCTGACCGACACAGGCCTTCACCCTAGTCTTGGAGTCCCACATGTCCTTGGCTGAGCAGATTCGCGCCGCCCTGAGCGACGCTGGCCTCGAAGGCGTCTCGATCGCGTGGTGGCGTGGGGAGTGCCGCGCCATGAGGGACGGGAGAGCGCTGGCGCGGATACTCCCGCGGGAGCGTGGCGGCATTCACCTCGAGCTCGCAGACCATCTCGAGAACGCAGCCGGGCTGCGCGCGTCCTTGACGCAACTCGTGGAGGCCAAGCGCGACGAGTGGCGGCGCCTCGCCGGTGAGCTTCCCTGGAGCTTGCCCTTCGATCGCGGCCCCGGCTGTTATCCCGTTCGTGAGGTGGACCTCGGGGACGTCACGTCGGCTATCCTCGATCCGGATCGGACCTGGATCGCGTTCCTCGAGACGTCATGCCTCGGAGACTGCATCTTCTGCGGTCACGTGGAGAGTCAGTCCGACGGCGTGCCGGAGGCGCTCTGCTTCGCAGCCGTGCGTGATGGGCGAACGCCCCTCGAGGGCGCCTACGTGTGCCTTGGAGGACCCGAGCCGACGCTCTGGCCACGGCTCGAGGACGCCGTGCGTCTGTTCGCCGACGCGGGCGCCGAGACCGTCACCATGATCGCCACGGGAGACGCGCTGGCGACTGCGGACGTGGGGCGACGGCTGGTCGACGCGGGTCTGAAGTCCGTGTCGCTGCCGATCTACGGCGCCACCGCGGCGACCCACGAAGACATCGTGCGAGCGCCCGGAGCGTTCGCGCGTCTACACGCCGCGATCGATGGCGCGCAGCAGGCAGGGCTCGAGGTCTTCCTGCACACGATCGCGCTCGAACAGAACGCCTCCGAGCTGCTCGATCTCGCGGCCTGGGCGGACGCGCGCGGCCTGCCTCTGGCCGCCGGCCTGCCGCGCTTCAAGTACGGCGCGGGCATCCCCTTCTTTCCGGCTCCCGAGATCCTGCGAGAGCTGAACGGCAGGCTGCGGGTGCTGGGAGTTCCCCCCTGTCTCGGCCCGGACGCGCTCCCGACCGACCTGCTCCGAGCCCACGGACCCTTCACGATCTACGCCCATGTTCAGGCGGGACGCTTCGGCGACGCCTGCTCCTCGTGCGTGGAACGCGACCGATGCTGTGGCCTGCCGAGCGGGCTGGTGGACGCGTGGTCTTCACACCTGCGAGCCATGGGCTGACACGCGAAGAGCGCATCGCTTTTCTGGCGAGGGGCACTAGACTCGACCGCATGGGCTCCGACGTCGCGAATCCCGCGCACGATTCAGATTCGGCTGCGCCTCCGGCACGCCGGGACGGACGCTCGGAGCGGCTGACGCACTCGAACGCGCCGCTGGGCGTGGAAGGCCAGCACCAAGCATCCACCGAAGAGTTGATGAACGCGCTGCGCGCCTACGCAGAGCAGGGCGTCGAGCGGCTCGTGCTCGCGGGCGGTGAGCCGCTGACACGCGAGGATATCGCGACGCTCGCCCTCGAGGCACGCCGCCTTGGGGTGCGCGAATTCACGCTGGTCACGGCGGGCTCGTTGCTCGCCGAGCCTGGTCGCGCGGAGCGACTGCGCGCCGCCGGGGTGACCATGGTACGCGTACCGTGGTGGTCTCTGGACGAGTCTACGCATGGACGGTTCTCGAGCGGCAGAGATTCACCCGAGGGGGTGATGCGCGGATTGCGCGCCGCAGCAGCGGCCGGCCTCGTGGTGGTGGTGACGCTGCCGGTAGCAGAGGGAGCGCCGTCGGCTTCAGACAGGCTCACGGAGCTGCACGCCTCGATCCCGGCGATCCGGCTCTTCGAGCTCGCGGTGGCGGGATCTCCCCGAGGCCTCCCGGGATCCGTCCTCGAGGAACTCGAGCGGGTCTGCGCGCTAGCTGACAGCGCCGGTGGTGAGATCGAACTCTCGCCGGATCTGCCGCTGCCGCCCTGCGTATTTGACGGAGTCGAGCCTGGTCCAAGCCTGCTGAAGCGCATGCGACGACAGCTCCGAGAGCGAGCGGGCGACCCTACTCGCGCTCATGTGGCGTGCGCCTCCTGCGCGCTCTCCGGCCGCTGCTCCGTACGCGCCGAGCGCCTCGAGCAGCTACTCGGAGACGGCGCTCCACACCCGATCGAGCGAGTCACGGGGTACCTCCCGGAGCTGCGCGGGCGCGACGCCCTGCGGGTGGTGGACGCGGACGTGGAGCCCTTCTTTCACGTGGACTACGAGTTCGCGGGGGAGTCCGAGCGAGGCATCAGCCGCGTGGGGATCATCTACCGCTGCAATCAGCCTTGCACCTTCTGTGAGCTCTCCAAGATGCGCACGGAGCTCGATCCAGAACGCGTGCGCACGGCGATCCGGGCGGCGCGCGCGCGGGGCTCGCGCAGGCTGATCCTCACGGGTGGCGAGCCCACGCTCTGCGCCGAGCTCGCGTCCTACATCGCCTTGGCCAAGCAGCTCGGCTTCGACGACGTGGAGATCCAAACGAACGCTGTGCAGCTCGCGCGTCCCGGGCGCGCCGCCCGCCTGCGCGAGGCAGGTCTCGACAGCGCACAGGTCTCGCTGCACTGCGCCGAGAGCGCGATCAGCGACCGGCTGACGGGCGCGCCGGGCACGCACGAGAAGACCCTCGCGGGCGTGGAGGCGCTGCTGCGAGCCGGCGTCCGCTGCACGCTCAACCACCTGATCTTTCGAGACAACCTGCACCTGCTCACGGCCTTCGTGGAGCTCGTCGCCGAGCGCTACGCGCCGTGGCTCGAGCGCATCATGCTGCAATTTCATTCTCCACGAACCGAGTTCGCGTCTCACGCGGACGCGCGGGAACACATCGCTCGCTACAGCGAGTACGCGAGCCCGCTGCGGGAAGCGATCGAGCGGGCGCAGGCGAGGCAGCTGCGGGTCGCGGATCTTCAGGACCCCACGGGGATCCCGTCGCTGTGCATCTTCGGCGCCGACCCCACGTACTTGGGCCCGATCCTTCGGCAAGCCGAGAGCGCCCGCCTGCACGCGTGGGAGAGGGAGTGGATGACGAAGGTCGAGGCGTGCGAAGACTGCGCGGCGTCCGAGCTGTGCATGGGTGTGCCGCGGCACTATCTGGAGCTCTACGGCGCGGACGAATTCGAAGCGATCGACGCCGCGACTGTCGCGCGGGTGCGCCGAGCGTGAGCCTGTCGCATACCGATGACGCGCGTCGCGTGCTCGTCCGCTCTGGATGCGCGAGGAGCTGCTACGCCTGCGTGAGCTGCTCTCCGGCGCAGGTGGAGCCCAGCCTCGAGTCCGTCCTGCAAGAGTCCCTTGGGCCGACCCTCGTGCTCGGCGGCGGCGACGCCACGCGCTGGCCGCAGCTCTCGGCCTTCCTCGCCCAGAACCAAGCGCGTGACGTACCGCAGGAGGTGTGGCTCGAGGCGCCCGCAGCCAGCCTCGACCCGCAGACTCTCGAGGGGCTCGCCGCGGCGGGAGTCACTGGGGTCGTGATCTTCGTGGAGTCCCTCGGCGCTCGCATGAGCCGGGCGATCGGCAGTCGCGATCCCGAGCGAGTCATCGCCGATGCGGAGTCCGCGGGTCTGCTCGTGGAGATCTTCGCCCGGGTGCGACCGAAGAGCTTCCGCATGGTCTCTCCCTTGGCGCGGCGCGTCGCCCCTCGAATCGTGCGCTTGCAGATGCTGCGACAGAACGTCGGCGGCTCGCCGCAGCCGGTGGCCATCGAGCAGCTCGCGAGCGCGCTCGCCGAGGCGCCCAACATCGAGTTCGACGACAGCAGGCGCCCAGGAATGGACCACCTGCCAGCGTGCCTCCTGCCGCAGATCTGGGCCCGGCGTCCTGGCGCCTGGCGCCGCGTGCTGCGTCGACGGAGCGGCCAGAACGAGGTCTTCGAGGCGTGCGCGAGCTGTGGTCTCGCATCGAGCTGTCGCTTCGACGACGCCGACGCGAGTCCCAGCGTGGCTCCACAGCCCGTCGCCATCGACGCCCCGGGGCTCGCGATCGCGCGCAGACGAGGGAGCGCTCCGGTCCCGAGCGGCCTGACGCGCGCCCGCGGCGGAGAGGGAGTGATCTGCGTCAGCCCCTGGACGACGCTCGAGATCGTCGATCCCGACGGACGCGCCAGACAGTGCTGCAAGGCGTGGACCGTGGGCGCGCGCGGCGACGTCAGCGCGAGCTCCCTCGACGCGGTGTGGAACGGTCCCGGCTACCAGCGAGCGCGTCGCGCGATGTTGGCCGATCCTCTGGACGATCTCTGCCTCCCGGTGTGCCCGAGGCTGCACGACGGCGCGTACTCCGAGGCGCACCTGCGCATCCGTGAGGGCTCCGAGATCTTTGTGCGGAATCAGCGCGTGATGGCCGAAGACATCGCCGCGGGGCGCGCCGTGACACGCGCGCGGCCGCTGCGCATCGCCGTCGCGGCGAGCACCTACTGCAACTTCGACTGCATCATGTGCGATCACGGTCGCGTGCCGACTCGAGAGCTGCCCGCGGAGATCTTCGAACAGCTCGAGGGCTATCTACCGACCCTCGAGACGCTCACCCTGCTCGGCGGCGAACCCCTCGCGAGCCATGGCGCCATGACGTTCTTGCGACGCTTCAATGCAGCGCGCTATCCCGACGCCTCCGTCGACCTCGTGACCAACGGCAGCCTGCTGAACGCCGCTGCGCTCAGGCATCTGCGGCGCTGCACGTTCGGGAACATCACGATCAGCGTGAACGCCGGCACGGCGGCGGTGTACGAGCAGGTGCAGCGGGGGACGATCTCCTTCGAGCAGCTGCTCGAGAACGTCGACGCCTTGATGGAGTTTCGCGCCTGCCACCATCGCCGATTCGGCATCACCCTCAGCTTCGTGGTGCAGCCCGAGTCCTCGGGTTCACTGCTGGAGTTCGCCGAGATCGCCCGTGGACGCGGCCTCGATATTCGGCTGCTGCCGCTGAGCGTCGAGCTCTCCAGCCAGTCGGATTTCTATCGCGACCCAGTGCGTCTCGCCGAGGTCGTAGCGGATCTCGAGCGCCTCCAAGGCTGGGCGCGTCGAGCCCGCCCTCGCTGGCTTCGGGAGATCGCCGGCGTTCGCGCGGCCATCGAGGCCGAGTCCTCGAGCGCGGATCCCTCCGGCCGTCACCTGCCCATCGTGCCATGAGCGACATGCGTACGGCTCGAGTCAGCATCAACCACTCCTGCAATCAGAACTGTCGCTACTGCGACAGGCGGCGGCCTCGCGACGACTCCGACTTCGTGGCCAGCTCCGCGGTCCTGGGTCGGTTGAGCGCGAGCCTCAGCGCCGACCTGCAGGAGCTCAGGCTGAGCGGCGGCGAGCCCACGCTCCACGGACAGCTCGCGACCTTCGTGAGAGAGGTGCGCGCCCGGACGAAGGCCACGCTGGTGCTCGAGACCAACGCCACGCTGATCGACCAGGCGCGCGCACACGAACTCGCGGACGCCGGGCTCGATCTGGCACACGTCAACGTCTCGGGCTGGGGCGCGGGCTTGGACGCCGTGACCCGAGATCCCGGAGGCTTCGAGGCGACTCGACGCGGGCTCTTGGCGCTGCGCGAGGCCGGGATCCCGCTGGTCATCTGCGTGGCCTTGGCGCGCTCGACCCGCGAGCTCGTGGGCGGAGTGCCGCGCGGGCTGCGCGAGCTGCTCGGCGACGACCACGGCATGCGCGAGCTGCAGGTCTTGGTGCCCGTGGCGGGTCCCCTCGAGGAGGAGCTGCTCGACTACGGGGAGGCCGCGCCCGCGCTGCTTCGGCTGACGCGTGAGGCTCACGATCAGGGTCTGCCCGTGCGCCTGTCGCCCGACGACAGCACGCCGCCTTGCATCTTCCGAGCTGGGTCTCTGCCCTCTGGGATCTTCAGCCTTACCGCCGGCGGAGGCCAGCGGAGAGGTTTTCGCAAGCTCCCTGACTGTGAGGGCTGCGTCCTGAGCGACCGCTGCCCGGGGCTCGCCGACGCCTACCTCGCGCGTGATCCAGAGCCCGCTCTGCACCCGATTCTCGAAGAACGCACACGCCGGCAGCTGTCACAGATCGGCTCCATCGACGCGCAGATCGAGCGTGAGGTGGTGACGCGCAACAGGCTCGATCCTGGCGCGGGAGGCGAGTCCTTCGAGGACATCGTGCGCACCAACTTTCGCTGCAACCAACGCTGCCGCTTCTGCTTCGTCTCGACGCACCTACCCACCGCCGCCGACGCGCGCATCGTGAGCGCCATCGAGCAGGCGGGGCGCGCCGGACGCAAGCTGACGCTCTCCGGCGGAGAGCCGACGCTGAACCCGCGGCTCATCGACTACGTGCGTCTGGCGAAAGCGCACTCGACTCAGCCGGTGCAGCTGCAGACGAACGCTGTCTTGCTCGACGACATGACGCGCGCGCGCGCGCTCTGCGACGCGGGCCTCGACGAGGTCTTCGTCTCGCTCCACGGCTGCACGCCGCAGGTCAGCGACGACGTCACGGGCGCGCCCGGCACCTTCGCGCGCAGCGTCGCCGGCATCGACAACCTCGCCAAACTCGACCTGCTGTTGATGCTCAACTTCGTGATCTGCCGCCGCAACATGGCGCAGCTTCCAGACTACGTACGCTTCGTGGCCACGCGCTGGCCGCAAGCGTTCATCACCATCTCCTTCGTCGCGCCGTCCACTGACCTCGTGCCGCGCGATGAAGATCTGATCCCGCGCTACACAGACGTGCTGCCGCTGCTCGAAGAGGCCGCGACCTTGGCCGTTCAGCTGGGCGTGCAGATGGGTGGACTCGAGGCCATGTGCGGGCTGCCCCTCTGTCTGGTGCCCGCGAGCCTCTCGCGCGCCCACGAGCTGACGCCGATCCCCGAGGCGTTCGATCAGGGTGAGTTCATCAAGACCGAGCGCTGCAGCGGCTGCGCCCTCTTCGAGCGCTGCTACGGGCTGCGTCGTGGATACGCCGCGCTCTATGGCGATCAGGAGCTGCGGCCGATCAGCGCGGGAGACTCCGGAGGATCCAGGTGATGGCGCGCTTGGCGTCGTCCGAGAGCGCGAGGGGATCGCGGACGTCCAAGGCCCAGCGCCCGCGGCGGATGGTCTGGGGTCGCGCGGGATCGTGGGGCCGAATCCGCAGCTCGACTCGCTCCGCGTCGCGTTGGAGGCGGAGCTCTCGCTCGTCGCCTCGGGTGCGGAGTCGGGTGAGCTCGAAGGCGCCGATGCGTCGCCCTCGACGAAGGACCGCGCGGGGCTCCTGCGTCAGGGTGGCTCCCACCTCCTGCGCCAACGCAGCCCGTGCCTGCTGCGCCAACGGGCGACCCGGCTCCACCAGCAACGGGGCGCGGGCATCGACGCGTCGAGACGCGCCATCGTCGAGCTCGAAGACCACACCACGCGCATCGAGCCGCAGAGAGCGGACGCGGCGCGCGGGGACGAGCTCGGCGTCGGGCTCGAGCCACTCGAGCGCGTCGACACGAAAGCTCTCGCCAACCCAGCGGCCGTCTAGCTCGGCGCGACGAAGGTAGTCGAGAAAGAGCACAGGTCGGGCGAGACGCTCACGCAACGCTCGCGCACCCGCGGCGTCGAGGCGCTCGAGCCCGAGGAGCACGGCCTGCGCCCGCTCCAGAGACGCCTCGCAGTCCGGGCTGCAGAGGTGATGGCGCACGAGGGAGGCCCAACCGAGGCGGTTGAGCTCGGGCGCCAGACGCGCCTCGGGCGCTCGCCGAAAGGGCTCACGCTCGTTGGCCAAGTTGTCGCCGGGATGCTCGCGCGTCGAGAGCGCGCGCACACAACAGGCCGGGTAGCCCAGGAGTCGCCCCGCCTGCTCGAGTGGAGCGACGTCGCCCGTCTCCTCGAGTTCACGCTGCACCGAGACCAGCGCCTCGAGCTGCTCGGGTGCGCGAGCGACAGCCACCTTCACGCGCTGATCGCCACGCAGGTGGTCACCCGTCTCCTGCTCCAGCCGATGGGCGGAGACGACGCGCGCGCAGAGACCCATGGCCGTGTAGGCCTCCACGAGTCGAGCGGCGTGCTCCCTCGGGACGTCCTCTTTGAGCGCACACTCGCGGGCGCCTTCACCGACGGTCTCGAGCTCGGGATCCCAACCCGAGATCCTGGGTCCGAGGCTCGACAAGAGGGCTCGCGGCGGTCTCCCCCACGCTCGCAGCGCCTGAAGAATCGGCCCCGACGCTGCGGTCGGTCGTCGGGCGAGGCCGGGCCAGCGCAGCACGAATTCAGTGCAGAGCTCGAGCAGATCCGCGTCGTCCAGACCGAGGTGACGCAGATCCCGACACGCGGACTCGATGGCCGCGGTGCGCGAGTCCGCGAAGCGCCAAGGTGTGCTCGCGTCGTAGCCCTGCTCCGAGGCGCGATCTTCGCGCGCGTCCCCAAAGCTCTCGGCGAGCAGGCCATCCGCCTGCGCCTTGGCGTAGAGCGGGAGCCTCGGATAGAGACGCAGCCGGGTCTCCACCGCGGCGCTGCGAAGCTCCGCGAAGCCGACCTTCCGCATCCAGCGGGCGTTCTCCAAGAGCGCCTCGGGTTCGGTCCAGGGAGTGAAGAGCACGATGCCGTGGGCGCGATGACGCCGGTACTCGAAGCTGTCCGGGTAGCGCGTCTTCAGACGTCGAAGCAGCTCGATGGCGTGCGCGTTCTGCTCGGCGTCGTAACCCTTGTTGAAGAGTTTCAGGTGCCATGCGTCGAAGTTCTCGAAACCCACGAGGTAGGGGTGCAAGACGCTTCCGGTCCGCAGCGCCTGCTCGGCGGCCTCCGCCAGATCCTGCTCCCCCTCGATCAGCCAATCCACACGACTCTTGATCAACAGCTCGACAGCGTGAAGCGATGGTTCCGAGACGAGCGCCTCGAAGAACGCGGGCAGCTGCGCGTGGGGACGCTCGTCCGTGAGCAGCACCTCCCGCACTGTCGGAGCGACCTCGCGCACGGCGCGCAGCTGCTGAAGCCACGAGGCCACGACCTCGTCCGGCGGAGACGCGACATAC
>JAADHO010000123.1 GCA_013151775.1 Deltaproteobacteria bacterium | reverse complement strand
CCTGGACGCGACCTCGGGGCCGAATTGCGCGCCGCCCTGGGAAACCCCAGCGGCTGCATCCCCAGAGGCGCCGCGAACCTACCCCAACACGCAACCCTCCGCGTCGACGCCCACGTCAGCGTCACGGGCATCGTCACCCGAGCCTACGCCAGCACGCCCGGGTTCCCGCCTGAGATGGCCAGCTGCTTGGCGCGGCGCGCGGAGGGGCTGCATCTACGCGGGCCCATCCCCGACGCGCCGCGGGTCGTGCACGCGAGCCTCGAGATCGCCGCGGCGCCGCGGACGGACGCTTCGGCGGGACCTGCGCCCACAGCGCAGCCTTGAAGCGACGGCCCCCACTCGTCTACCCTATCGACCCACCCTCACCGGCCCGTTAATGACGCAAGCGCCCAGCCCCTCGAGTGACACCTCTCCCTTCGCCGCCGGCACACGCATGGGCGGACGCTTCGTCGTGGACCGGGAGCTTCAACGCGACGCCCTCGGCGCGCTGCTCGCCGCCCGCGACGAGAAGACCCAGAAGCCCATCGCGCTGCGGATCATCCCCGCCCGCCTGGCTCAGGGAGACGCCGCTCGAAGACTCAAGGCCGCGTGTCGCCAGGCCGCCGCCATCAGCCACCGCAACCTGATCGCCACCTACGGCGTCGGCACGGCCCCCGACGGAGGCACCTTCGTGGCCACCGAGTGGGTTAGCGGCGTGCCCCTCTCCGACGTGCTGGCGAAGCGGCGCGAGGACGGCAGCCACACCACGTTGGCAGACGCCTATGACGTGATCGTCCATGTCTCCGAGGCTCTGGACGCGATCCCGGCGGATTCCTGCCACGGTGCCCTCAGGCCCAGCGTAGTCTGGGCGTCGAGCGCGGGCATGATGAAGGTCGGAGACCTGGGCGTGTCCCGGGCCATGATCGAGGTCGCCGGGCCGGACGTGCTCGGAGAAGAGGAGCAGGCCTCGC
Organism: Deltaproteobacteria bacterium; assembly: GCA_013151775.1. Taxonomy (GTDB): domain Bacteria; phylum Myxococcota_A; class Polyangia; order Polyangiales; family Houyiibacteriaceae; genus JAADHO01. Next base: position 7,669 of record JAADHO010000123.1, on the reverse strand, counting down.
TGGCGCCCGAGGTGAAGGCCGGCGGCCAGCCCACGCGCCTGAGCGACATCTTCGGTCTAGGAGCGATCCTATATCAGCTCCTGACCGGGCTCTCCCCCGCCGACGGCTTCACGCCGCCCTCCGTGGCCCACGCGGACGCCACGGAGGAGTGGGACGCCGTGCTCCTGCGCTGCCTCGCAGCAGATCCCAAGGCCCGCTTCTCGACGCCAGCGGAGCTGCGTGCCGCCCTCGAGCCCTTGGCCGGACACGAGGCCAGCGTCGACGTGGATCTCGACATGGACGTGGACATGGCCTCGCTGCTCCCGGCGGCCATCGAGCTGGAGTCGATCCCGGCCCCGGCGATCCCGCCGCCTCCGCCCCTGCCGCGGAACCTCGGCGCCGCGCCGAACGTGGGCAGCCGCGTGTCCATCCACGACGAGTTTCGGCCGTCCTCCCCACAGGCGCCCGCACCCGCCGCGGCCGAGGTGGACCTGAGCGCCCTGCTCGCCAAGGTGACAGAGAACGACGCCCCGCGCTGGATGGTCGCCATGGACGGCCTCGACCACGGCCCCTTCTCGGGCCGGGAGATCGTCGAGCGCATCGTCGCGGACGAATTCCAAAATGACCACGTGATCCTCAACATGGATACGGGGGAGCGCAAGACGGTGGGTCTCTGGCCCGAGTTCTCGGAGTTCCTCGAGCAGCAGAAGGTCACGCGCGAACACAAGGCGCACACCGCCGCCATCGCGCGCACCGAGGTGGCGGAGAAACGCTCCGGGCTCTTCAAGATCCTGGCCGCCGCCTCCATCGTCGCCGTGCTCGGGATCCTCGGCACCGTCTTCGCCCTCACACGTGAGAACCACGAGCAGGCGCAGGTCGCAGAGACGGATCTCGCGAACCTCTACGAGACGGGAGAGATCGCCATCGAGGGCACGGCGGGGCTCTTGCCCGATCCACCGCGACGGCGGCGCCACAGAGGTCAGCGACGCTCCGGCGGCGGCGGCAGCTCGAGCAGCTACGAGGACGCCATGAACCGCGCCGTCGACCTGGGCGACGTGACCCACGGCGCCAGCGAGACGCGCCTGACACCGGCGCAGGTCAGCGGCGTGATGAACCGCCACGTCAACTCCATCTACCGGCGCTGCGTCGTTCCCGAGGCGCGTCGCGGCGGTCGCCTCGGCGAGGTGCAGATCGACATCGCCATCGCGGGCAACGGCAGCGTGCTCGGCGCTAGCGTCAGACCGGGCAGCGGTGGCTTCAAGAGCTGCGTGAGCCGAGCCGTGCGCGGAGTTCGCTTCCCGAGCTTCGGGGCGCCGCGCATGGGCGCCCGCTATCGCTTCTCGGCCGATTGAGCGTGAGAAATCCACACTGGACGCTCTCACCCGCGCGGGCATACGCTGGGGCACACCTTCGATCGGGGGAGCCATGAACCGTCCTTCCTTTACCACCTGGGCCGGGGCCGCGGCCCTGATGCTCGCCGTCGCTTGCCAGTCCACCCTCCAGGGGGATCTGAGCGAGTCCCAGGCGAACGCCATCGTCTCGGCCCTGCACACCCAACACATCGGCGCCACCAAGGAGCGAGACGAAGGTGGCGGAGGCAGCGAGACCAGCTACCGCGTGCAGGTGCAGAACGACGACGTCGGCGAAGCGCTCAACGTGCTGCGTGCCCAGAACCTGCCCGCCATCCCCGAGCGCGGCCTCGAAGACGTCTTCGGCGAGGGCGGCCTGGTGCCCACCGTGACGGAAGAGCGCGCGCGCTATGTGGCGGCGCTGGGCGGAGAGCTCAGCCGCTCCCTCGAGGTGATGGACGGCGTGCTCGAGGCGCGGGTGCACATCGGCCTGCCCGAAGCGCACGACTTCGCCTTGGACGAGGAGCGACCACGACCGCGTGCGTCCGTGCTCTTGAAGCATCGCCTGGGGAGCCCGCCAGACCGAGCCTCGGTGGCGGCGCTGGTCGCGGGCGCCGTCGAGCGCTTGCGCCCCGAAGACGTGGCCGTGGTGCTGGTGCCGGTGGCCGCACCCACGCCGAGCCCGGCGGCTCTGGTGCAGCTCGGTCCCCTGACCGTGACCCGGGGCAGCGCGCCCGCCCTGCGCGCCATCCTCGGCGGCGCCCTCTCGCTGCACCTGCTGCTGGCGGGCCTCTTGGTCTTCGTGCTGCTGCGCTCGCGCCGCACGGCCCATCCCCCGCCCGAGGTCGAAGTCTAGCCCTCCATGATCCGCATCCAAGACCTCAGCGTCGCCTTCCGCAGCCCCGTGCTGGACGGCGTGAGTCTGCACGCACCGGCGGCGTCGATTCTGGCGCTCGTGGGTCCTGGAGCGAGCGGCAAGAGCGTGCTGCTCAAGTCCGTGGCGGGCCTCTTGCGACCGGACAGGGGAGAGGTCTTCGTGAACGACGTGGCCCTCGGTGACAGGGACGAGGCGGGCCTCGCCGAGGTGCGCAAGGGCATCGGCATGCTGTTCCAGAACTACGCCCTCTTCGACTACCTGACGGTGGGCGAGAACATCGCCTTTCCCCTGCGACGACTCTTCGACCTGCCCGAAGAGGAGATCCAAGAGCGCGTGACCGAGCGCCTGGTGCGCGTCTCCTTGCCCGGCTTCGAGGAGCGCATCCCGCGCAGCCTCTCGGGGGGCCAGAAGAAGCGCGTGGGCATCGCGCGGGCGACCGTCGCGCGAGCACCCATCTTGCTCTACGATGACCCCACTGCGGGCCTCGACCCGGTCACGAGCCAGAAAATCTACGACCTGATCAAGGGTGAACAACGTGAACAGCAGAGCTGCGTGATGGTGATCTCCAGCGACGTCGCCGGTATCCTCAGCATCGCGGATCGCGTGGCCATGCTGCACCAAGGCCGGATCGCCTTCGACGGCACGGCGGAGGAGGCCCGAACGAGCCAAGATCCTCTGGTGCGCCAATTCATCCACGGTCTGCTGGAGGGTCCCCTATGAGTCGCGAGACGCTCTTCGCCCTGCCGGCACGTGTGGGCGCCGGAATCCTGAGCGTGGCCGATCAAGTGGGCGGCATGACGCTGCTGCTCGGCCAGGCGCTGCGCAGGCTCTTTCCGCCTCGCGTCGACCGCTACGAACTCGTGCGAAACCTGCACCGCATGGGCGTCCAGTCGCTGCCCATCGTGATCGCCACGGCGGCCTTCACCGGCGCGATCATGGTGATCCAAGCGGCGCCCCTGGTGATCCGCTTCAATGCCCGCGCCTTCATCGGCTGGGGTGCGTCCTTCGTCACCTTTCGCGAGGTGGGGCCGCTGTTGATCGCGCTGATGTTCAACGGCCGCGTGGGCGCCAACAACGCGGCGGAGCTGGGCACCATGGTGGTGACGGAGCAGGTGGACGGCCTGAGGGCGCTGGCCATCGACCCCATCGGCTACCTGGTGACGCCACGCATCCTGGCCATGGTCGTGATGATCGTGGCGCTGACGGTGTTGGGAGACGGAGTCGCGGTGATCGGCAGCATGATCACCGGCGATCTCTTGCTCGACGTCCACCCGCGCACCTTCATCGCCTCGGCCCTGCCCATGCTCGGGCCGTGGGACGTGATCGTCGGGCTGATCAAGAGCGCCATCTTCGGCCTGATGATCGCCCTGACCTCCTGCTACTTCGGCCTCTCCACCCGCGGTGGCGCGCCCGGCGTGGGGCGCTCGGTCAACGCCTCCGTGGTAGCCGCCGCCAGCGGCATCTTCGTGGCGGACTACCTCTCGACCTTCGTGCTCGGATGACGCAAGCGGGCTTGTCCGAGGGCCACGCACCGGCCACCTCGAGACGCTTGGGCGGGCCTGTGATCGACGGGCTGCGTGACCTGCGCGACCTCTTCCGTCTGCTCGGACGCACGCTCAGCTTGATCTCCCACGGCAAGCGCGAGAAGGGCGCCATCGTCGAGCAGATGTACTTCATCGGCAACCGCTCCCTGGTCTTCATGTGCATCACCATGGGCTTCATCGGCGCCATCATCACCTTCCAATCCGCCGTCCAGAGCCAGCGCCTCTTGCCCGACCTGACCATGCTCGGCGCCACCTTCATCAAGCTCTTGGTGCGCGACATGGCCGCCTCCCTCGGCGCCATGCCGCTGGCCACGCGCGTTGGCGCGGGCATCGCCGCGGAGATCGGCTCCATGGTGGTGACGGATCAGGTCGACGCCCTGCGCATGTGTGCGGCGGATCCCGTGGACTACCTGGTGGTGCCGCGCTTCATCGCCGCAACCCTGATGGGCACGGCCGTGCTGATCATCGCGGGCGCGGTCTCCATCGTCAGCGGCATGCTGATCGCCAACGGCATGTTCGACGTCAACTTCCACACCTACCTCAACTTCTCCATGGTGACTCTCGGAGACGTGGCCCTCGGCGTCACCAAGATGATCGCCTTCTGCGCCGCCATCGCCATCATCAGCGCGCAGCGCGGGCTCGCGACCTTCGGCGGCTCCGAGGGCGTGGGCACGGCGACGACGCGCGCCGTGGTCGGCTCGAGCTTCGCCATCATCGTGCTCAACTTCTTCATCAGTGGCCTCGGCTACTTCTTCGTGCCGAGCTGAGCCCGATGCCCATCGTGTTCGAGAACATCCACAAGGCCTTCGGCGACAAGGTGATCCTCGACGGCGTCGACTTCCGCATCGACGACGGAGAGTGCTTCTTCATCGTGGGCGCGTCGGGCGCCGGCAAGAGCGTGATGATCAAGCACCTGATCGGGCTCCTGCGGCCGGATCAGGGCGAGATCTACCTCGACGGGGAGGAGGTCTCGCGGCTCAGCGAGCGGGATCTCTACCCCGTGCGTAAGAAGTGCGCGATGGTATTTCAGAACGCCACCCTCTTCGACTCCATGACCTGCGCGGAGAACGTCGCCCTGCCTCTGAGGAAGCACACGGGGCGCTCCCACGGGCAAGCCCTCGAGGCAGCGCGGGAGCGCCTCGAGTTGGTGCATATGCAGGACTTCGCGGACAGCTACCCCGCGGAGCTCGGCGACGGCATGAAGAAGCGCGTGGCCATCGCCCGAGCGCTCACCCTCGACCCGCGCTACGTGCTCTTCGACGAGCCCACCACCTCCCTCGATCCCGTGAGCGCGCGGCGCACGGACGCGCTGATTCGCAGCCTGTGCGACGACCTGGGCGTGACGAGCGTGGTAGTGAGCCACGACCTGGTCTCGATCTTCTCCATCGCGGACCGCATCGCGATGCTCTACAAAGGCCACCTGAGGATGTTGGGTACACCGAAAGAATTCCAGGAGACCGACGACCCCGTCGTCCGTCAATTCGTGCGCGGCGAAGCGGAAGGACCGATGGACGTATGAAAGGCCTCTCCCTCGAAGTGCGCGTGGGCCTGTTGGTGCTGACGGCGCTGCTGCTGCTCGGCGGCTTCGTGTTCATGCTCGGCGGCATCGACCTCGGCGAGGGCTACACCGTCTTCGTCGACTTCGACAACCCCGGCAACATCAAGCCCGGCGCGCCGGTGAACGTGGGCAGCGTGCGGATCGGGCGTGTACAGGAGATCGAGTATCGCGGAGGCCGCATGGATCCGGCCACGGGGCGCAGCGCGCTGATCCGCGTCGAGGTGCGCCTCGACGCCGACTACGGCGCGACCATCCACGACGACGCCATGTTCTACGTCACGTCCCAGAGCCTGCTGGGCGAACAGAACCTTGCGGTGGATCCGGGCAACCCCGAGCGTCCACGCCTGGCCCCGGGCAGCGTGGTCACGGGCGTAGACCCGCCGCGCCTCGATCTCGCCCTCGCCCTCGCCTACGAGCTGCTCGAGACCTTCTCCGAGCTGATGCGCCAGCACCGCGACGAGATCGGACAATTCCTCGAGAGCGCAGCACGCGTGGTGGCGGCGTTGGATCACGCATTGGCCGAGAATCCCGACGCCCTCGGCAACATGCTCGAAGATCTGGAGCAGGCCACACACGAGGCCAACCTGCTGCTGCACAGCACCCGAGGCACGCTCGAGGGACCGGAGGTGCGGCGCAGCCTGCGCAACCTCGACCGCTCTCTGGGCGCCTTGGCGCGCAACGTCGATCCGCTGCTGGCCGACGCGCGCAGCATCACCCACAAGCTCGACGAGAGCCTCGACGCCTTCGGCCCGGAGGAGCGCGAGAGCCTCAGCTCCGCCCTACGCCGCGCCTCGAGCATCGCGGAGCGAGCCGACTCGACCTTGGGCGACGCCCAGGCCATCACAACGCACATCCGCGAAGGTCACGGCACGGTCGGCGCCCTGCTGATGGACGAGGAGATCTACGACGACATCCAGGAGATGCTGCGCGACCTCAAGCACAACCCCTGGAAGCTCTTCTGGCGCGAGTGACGGCCGTCCCCGAGTGAGCGCTCAGCCCGCCGTGCTCGAGTCCACGGGGCCCGAATCCATGACCCCTGTATCCGCAGGGCCCGTGTCTGCCGGACCCGAGTCCATGACCCCCGTGTCCGCGGGACCCGTGTCCGCAGGACCCGTGTCCGCCGGACCCGTATCCGCCGGACCCGTATCCGCAGGGCCTGAGTCTCGGGGACCGGAATCCAGCGAGCCGGAATCCAGCGAGCCGGAATCGATCGCCGCCGAGTCCATGCTCGCGTCCGCGAGGGCGCCGTCCGTGGATCCGTCGGCCACCGCACCACCGTCGAGGTTCGGCAAGATCCCGCCTATTGCGCCCAGATCGGAAGAACAGAAGCCCTCCACGCAGGCGAGCCCTGGAGCGCACTCCGAGGCCCGCAGGCAGATCTCGCCAGCGGGGCGATCCATGACGGGGGAGGCACAGCCCGAGACCGCGGCGGAGACCAAAAACGAACCCAGAACCCCGACCCAGCGGGCCGCAAGATTCCCCGTCTGGCGACCCGGGGTCGCGCCTTCGATGCTTCCACTCATGGGCTCATGCTAAGGGCCGCGAAGCAATTCGTCCATGGCGGCCAAGGAAATGTCCACGCCTGGGTCAGTGAAGTGAGCGGTCCCCAGGCCGCCCGAGCATGAAAAACATGCTGCCCCGACCCGATCGCAGCGTGCGCAGCACGTTGACAAATCTATCCCATCCCACTATATTTTGCGGCTCTTAGGTCTCCCCCCGGCCCAAGACTCCCAAAGTCTCTCCCCTTCCAACGTCACGAGTGAGCCCGATGCCCGAACAGAAGGAATCCTCTGTCCTCTTCAACCTCAAGGAGTTGATGAACCTGGAGGAGGATCGCATCCAAGGCGAGGAGGAGGCCGAACAACAGGCGGAGGAAGAGGCGCGCGCCAAGGCCGAGGCCGAGGAGCACCGCAAGCGCGAGGAAGAAGAGGCGCGCGTCCAAGCCGAACAAGAGGCGGTCGATGCCGAGGAGCGCGCCACCCGCGAAGACGCCGAGCGCAAGCAGCGCGAAGCCGAAGAGGCCGCGCTCCGGGTGCGCCTCGAAGCGGACGCCAAGGCGCGCGCAGAGGAACATCAGCGCCTGCTCGAGCACGAGCAAGAGCTGGCCAAGACCAAGGCCACAGAGAAGAAGGGCGTGCACCCGGGCATCATCGCCGGTCTCGTGGTGCTGCTCCTCGGAGGAGTGGCCGGCGCCTACTTCGGTGTGGTCAAGCCCCGCATGGAGCAACGCGCGGCGGAAACCCAGGCCGCACAACACTTGGCTGCGCAGCGTGCCCAAGAGGCCGCGGATGCACGTCGTGCGGCCGAAGAGGCCACCGCGCGCCAGCAGGCCGAGGCCGCCGCGCGCATGCGGGCCGAGGCC
>JAADHO010000299.1 GCA_013151775.1 Deltaproteobacteria bacterium | reverse complement strand
CGGCGTCACCCACGGATAGGGCCCACTCGGCGGCCAGGGTCGCCACGGTGGCGTCCTCCGGGGCCTCGCGACGCGCCTGATCGAGGGAGGTTCGCGCCTCGGCGAGCCTCCCCGTCTCGGCCAACACGCGGGCCAGCCCAACGCGCGCGCGCAGCAAGCCAGGGCGCACCTCGAGCACGTCCGCGTACAACGCCTCGGCCTCGGGAAAGAGAGCGTCACGCCGCGCCTGCTCCGCCGCCTCGAGGCTCTTGCGCGTCTCCTCCGGCAGGAGGACGACGTCGTCCAGAAAACGCCCCACGCGATCGAAGAGACTCATGCCCGAGGACCATAGCCCGTCCGAGGAGCAATTAGGTCGGGGATCCAGCCGGCCCGCACGCGACGCAGCGCGGAGACCTCGATGCGGTGTATGCTGTGGACGTGACCGAGACGGACACAGCGCCCCGCATCCTGGTCGCCGACGACGATCGGGTGACCCGCGAGTACGTCGGCGGGCTGCTGCGGGGCAACGGCATGCAGGTCCAGACGGCCCCAGACGGACGCGAGGCGCTCGAGATCGCACGAAGGGGCGAGGTCGACTTGGTGCTGCTCGACGTGATGATGCCGGGACTCGACGGCATCGACTGCTGCCGGCTGATCAAATCGATGACCCAGGAGAGCTTCCTGCCGGTGATCCTGCTGACGGCCAAATCCGATCCCAAGAGCCGCGTGGAGGGCCTGCGCATCGGCGCCGACGACTACCTCGGCAAGCCCTTCGACGAGCGCGAGCTCTTGGCCCGCGTGAACGGCATGCTGCGCATCAAGAAGATGCACGACGAGGTGCGCGGCGCCCGCGAGCGCCTCGAGGAGCTCTCGGTGCGGGACGAGATGACGGGGCTCTACAACTACCGCTACCTGACCACGCGCCTGGGAGAAGAGTTCAAGCGCGCCGAGCGCTACAAGGATCCCCTCGCCTGCGTGATGATCGACCTCGACCACTTCAAGCGCGTGAACGATGGACATGGTCACGACGTGGGCGACGCCGTGCTGCGCGAGGTCGCCGTGCGCCTGCGGCAGGCCGTGCGCGAGATCGACGTGGTCGCACGCTACGGCGGGGAAGAGTTCCTGCTGATCCTCCCCAGCACGCACTTCTCCGGGGCGCTCACGGTCTCGGACAGAGTCTGGCGCGCCATGCGCGAGTCCCCCATGTGTGGACCTTCGGGCGTACAGCTCAAGGTCACCCTCTCCGCTGGCGTCGCCCTGTATCCAAGCCGCGACGTGCGCACCAAGGACGATCTACTCAAGGCCGCCGACCGCGCGCTCTACCAGGCCAAGGACGACGGCCGCGACCGGGTCTGCGTGTTTCAGCACCAGGGCTACATCTACCGGCCCACGGAGACCGCCGAGGGCTGACGCGCATCTCGGTCGAGCCTAGACCTGGCTCGTGCTATGACCGCAGGCCATGGCCGAGACTGAACCGCCGCTGCTGGAGCTCGAGAACGTCGAAGTGCGCTACGGCGAGCTGCGCGCCCTGAGCGATCTGGACCTGGTGCTCGAGGGTGGGCGCATCGGCCTGCTCGGGCCCAACGGCGCCGGCAAGAGCACGCTCCTGAAGACGCTGCTCGGCCTGGTGCGGCACGAGCGCGGCACGGTGAAGGTCTTCGGTCACGACGTCGCGCGCGAGCCCTTCGAGGTGCGCGCACAGATAGGCTACATGCCCGAGGGCGACTCGGTGCTGCCCGAGCTCACGGCGCTGGAGTTCGCCAGCTTCGCGGCGGAGCTCTGCGGGCTGCCTCGTGCGGAGGCGGTCGGGCGCGCGCATCAGGTGCTGCACTACTGCGGCCTGGGCGAGGCGCGCTACCGCCGCCTGGGCTCCTTCTCGACGGGCATGAAGCAGCGCGCGAGGCTGGCGCAGGCGCTGGTCGGAGACCCGAAGCTGCTGCTGCTCGACGAGCCCACCAGCGGCCTCGATCCGCGCGGTCGCGACGAGATGCTCGAGCTGGTGCTCGACATCCCCCGGCGCACGGGCGCCCACGTCCTACTCTCCACGCACATCCTGCCCGACGTGGAGAAGGTGTGTGACCAGGTCCTGGTGATCGCCGACGGGCGCCTGCTCTACTCGGGGGCGCTCGAGTCCTTGGTCTCGGAGCGCGAGGGCAGCTACGAGGTGCGCGTCAAGGGCCGCCCCGACGCTCTGCGCTCACCCCTCGAGCTGGCGCGCTGCGTGGTGCAGGTCGAGCGCGGCGGGCTCGAGGTGCGCGTGCCTGAGGGCGAAGACGCCAACCTGATCCTGCGCGTGGCCCTCGAGGCGGGCGTTCAGCTGCGTCACCTCGCGCCCCTGAGACGCACGCTCGAGCGAGCCTTCCTCGAGACCGTGCGAGACGCCGAAGAGACGCCCGACGCCAGCGCCGCCTGACGCTCAGTTCGCCGGCGGGCGACCCACGCGCAGACCGCCCACGAAGGCGACGACGACGCCCACCAGGGCCAGCCACGCGCCCCAGCCGAGGGAGACCTCCACCAGCTCGTGGCTCCGCTGCGCGAGCTGCGCCGCCGTGACGTGGATGCGATAGAAGCTGTAGCCCACCGCCATGGCGCCCATGGCGCCGAGCAGGGCGATGGCGAGGCGCGCGCTGCGCAGGGACGCTGGCGTGCGCCGACGGGCCAAGATCGACAGCAGTCCGCCAGCCACCATGGGCAGGAACCACAGGTTCAGCGCGACGGTGGAGGCGAGCTGGAGCCCTGTGGAGGAGAGCTCGCGAGCCCCCTGCGTGCTGCTGGCGAAGGTGCCGAAGAAGCCGACGAGCATGGCCAGGGCGCCCGAGAACACCACGGCGCGACCGAAGCGCGGCTCGAAGAGGCTGAGCAGATCGAACTCGCCCGGCACCTCCCGGCGGTGGGCCTCGGGCAGGCTCGAGAAGGGCACCAGCACCAGCTCGTGCTCCGGGCAGAGGGTCTCGCCCTCGTAGCACTCGCGGCAGAAGGGACAGAAGAGCACGGGCGCGTCGGGATCGGGATCCGCCATGGCGAACGCATGCTACTCCCAGTGAGCGCGCCGCGCGACAGCTGGTATCGTCGCACCATGACTCAAGATCAGAACCCGCAGCCGCAGCTCACGATCAAGGCCTCGGACGAGACGGCCCAGGGACGCTTCGCCAACCTGGCACAGGTCGCCAGCAGCCACGACGCCTTCATCATCGACTTCGCCTTCGCCCAGGGACCCGTGGGCTGGCTGCTCTCGCGCATCATCCTCTCGCCCTCCCACGCCAAGCGCTTCCACCACGCCCTGGGCGAGAGCTTGGCGCGCTACGAGGAGCGCTTCGGCCGCGTCGACCCGGCGCCCCAACTGCAATGACGTGGTGGGGATCGCACGCGCCCACTCCACGGCGCGCGTGGGGATGCGGCCACCCGCATCCCGTGGTAGGCGGGCGAGGTCGCTCGACGAACTGCGCACACAAGGGGGTCCGATGGAGATCCGAGGCATCACCAAAGCTGACTTCGACCAGGTCGTGTCCGTGCTGGACGCTTGGTGGGGAGGTCCGTCCGGCGAGCGGGCGCACCCGGTGTTTTTTTACGAGCTGGGGGATCAGGCGCTGATCGCCGAAGACGAGGGCGAGTTGGTGGGCTTCCTGCTCGGGTTCGTCGCGCCCACGCACCCGCCCTGCGGCTACGTCCATCTCGTGGGCATCGAGCCCGATCATCGACGGCTGGGCGTCGGCAAGGCGCTCTACGAGCACTTCATCGGGCGCTGTCGAGCGGCCGGCGCGGAGCGCATCAAGGCGATCACCAACGTGGGAAACGACCGCTCCATTCACTTCCACCAGGCCCTCGGCTTCGACGTCGAGGAGGCCCAAGATTACGCGGGGCGAGGGCGCGCGCGCGTCGTCTTCTCGAAGAAGCTTTGAATCGGGAGCGCGGGAGACTATGATCCATGCACTTTGGCCGCCTATGCGTGCCCTGGAGGAGCTGAATTGACCTACTCGGGAGCAGCCCAAGCCAAGACGGCGAGAGAGGGCCTCGGCAAGGCCCTCGAGGCCCTGCAACAAGACCCCAACATCCCCGAAGAGGTGCTGGCGGTGGCGCAGAACATCGCGCGCGCGGTCGGCGGACTCTTCGAAGCCGAGCACGCGTCCAGCGAACGCGACGGAAAGGCCTGTGTGAAGACCTCCCTCGGTTTTCTCAGCCAGACCCTCGCCTTGCTCCAAGACGTGGGCGACCACCCGGGCATCGCCACGGCCACAGAGGTCTTGGCCAAATCCATGAGCATGCTCTATCCGCTGACGACAGCGCCGAGCATCCCCCCGGCGGCGGCTCCACAGGCCGCCATGGCGGCTCCATCCCAACCCGCCATGCCGATCCCGGCGGCCGCGCCTCCGCCCACGTTCACGGCTCCCGCCCCGCAGGCGCCGGCTCCTCAGGCTCCGCGACAGGCCGCCCCAGCCGCGCCGCCGGCGACCGCCCCCTATCGTGGGGGCCCCCGCACGCCCGTGGAAGCGAACATAGGCGCCACCACCGAGTCGAACTTCTACGTGGGCTTCTCCGGGGAGGTCTCCGAGGGTGGGGTCTTCCTCTCCACCTACGAGGTGCTCGCCCAGGGCACGCACGTGCAGATGCTCGTCACCCTGCCCGGCGGCTTCCAATTCGCAGCCCCAGGGGTCGTGCGCTTCGTGCGAGATCCCATGGACTTCTCGGCGGACTCGGAGCCCGGCATGGGCGTTCAATTCGAGGGGCTCGACCCCAAGTCGCGGCAGCTGGTGATGCGCTTCATCGCCAAGCGCCCCCCGATCTTCTACGACGAATAGGATGTCGGTGCCCGAGCGCCCATCCACCGTGCGGTCCCTGGTGACCGCGCGCAACGCGGGCCGCGAGATTCGGGGCGTGCTCGGGCCCTTGGTGTCCGCCCTCGACCTGCCGGCCTCGGCGTTGGGGGCGGGAGACGCGGAACAGGCGCGCGTCGCCGAGCGTCTGGCGCGCGTGGTGGGCGAGCTCTACGCGCTGGAGATCGGCGACGCACAGGACGTCCACAGGGCGCTCGAGCGTTCCTTGACGGGTCTGGGTGCGCTGCTCGACGCGACCCGAGCCAAGGGACAGGAGCCGGGGCTAGCCGCCACCTTGGCGCGCAGCTTGGCGCGCCTGCATCCACCGGTCGCGGCCCTCGGGCGGGCCCTGGGCCACGAAGACGACGAAGAGGTCGTCCCGCTGCTGCTCTCGCGCAAGCGCCGAACCGAACCCGAAGCGCTGCCCCTCGAGCGCCGTGTGGAATACCGCAAGAACCTCGAGGTCGATATCGGCTTCGCCAGCGAGAGCAACTTCTACTCGGGGTTCTCGGGCGACGTCTCCGACGGCGGTCTGTTCGTGGCGACCTGGAGCGTGCTGCCCGTGGGCAGCGAATTGCTGCTCTCCTTCGTGCTCCCGAGTGGCCGTCAGATCACGACCAAGGGCCGCGTGCAGTGGACACGCGAGTGCCGCGACGAGGGCTCCACGCCCGGCATGGGGATCTCCTTCGAGGGCGTGGACCAGGGCGACCTCGACGCGGTGCGTCAGTTCGTCTCCCAGCGCGAGCCGATCTTCCACCCGTAGCCCGCGCGATCCGAGCTTCGGACCAACTCCGGGGACAATGTCGGCGCAATTCGCATCGACTTGCCGCGCACGGGCCGGTTCTACCGTCCTCCCCTCAAGTCGAGGCCACGGCGACCGTTGTCGAGTGGAGAGGAGTCGACATGAGCATCTTGGATATGGAGCATGACAACACAGGCCACGCGGCCCACATGGGCAGCACGCTCAGCCCCGACATCCCCGCCCCTCCGCGGCTGCCGAGCGCTAGCGACCGCAGGAGTGCCCCGCGCCACGTCTTCGAGACCAAGGTGGATTTCTCGAGTGACAGCAACTTCTACACGGGCTTCGCCGAGGACATCTCCGAGGGCGGTCTGTTCGTCGCGACCTGGGAGCTGAAGCCCCTCGGCTCGCCCATGGACATCGAGTTCGAGCTGCCCGACGGACACATCGTGCACGCGCGCGGCGTGGTGCGCTGGCTGCGCGATCCGCGGGACGATCACCCGGACGCACCACCTGGGATGGGCGTGCAGTTCGAGTCCCTCGACCCGCTGGACAAGGAAGCGATCCAGATGTTCCTGGGAATTCGCAGCCCGCTCTTCTACGACGACTGAGTCGCGAGCCGGAGCCGAGGCGATTCGTCTGGACCCAGCCGTCGCACCCACTAGGATGCCCACGTGTTCGTGCGTAAAGCAGCGCTGCGCCCCGTTCCCGCCTGGGCCGTCGTCGACGCCGACTCCATCGAGAACGTCGAGCGCTCCCTCGAGACCCAAGAGCTGGAGCTGCAGGAGGCCCTCGATCGCGGCTATCGCGAGCTGGACGTGAAGCAGGCGCCGCTAGCTGCCTTCGCGGCCCAGGAGCTATCCGAGACCGAAGACGAGCTGGCCCAGTCCCTGGGCTATTTTCTCTTCGTCACCGTCTTCCTGGCGTTCCAAGAGGCGTTCCCGCGCCGCATGGACTCCGTGGGCGAGGCCGACCTGCGCATGGCCGCCGAGATGCTCGCGGTCGACGAGGCGCTGCGGGCGGAGGATCCGGCGGAGGTCTTCGACAGCGACGACGTGGTCGCCATGGGTCAGCCCAACGTCCTCTCCTACGTGCAGCACCACCTCGCCGAAGCCCTCGAGCAGGGCGAGGGAGACGTGGACCTCGAGGAGCTCGACAAGGTCTATCGGGCGGTCCTGATCGAGGTGATCGCGCTCAGCCACGGGGTGATCTCCCCTACGGGTGAGATCGGCCCTTCGCGCCACGATCTCGCCTGAGCAGCGCGGCCTGGCCTGTCAGCTATCCGACTCGCGCCCACGGTTCGCGCCGGCGGAGGCGGGCTCGGGCTCCTCGACCTGCTGCTCATCCAACGCGGCCACGTCGACCCGCATGCGTGGAGGCGCGGACTCGACCTCGCGAAAGTGATAGACCAGCAGACCGTCGGGGGTGATCTCGACGGTCACGCGGCTGCCGTCGGCGAGACCGGAGAGGAATTCGTCGGCCTCGGCCACGGTGACCCCGAGCCCTCGCGCCACGTCCGTGACGCGCAGCACGCCCGCGCGCTCAGCCGCGAGGTCGAGGATGGCCTGCTCCACGGCCAAGCTGTGGCGACGATCGGCCTGGGTCGAGGCGCGACCGCCTGCTCGAAGCATGAGCCCGCCCAACCCCGCGCCCGCGCCACCCACGGCGGCGGCGACCAGAAAGCCCGCCGTCGCGCCGCCCGTGATCACCACCGAGAGGGCCGCGCCCAAGACGCCGGCGGCGAGCAGGACGACGCCACCCGCGCGCAGGGAGACGGTCTTGAAGCGCGAGGGGCCGGAGAAGGAGGAGGATCGGACCGCGGGAGCGCGGGCGACCCGAGCGAAGGAGTCTGCGGCCGGCGGCTGTGACTGGGGGACGCCCAGGGAGCCGTTCGAGATCACCGTCGTGCCGGGCGCGAGCTGCCGCGGCGCGCCGCAGGCCAAGCAGACGTAGCCCTTGCCCGAAGGCGTGACCGCCGCGATGGCGTTGCAGCGATGACAGCGGTTGGCCTCACCGAAGACCTTCCCGCAGCCGGGACAGCGCGTCGCGCCCGGGGTAAGCTCGGTGCTGCAGGTGCTGCATCGGGCCGGCGTCTCGCCAACGCTCGACCCCGCCCCTGTGTCCGCCGAAGAGGCCGACATGGGATCAGTTGGTCACACCGAGCAGCTTGCTCATGGAGGCTTCGTCAGCCGGCGTGAAGGAGTAGTCATCGAACTCGGTGGACGCTACCCAGCGGTACTCCTGAACGGCCTTGGGCTCGAGCGTGCCGCTCTCGAGGGCGCACTCGTAGAGGTAGAGATCGACCGTGTAGCTCGGGTAGGGGTGGCTGACGTAGCTGATCAGCTGTCCCACGCGCACGCGGGCGCCCAAGCGCTCGGCCATCTCCCGCGCCAGCGCGTCCTCGTCCGACTCCCCCGCCTCGACCTTTCCGCCAGGAAATTCCCAAAGGTTCGGCAGCACGGCGTTCGGTCGCCGCTTGGTGATCAGGTAGCGGCCGTCACTCTCGACGACTGCGGCTACCACACGAATGGTTCTGGATGCCCCGACGGTCACGGAGACGTCGTATACCACGTCCGTGCAGATCCTCTACCTCGGACTTCCCCTGGGTGCGCTTCAGCTGATGGCCCACCATCATCGCCCCGCCCTGGTCGTGCTCAGCCCGGGCGACGCTCCCGGTCGTCGACGCCTGCGCCGACGCTTGGGTGACGCGTCGCTGCTCGAGGCGTCCACGCTCGACGAGCCGGCCGCGCGCCGACGCATCGAGGCGGCTCGCCCCGACGCCCTGCTCAGCTTCTTCTGGCCGCGGCGCATCCCGGAGTGGTTGCTCGCCCTGCCGCCCCTCGGAGCCTACGGGACGCATCCGTCTCTGCTGCCTCGTCACCGAGGTCCCGATCCGTATTTCTGGACGCTCTACGACGGTGACGAGCGGAGCGGCGTGACTCTGCACGAGCTGGAGGCCGAGTACGACACGGGCGCGATCATTCGGCAGCGTGAGATCGAGGTCAGCGCCTCGGACGACGCCTGGCGGCTCGCGCGGCGCCTGGACAAGCCCGCCCTCGAGCTGCTCGCCTGGGCCGCGCGCGCGCTCGAGGCG
>JAADHO010000349.1 GCA_013151775.1 Deltaproteobacteria bacterium | reverse complement strand
TCCCGCAGGTCGTCGCCTACCGCGAGACCGACGACGCCTGGATCCCACTGCCGCGCCTGATCACCGGCCGCTTCTACCACTCCGCCGTCCAGCTCGAGGACGGCCGACTCTTGATCGCCGCCGGCCTGCGCAACGACACCGAGGTCATGCACGGCGCCCGCGACACCGAGATTACGAGCGTGGCGCTCAGGTGACGGACTTCGCCCAGCTCCGCGGCCGCCTTCACCGCACGTCGAAGCTGCCGAGCTCGAGGCTGTCGTCTCGTAGCTCGGCCCGTCCTGCGTCGACCACGGGCACGCGTGTGCCGTCGCCGCCGACGCGCCACAGGCCCATGTGCACGCTCACGGGCCCTCGGCCGAGGTCCCTCAGGTTCACGCTGAAGGCGTCTCGCACCAGCGTGCCCTCTGGAAGATCCGCGAAGTAGTAGCTCGCGGCGACGGTCTGATGATCGCCCGCGACGCGTCCACGGCCGTCGAAGTGCACGAAGATGCCCACGTCGCGCGAGACCTGACCGTGGATGCGGAAGAAGAGCTGCAGACGCGCGTTGCCCACGTCGTCCACACCCGCCGGCAGCGTCACCGCCTCGAGCTCCACGGGCTCGGCGAAGCGCGCGCCCACGGGCGTGGCGTCGTCTGGAACGCGCTCGAGCAGCGCGAGGGATCCATCGGCGTTGGTGACGGGCGCGGGTGATGGCGCGGGCTGGGGCATGAGCGCGCGCACGCCGAGCGCGACCAGCAGCGGCGCAGACACCAGCAGAGCGTCCACGTAGCGTCTCCTCGCTAGACGCCGAGGCGCGCCTCGACGCCACAGGCCGAGCATGACGAGCAGCGCGACCAGCGCGGCGAGCCCACCGCCCACGGCGGAGCGCGGCAAGAAACGCAGCGCGATCTGCCGATGTCCCGCGGGGACGTCTACCGTCAAGAGGCCCGCGTCGTTGACGACCTCACCGACGTCCGTGCGCCAGCCGACGTGGTAGTTTTGATTGATCCGCAGGCGCCCTGCGACGCGCGCCTCCACATCGAGCAGCAGACGATTGGGCGACCAGGAGAGACGCCGAACGCTGCCGACCGCCGGATCGGCGAAGTACTCCTCGGCGGGCAGGTCGGCTCGCAGGAGCGGCGATTCGGGCACGGGGTAGGCCTCCCAACACGAGAGCGAACCGCGCGAGAGCGGGCCGAAGTAGCCGAGCGCCCAGCGGTTGCCGCGCGCCTGACGGAAGGGCCTCGACTCGGCGATGGGCGGCGGAGCGAGCCACATGCCCTCGGTCACGTGTCGGAAATTCCGCACCTCCGCGCGCACGCCCAGACCGCCGAGTCCGAGGGCGACGAGCACGACCACGCTCGCCCACGCGCGACCCCGAAACCTGTGCAGCAGGATCTCCAACCCCAAGGCGGAGGCCGCCGCGGCGTAGAGCGCGAAGACGAAGAGGAAGCGCTCCGGGTAGCGGATCATGTGAAAGAGCGGGAGCTGACGCAGCCAGGTGAAGGGCGAGTCTCCGAGGCCGTAGCCCGTGGCCGCCCACAGGGACAGCGCCGCCAGCCCGAGCCACAGCGCGCCGCGACGACGGGCGAGGGCGAAGGGCGCGAAGACGATCAGCAGGCAGGGGAAGAAGTACGCGCCGTGGAAGCTGACGTTTCCGCGCATCACCTCCGCCGGTAACGTCAGCGCGGCCCCAAGGTTGGATAGGGTATGCCCCGGCGTGCCCGCCATGATGCGATGGGAGGTCGTGAGCGTCTCGTACACGGGCCAGAGCCGGAAGAGCGAGGCGCCCGCGGAGAGCAGCGCCGCGAGGGAGAGGTACTTCAGCGACGTCACGAGGCGCACGCGTAGAGCGCGGGCAGAAGCCAACGCCGCGAGCCCTTCGGCACACGCGAGCAGCGCGGCCAGAGGCCCGGCGTAGGTGCCGCCGAAGCCGACGATGGTGGCGAAGCTGAGCGCCGTGATGACCACCCCTCGTCGCTCTCCACGTCCCGCCGCAGCCACACCGACGACCACCCAGGGCAAGAGCTCGAAGCCGAAGAAATTAACCCAGCCGTTGAAGTAGGAGACGGCGAACATGCCCTGAAGCGCCAGCAGCGGCGCGACCAAGAGCGGACCGATGGCGCCCGGGCTGTGCGGTCGAGCGACCCGGAACATGCCCTCCATGCCCAGCATCAAGAGCAGAAAGGTGATGAGCGGCGCCGCCCGCTGCGCGCCGAAGAGCAGAGAGAGCAGGAAGAAGGGAGAGGCGAAGCGGCTCTGGGGCGTGCCCAAGGCGTAGAGTCCGCCGCAGTAGCTCGGATCCCAGAGGGGCAGCTCGCCATACTCTCGCACGCTCGCCACGGCGTCGCGCTCGTAGCTGAAGAGCACCTGCGCGTCGCGGAACTCGTTGAAGTTCGCGGCCTGCTCGAGGATCGGCCAGCAGGTGGCGAGGGCGAGCAGCGCGAAGAGAGCGAGTCGGGCGTCCCGGCGATCGCACAGCCTCTGCAGCGACGCGAGCCAGCCGGGGGCCATCTCGGATCGATCAATCATAGAAGGGCCGAGGCTTGCACGGCACGGCCTGCATCAGGTGACCTCCGGCATGTGCGCGCAGCTCGCGATCGAGGGCGTCGAAGAGCTCTCCCACGGAGACGCCCGCGCGCGCCGCCTGCATGCGCACGGCGTTCTGTTCGACGTTGTGAAAGGCGTCGTCCTGGGACCAGCGATCACCGGGGAATTGCATCCTCGCGGCGCGACGCCAGCCGGGCTCTCGGTCCGCGACCTCGCGAGCCGCGCGCGACACGGCGGCGGCGTCTGCGCCTGTGACCCGCGGCATGGGCGTCGCCCCCGTGGCCACGGTCACCGCCGCGACTACGCACGCTAGGGTTAGGACGCGAAACACACTCATCGCACGGGAGTCTGCGGAAGTCCGCGTGCAGCGCAAGAGGAGCGGGAGACGGGCGCGACGCGCCACGGCAAGGGCCGGCTCGGACGAGGCGCGGGGATCTTCTTCGCGAGCCTGGGAACTCCGAGCGGCGCGCGGTGTCGTGCATGCTGATAACGTGCACTCCGAGAGTGGACGCTCGGACGGACCGAAGGCTCGTGCCGTGCGTCCGAAGGAGGTCGGGCGTGGGAGCCCGATCACAACCCCATGCGAAATCGGGAAGCCCCATGCGCTCACGCCACAGCCTCGCGCTCTTCGCGCTGGCCCTCTCCTCCGCGACCTTGCTCTCAGCCTCGGAGCTGCCGCTCGCCGAGGCCACGCCGACCGACGACGGCTTCGCCCTCTCGCTCCAGGGACGTGCAGACCTCACCCTCGGACGCGACCTGCCTCTGGTCGGAACCGCCTACGTGGTGCGTGGGCTGGCCGACCTGGCTCCCGCCGCGGGGGCTCAGGTCGAGGCCTTCCTCGAGGAGCGTGGGCCGCGCGGGCGTGGGTATCAGCCCGTGGCGCGAGCTAGCACGCGAGCTGCTCGGGACGGCGCCTATCGGTTCGCGATCGAGGTCCCTGAACGTCAGCTGCGCGGCCCGCGCCTGCGGCTCCGTGTGTCGCGCGGGCAGGCCGAGGCGCGAGAGTACATCCTGGGCGTCAGCCAGCACGGCAACATCGCCCTCGACCTGCTGACGGACCGGCATCGCTACGAGCCCGGCGAGGCGCTCCACGTCTTCGTGCGCGCTCGCGATGCGGACTCGGGTCAGGTCCGCCCCGGGCTCCAGCTGCGGCTCACGGTGAACGCACCCGACGGAGACATCCTCGCTACCCACGTGCTGACGACCAGCGCCGCGGGCGTGGCCCTGCTCGACGTCCCGTTTCCCGACAGCAGCCCCGACGGGGACTACTCGGTGGAGGCGATCCTACAATCACCGGTGCGCGCGACGGTGGGGACCCGCGTACAGGTCGCTCGCCGCACGGTGGAGCGCCTGTTGGTCTCCGCCGAAGTGGACCAAGGTCCCTTTCGACCGGGCGCCGTGGTGCGCGGACACGTGAACGTGCACACGCCTTCGGGCAGCCCCGTGCGTGACGCCGAGGTCACGATCACGGTCGGGGAGATGGCGCCTCTGACCTTCAGGACGGATGGCGAGGGCGCAGCCGACTTCCGTTTCTCGGCTCCGGCCTACATCGCCGGAGAGACCCAATGGGTTCCCGTGGCCGTGCGCGCCGCGCACCCCGCCCACGGCTCGCTCCAGACCTCCACCCGCTTCCTGGTGAGCCGCGTACCCTTTGTCGTCGAGGCCCGGGCGGAGGGCTCGGCGTTGGTGCCCGAGGTGGACTCACGCATCTACCTCGCCGTGACGCGTCCGGGCGGCGGCGCCGCGCCCGAGGGCATGTCCGTCTCCGTGAGCGGCGACGCGGTGATCGGAGGACACTTGCGCCTGACCCTCGACGCCCATGGCCTCGCGAGCGTGCCCGCGCGGCTCGCCGCCAACGACGCAGGACCGAGCTCGAGGAGCGGTTGCGGCGGCTTCGTCACGGACCTCTCGGTGGAGCTCGGCACGGACCACCCGTATCGCGCCAGCGTGTGCGTGCCCGTTGCGATGAAGGCGCAGCTGCGACCGCGCGTGCGACGCGTGGTGGTGGCTCCGGGACAAGACGTGTGGGTCGACGTCGCCAGGCGCGCGTCCGCCGTGCGCGCGCCCGTGCTCTTGACGCTCGTGGGTGCGGGGCGACCGCTGGCCTACGCGACGATCCCCGCCGGACGCAGCGCCGGACGTATCCACGTCCCCGAGGGCGCGGGCGGCGTCGTGAGGGTCTTGGCGCGACCCGTGACGAGCGTGCGCTACGCCGTCGATCCACAGGCGCAGGGGCGCAGCGCCATGGGCGTCGGGGCGAGCGACGCCTTCCTGGTGCGACCCGTCGACGCCTTCCGCACGGAGTTGACGGCCAGCCAGACGGTCTACCGCGTGGGAGGCACGGCGGAGCTCAGCCTGCGACGCCGACCAGTCGACTCCAGCAGCGACGAATCCGCAGCGAACACTCCGGCCTTCACCGCCGTCGTGGCGCGCGATCTCGCGGCCCATGGCGGCGAGAGAGACTTCGGTCTGACGTGGATGAACACCGCCGTCGATCTGGCCGAGGCGGACGCCACGAGCCCCGCGGCGCAGAGGCTCTTGCGCGCCACGCTGACGACTCAGGTCGCCCGCGACAGCCAACCCAGACGGCCCCAGCCCATCGATCCAGACCCTTGGTATTCGGGCGGAGACGGCATGAGCTCGAGCACCCGCGGCACGCTGCTCGATCCCCTGAAGGACCGGGAGACTCTGCTGCGACGCGATCTGGGACGCAGCATGATGGTGCTCGAGCAGGTGGTCGCGAGTCTCGACGGAGACGCTGAAACGCAGCGCGGAGTCGTGACCGAGCGTGCCGGACGCCGGGACTTCGATCCCGCGGTCATTCAGACTCTGATCACGAGCGAGCGCCTGCCTCGCAACACACTGAATCTCGGACAGCGCCCCCTCACCCTGGCGATGCTCCAGTCCGCCGACCCGAGCTTTCGCTTCGACACGGTCGCTCGCCGTGTCGCTCGCCGCAGGCTGCTGAAGCTCCTGCTCGCGGTCGCGGCGCTCTCCGATCCACAGAACGACGACGCGGCGCGTGTCGCCCGCTCGGAGCCGCCAGAGCGCTGGCTCGGCGCCTTGCTGCGACTCCATCTGCTGACGCGCGCGGACCTGCTCGATCCCTGGGGCCACGCCTTCGTGTTTCGCCGTGCCGCGGGTCGGCCGCGTTTCCCCATCGCGGCGAGCGCGCCGCGAATGGAGGTCGTCTCGCCGGGGCCCGACGGGCGTGCTGGCACCAGCGACGATGTACGGGATCCCTTCGCGCGCGTGGTCACGCAAGGCACGCTCTACGCCGTCGTTTCGGGCGAAGACGCCGCCATGCGCAGCATCTCGTCTCTGTCACCGGGCCCGGACGCGCTCACCGCCATGGCCGCGGCCTTCGACATCTTGGGACTCTCCGCGACGGAGGAGACGCGCGGTGACGCGGCCTTCGCGAGCGCGAGTGAGGGCATGGACGACATGATGGGAGACATGGCCGGGGAGTCCTTTGGCATGGGCGGGCTCGGGCTCAGCGGTACGGGGCGCGGCGGCGGCGGTATGGGCTATGGAACGCTCGGGAGCCGACGCGCCGCTCGCTCGCCCTCCCTCCGCATGAGCGGCGCGAGCATCAACGGCGCCCCGATGGAGAGGGTCTCCGCCTTGGCGCGCGCGGGCGAGCACATCCGCGAGCGTTTCCCCGCGACGCTCTTCTTCGTGGGAGAGATGCCCCTCGACGACGACGTCACGTCGATTCGGATCCCGCTCGCGGACGCGCTCACGACCTACCGCGTGGAGACCATCTCGTGGACCGCCTCGGGCTTCACCACCAACGCGCGCGTAGAGATCCGCGTGCAGCAGGACGCCACCATCGACGCGCCGGTTCCGGCCTACGCCAGCGTGGGAGATGAGCTGCGCATCCCGATCCGCGTGCAGAACCACACGGAGGATCCCCTCGAGGTGCGCGTGGAGCTCAGCGCCGAAGGTCTCGACGCCACGGCGGGAGCTCCCCTGCGCTTGACGATTCCTCCTCGAGACGCGTTGGCGCGAGAGGTCGTCGTGCGCCTGAACGCGGCGGGCGAGGGCGCTCTGGTCGCGCGCGTGGTGAAGGCCAGCGACGGCTCGCCCTTGGACGCCGTTCGCCGACCTCTGGTCGTGTACCCCGAGGCGCGTCTGGTGCGCGAGGAGCGTCGGCTGCTCTTCCGCTCCGACACCAGCGTCACTTTCGAGGTGCCCGAGGACGCCAGCGAGCGCGGACCTGCGCAGCTCTCCTTGACCGTCGGCGAGGAGATCTTCGGCGACCTCTTCGCCATGCCCGGCGTGGGCCCGGGCTGGGTGCTGGCGGCGCTCGGGCGCGACATGCCGGCGGAATTCGCCCAGCGCGGAACCGCCGCGCTGATGACACGTTGGCGCACGCGAGGCGAGTCCATGAGCATGGGCCCGGACGACGCGGCCCTGGCGGTGGCGGTCGCCCACTTCGATCCGCTGGCGGACGACGACATGCTGCGCGCGGCCCTGGCCGCCGTGAGCGCCACCCTCGAACGCCACCCGGAGGAATCGGGTGAAGCCTCCAGGGCGCGTCTGGATCGCCGCTCGAGCATCCTGCTGCTGCTGGCGCCGGCGCTCAGCGCAGAGGCACACGCCGCCGTGCGGGAAGATCTCCAGCGCCTGGTTAGACGCCTCGGCAGGCTGGTGCGAGAGCGAGCCCTGGGCCTGACGGATAGGCCCTCCTCCGTCGCACGCGCCGCGGCCGCTCTGGCCATGGTGGGGGACGTCGAGGCCGCCGAGGAGCTCGCGCGCCGGGCGGATCGCGAACAGGTGCAATTCGGTGATCGCGCCTTCCTCGAGCCGGCGGAGGCGGTCGGCGTGCCGAGCGCGCGGGTGGAGCCCACGGCCCTCTTGGCCATCGTCCACGCGAAGCTCGGCGACCAAGCTGGAGCCATGCGCCTGCTGCGGAGTCTGCTCGCCGATCCGGCGCTGGTCACGGGCAGAAGCCGCGACACGCGCCTGCTCGCCGCCTTGGCCGCGGGGCTGCTCGGTCCGCCCCCGCGCGGCGTGCTCACGCTGGAGGTCGACGGAAATGAGCTCCCGATGTCCCACGAGAACGGCGTCTACACGGTGACGATCGAAGGTCTCGGGCGGCCGGGCGAGCATCGCATCGGCCTGAGCACGGGGCATGGCAGCTTGGCCCTCGGGAGGCTCGAGCTGCGCTACGGGCGCCTCTGGAGCGCGGCGCCCACGCGGCCCGCGCGCCTGGGCCTCGACGTGGACGGTCAGGTGGGCGCACGAGACACGCGCTCGGGACTGAGACTGACGGTGAGGAACACGAACCCGCGGCTGATGGCGCGCCCGATCGTCGAGCTGGATCTTCCCGCCGGGGTCGAGCTCGACGAGCCCACGCGCGCTCGCCTGGGACGCATCACACGCGTCCCTCCGAGCGTCGAAGGGCGGACCCTGAAGCTCGAGCTCAGGCCGCTGCCACCCCAGAGCCGCATGCGCATCCCTCTGCCCCTGAGGTTCACCGTGGGAGGTGCCCTGCGTGGGCTCGGCGTCGTGGCCTACGACGGCGGCGCGCGCTCCCTCGACGGCGCCCGACCCATGAGCCTGCTGGCACCGCGCACGCTCGAGGTCGCCGACACTGGGCCGCCCCCAGAGGAGGTCGAGGACGAAGTTCCCGTGGCGCCACCGGTGCACCCACCACCCGCCTTGGACGTCCTGAGGCGCAGCCCGGAGGCCCGACGATGAACCCGCTCCGCAGACCCTGGGTGCTGATCCTCAGCTGCCTCATGCTCCCGCTCGGCGTCCCCTCGAGTGACGCTCAGACCCCGGCTCGCAGGCCCGTACGCGCCGGCGCCGTGACGGGCGTCGAGATGCAGATCGAGGGCGCCATGAACGCGCCCCGAGGCGGCGCGCTCAGCTTCGCCGTGACGGCCTACGATGTGCTCGGCTTGGACCAGCTTCGGCCCTCTCCTCACGCGACCATTCGCGCCCTCTCCTCGCTGGCTCCTGCGGAGGCGGCGGCCGAAGTGGAGGCGGACAGAAACGGGCGCGCGCTGATTCGCATCCCGGTGCCCGACGACGCCCCGGGGAGCTTTCAGGTCGTGCTCGAGTTGCGCTCGCGGGCGCGGGCTCTGAGGCGCTTCGAGTTGGGCATTCATGTCACGCCGGCTTTGCGCCTGAGCCT
>JAADHO010000410.1 GCA_013151775.1 Deltaproteobacteria bacterium | reverse complement strand
GGCTGGCGACCGCGAACTGCTCCTGCATCTCGCGCGTGACCTCGAACTTGTTGGCGACGTTCTCCGCCGTGATGCCCATGGGCGCGTAGGCTGTGGGCATCTTCTCCATCAGCTCGGGCGACGCGCTGGGCTTGTTGCCGCCCATGGGGACCATGCTCATGGACTCCACGCCACCGGCCACGACGAGGTCGTTGTAGCCCGCGGCGACCGCTCCCGCGGCGATGGCGATGGCCTGCAGACCGCTCGAGCAGAAGCGGTTGATGGTCATGGCCGCGGACTCTTGGGGGAGCCCGGCGAGCAGGCCGACCAAGCGCGCGACGTTGAGGCCCTGTTCGCCCTCGGGCATGGCGCAGCCGAGGATCAGATCCTCGACCATCTCGGGCTTCACCTGAGGCACGCTCGAGCAGGCCGCGGACGACCTCCCCGGCGAGCTCGTCGGGGCGGCGTTGAGCGAGGGATCCCTTGTACGCGCGCCCCACGGCGCTGCGAACGGCTTCTAGAATGACGATGTCTTTCATGTTGGACTCTCTCTTCTCTAGTTTCGCAGCGGCTTGTTCTTCATGAGCATGTGTTGCATGCGGTCGAGGCTCTTCTGCTCGCCGCAGAGGCTGACGAAGACCTCACGCTCGAGCTCGAGCATCTCGTCTTCCGTGACACGGTGGGTGGCGCCGCCGGCGCCTCCGCAGAGCACCTTCGCGAGCTTGTTGGCGATGAAGCCGTCGTGCTCCGTGGCGTAGCCGCCTTCGGTCAAGGAGTCGACGAGCATGCCGAGGGTGGCGATGCCGCTCTCGCCCGGGAGCACGAAGCTCTGGGGGATGGGCGGGTGGTAGCCCGAGTCGGCCATGCCGAGGGCGCGCGCCTTGGCCTCCGTGAGCAGACGTGCGCGATCGAAGGAGATGCCATCCGTGCGGCGGAAGAAGCCGAAGTGCTGCCCCTCCGGTCCGCTCGTCGCCACCTTGGCCATGGCGATGTTCTGGAAGACCTGACCGACCATCGGCAGCGGGTCGACCTTGGCGCCTTCGGGGATGTTCTCGAGGGCGCGCCAGAGCATGCGCATGTTGCCGGCGCCGCCGGGGATGAGCCCCACGCCGACCTCGACAAGGCCAGAGTAGGTCTCGGCCGCCGCCTGCACGCCGTCGCAGGCCATGCAGATCTCGAGGCCGCCGCCGAGGGCCATGCCATAGGGCGCCGCGATCACGGGGACGGTGGCGTACTTCATACGCTGCGTCGCCATCTGCATGCCCTTGACGGTGTCCGTGAGGGCGTCCCACTGCTTCTGGTTCGCCGCCATCACGATGCCGAAGAGGTTGGCGCCGACGCAGAAATGGTCGCCTTGGTTGGCGATGACCACAGCCTTGAAGTTCTTCTCGGCCTCCGTCATCGCGTCGTTCAGCATGTTGATGACGTCGACGTCGATGCTGTTGGCCTTGGTCTTGAAAGTAACGCCGAGCACGCCGTCGCCGAGGTCCCAC
Source organism: Deltaproteobacteria bacterium (assembly GCA_013151775.1). GTDB lineage: Bacteria > Myxococcota_A > Polyangia > Polyangiales > Houyiibacteriaceae > JAADHO01. The sequence goes on along the minus strand of JAADHO010000410.1, from coordinate 7,605 downwards.
GCCTCCGCGCCGCTGTTGGCGAGCACGGGGGCTTCGCCACGGCGCAGGATGGTCAGGTCCGCCTCACGCGGGTCGATGTCGCGCGCGACGTATTCGCCCTTCACGAGGTTGAAGGCCTTGCCGTCGTCCGTGTAGAAGCTCGTCGCGCCTGAGGCGGCCATCTTCTCGACCGACTCGGGCACGTCGACGCCGTCCGCCTTCATGCGCTCGAGGGTCTCCACGAAGCCCAGAGCGTCCCAGACCTCGAAGGGCCCGAGCTCCCAGTTGTAGCCCCACTTCATGGCGTTGTCGGCGGCCTCGATGGAGTCCGTGATCTCGCCCATGCGGCGCGCCGTGTAGGCCAGGCTCTTGCTGAGGATCTTCCAGGCGAACGTGCCGCCCTTTCCGTCGTCGGCGACCAAGGCCTTCACGCGCTCGCTCGCGCTCTCGAGCTTGCCGATGGCCTTCATGGCCTTGCGGATGTCTTGGTCGCCCGCCTTCGGACGGTACTCGCGGGTCTTGGGATCGAAGGTGAGGATTCCCTCCTTCGTCTTCTTGTAGAAGCCGCCGCGGGTCTTGTTGCCGAGGATGCCGTTCTTGACCATCTCGGCCACGAACTCGGGCGCCTTGAAGACGTCCCGCTCCTCGTCGTCCACCAACGCGTCGTAGCAGTGGTTGGCGACGTGCAGGAAGGTGTCGAGGCCGACCATATCCGCTGTGCGGAAGCTGGCGCTCTTGGGGTGAGCCATGGGCAAGCCGGTGATCTGATCGACGTCCTCCGGGCTGAGGCCGTCTTCGATCATCTGCTGCATCGTGAGCATCATGGAGTAGACGCCGATGCGGTTGCCGACGAAGTTGGGCGTGTCCTTGCCGTGGACGATGCCCTTGCCGAGTTGGTCCTGACCGAAGTCCTCGATGCGCTTGGTGACCTCGGGCGAGGTCTCCGTGCCGACCACCAGCTCGAGCAGCTTCATGTAGCGGACGGGGTTGAAGAAATGCATCACGAGGAAGTTCTTCTTGAACTCCTCTCCGCGGCCCTCGAGCATCTCGTGGATGGGCATGCCGGAGGTGTTGGAGGCGACGATGGTGCCCGCGTCCAGAACACCCTCTAGGGTGGCGAAGAGCTGCTGCTTGATGTCGAGGCGCTCGATGATGGCCTCGACTACGAGCTGACAGCCCTTCAGCTTGTCGAGGTCGTCCGTGGTGTTGCCCACGGAGATCAAGACCGCGTTGCTCTTGTGGAAGAAGGCCGCCGGCCGGCTCTTCTTGGCCTTCGCGAGGCCGCCCGCGGAGAAGCCGTTGCGCTTCTTGGGGTCCTTCTTCTCTTCCTCCGTCAATTTCGGAGGAATGATGTCGAGGAGGACGACTTCAACGCCGGCGTTCGCAAGGTGGGCGGCGATGCCGCTGCCCATGACTCCTGCGCCGATTACGCCGACCCGTCGAATGGGATCTGCCATCTGAGCTCCAATCTCCCGCTGAGGGGAATGAACCATCACTCAGTCGTCTAGGGATCGCAACCCGCTGTGTGTGATGCCTCGTCGCCCGGGCTTGCGGAAATGCGATCGGGGCGCATGGGCGCGGGGAGGAGCCAGGGCGTCGCGGGCTGGTACACTCGGCCCATGGGCATCGCCGGGACATTGACTGACGCCGACATTCGGGCTGCGCTCGCACGGCTTGGCGCGCTGGCCCTTCGTGCCGGGGCTGAAGTCCGCCTCGTGGCCGTCGGTGGGGCGGTGATGGTGCTCAAGTATCGGCATCGAGAAGCAACCAAGGACGTTGACGCGATCTTCGACGCCCCTCATCCCACGGCTCCAATTCGTCGCTGGGCTGCGCTGGTCGCCACAGAGTTGTCGCTGCCCGCAGACTGGCTCAACGATGGTGCCAAGGGATTCGTGGGGGAGTCTCCGGAGGCTGGAGAGGAGATCTTCTCGGCGCCTGGGATACGTGTGATGTCTGCCCTTCCCGAAGTCCTGGTCGCCTCCAAACTGGCCGCGTTTCGCGACGCGGTGGATCGGTCCGACGCACGACGAATACTCCAGGACTTCACTGGCTCGAAGTTGGAAGCATGGCGGCGAATCGAGCCACATGTACGTCCAACCGCCGCGTTGACGAAGGCGTGCTACGCTTTCGAGGAGATCTGGGAAGAAATCCATGGCAACGATTGACCAATTGGCAGTGGCGGTGTTGGACGGGGATCAACTCCGTGCGCGCGCCTTGGCGTTGGAGATCACGCGAGCAGGCGACATCTCCTCGATCTCAGAGCCCGATGGAAATATCGACCGACGGATCCTGATTCTAGCTGCCGGTTTGGCCGAGTTGTTGGCGGGATACGCTGACAGTCAGGCTCCGGCGTGGACGGCTCGCTGGGGGGCGATGCCTGAGCGCCTCGATTTGCTGCCAGCCACCAGCGAACGTCTCCGGCGGCTGCTCGGCGAAGAGGCTCCCGAGTCACTCAAGCGAAGGAACATCCTCGCGCCCGCTGGTTTCTTGCGGGCAGTCTAGAATCTAGGATGTCAGTCCCCGGTGCGAAACATGGCGACGCGGTCGCCGGGCGCAAGTCAATCACGATACGCGCGTACAGCTGGCGCTTCGTCGTGCGAGTGCCGTGCGCTCGCTAAGCGCGTTCGAGCGCCGGTCATCTTGACTGTGGTGCCAATAGTGGTACTATGACGTGCGGCCGCAATCGAAGCGTTGCTCCGTGAGATGCGCAGGAATGCGGCGGGAGTGCGTTTTCGGGATCTGTGCAAGGTCTGCGAGCATTTCTTTGGCAAGTCGCGACAAGGAGGCACTAGCCATCGTGTGTACAAGACGCCGTGGCAGGGAGATCCTCGAGTGAACATTCAGGGCCACAAGGGGAAAGCGAAGCCATACCAAGTCAGGCAGGTGCTGAAGGCCATCAAGCGGTTGGAGAGAGAAAATGAAGAAGGCTGATCGGTACACATATCGAGTTACGTGGTCCGAGGAGGACGGCGAGCATGTGGGGCTGTGTACCGAGTTCCCGAGCTTGAGTTGGCTCGCCGGCTCGCCCACGGCGGCGCTGGCTGGCGTCCGCAAAGTCGTCGCCCGTGTCGTGTCCGACATGGAGGAGAACGGCGAGCCCGTGCCGGAGCCAATCGCGACACGCGCGTACAGCGGTCGCTTCGTAGTGCGAGTGCCGCCGCAGACTCATCGCCGGCTCGTAACGGAAGCAGCGGAGTCCGGCATCAGCCTCAACCGCCTCATCAGCTCCAAGCTCGAGGCATGACAGTGGGGAGGGGGCGGACTGCGCCTTGCCCGCCACCTTTCATCCGGCGCCATCGCGCCCTAGCTGGATCAAACTCCTAGACCACCGGCACCAGGCGCTCGTTTGCGAGCGACGCGGCTGCGAAGGCGAGCACCCGACGGACGTCCTCGGCTTCGAGCTCGGGATAGTCGGCGCGCAGGTCATCCCAGCTGGGGTTGTCAGCCAGGATCTCCAGCACGCGTTGAACGCTCAGCCGCATGCCACGCACGCACGGCCTTCCTTCGAGCTTGGCCGCCTCGAGGGTGATGCGATCGAAACCCCGGAACGTCATGTATCCAAAGATACACCTCCAGCCGCGTGTGCGAAAGATGGCGACGGGGTGCGAGCGGGGCGAGCGTTGCAGGCGGCGCGAGTCTAGTCGCTGCGGAGTCCTGCATCAGTCTGATCGAATTCTTCGGCTCCGTGACGGCACTTCGCCGCCGAGGTAGAGCGCGAGCTGACCTCGCCTACGCACACGGCTGATCAATGCTGCGTGCCGCCTCGTCGCACCAGTTGCCCGTGCTCGTCAGCTCGGCGCACGAACACAGGGCATCCGCGCTGCAGCCGGCCGGCAGGGGTCGGCATTCCGAGGTCGAGGACGGCGGGCCCGCGTCCGCGACGCCGCAGCAGGTGCACATGATGAAGCAGTACTCGCTGGGGCCGCAGCTCGTGTCGCCGCAGGTCACGGAGCCGGCGTCGCTGGATGCGTCGGTCGCGGCGTCCGCGCTGGCGTCGCTTCCGGCGTCCACGCCCGAGTCGAAGCAAGAGGCCATGGGATCCGTGTGCGAGCGCTCGGCCCACACGCCGCCTTCGCAGACCACATCAATGCCGCCACACTCAGGCGGGTCGTAGCCGTAGGCGCAGATGAGCCCAGCGTTGGTGCACGCATCGCCCAAGGGTGACGCCGGCCCCGTCGGACAGGTCCCGGGCGCGCTGTCGTCACCACAGCCGGCGAGCATGCAGAGGAGCAGGGAGAGACAAGAGAAGGTAAGTGTTCGCATCGCTGGAGCGTAGAACGAACGCCGCAGGCAGGCGAACGCGGCAGCGCGCTCGGGGGCTCCGGGCATGATATGAGTGGCTCCCATCTACTGGCGGTCGCTCGTGTTGCGCCTTGTCAGCTCCAAGCTCGAGGCATGGTGCGCGCGGAGGTGGCGCGTCTCGAGTAGGCTCGTGTCATGGCGATTCGGCCGGGGCTGCACGAGACGCTCGTCACGGGGGACGTTTCCGAGGCATTGGAGGCGCTTGATGCTCGGCTCGTAGAGTTGGACGTGCTCGGCGAGAGCGAGGCGCTGATCCCGTGCTCCATAGCCCGACACGTTTCGGGACCTCTTTCGGCTTTGGGCAAGACGAGGTCGACGAGATTCTGAAGCGAGGTTGGCACGCCTGGGAGCGGCCGAGCAGACCGCAGGATGAGCGCCCCGTCGAGGTGCTGGTGGGCGGGCGAGCGTCCAGGTTCCTCGACTACGTGCGCTTCGAGCGCGAAGCGCTGGGCGAGGACCAAGGCCATAGGCATCTGCTCGCGGAGCGCATGCTCGCAGCAGACCGCGGCTGATCCCTTGGACGCTGGGGCCGTGCCCACGTCAGCGCGTGAGGTGAGTCAGCAGGGTGATGCGTTCGTCTTCGTCGATGAAGCCGCGGTTCCGTAGGTGGAAGGTGGTGGCGTGCGGGCCCGTGCCGTAGTGGGCCATCAGGTTGCGGACGGCGTCGGCGTCGACGTGTCGCGCACCGGTGAGGTGCTGTCGGACGCCGGCGTCTGGCAGGCTGAGCATCACGGCGAAGGCGCGCGCCCGGGCGCCGTTGGGCCAGTGTTCCCAGCGGCCGCCCACCGAGACCTGAGCAGGGTCCATCAAGAGATGGCCGAGCGCCGTCGCCCAGACCATCTCGCTGCGCATCGACGGTGGCGTATTCGCGTTCACCACGACCCCCAGATGCTCGGCATCGTCGCGCACAGACACGTGATCGACCGACACCGGCAGCTTCCTGCGTCTTGCTCGGGCCCCCTGTCGGGTCAGCCAGCGCGCCAGATCGGGTGTTCGCTGCGCTTCGGGCCAGCCCAGGCTGTCACGCAGTTCGAGGGCGCGCTCATAGCCCTCGAGCCAGGGCTCTTGCGTTGATGCATGGCCAGGACGAAGCTCGCTCCGGAAGGCGTCGCTCATCGGCCGGTCGCCGACTTCACCGGCGGCGCTCAGCAGGCTCTCCAGCTCCACACGATTCGTGGGGCGCGCCTGGCGCAACACCTGCGTCTCCGGCGTGTGTGGGATGTAGAGGCCGCGCTTGTGCGTCTGCGTCTTGCGTGCGAGCCGCCGGGCCAGCGCGGGCAGCTCTCGTCGGATCAGCTCAGCCGATTCGCGGTGCACGAGCCAGCGCCAATCGGAGGGCCGGACGCGCAGCTCCGTGACGGCGCGCGATACGTCGGGCTGTTCCAGGTGGTCGGCTAGGTCGAGCAGCGCCTCGTGCAGTACCGCCGCTGCCGAATGCGCAGACACGTAGTGGGATCCTCGCCGCTCCACGAAGCTCAGGTCTGGACGCGTCGTACCCCAGCGCTCGTTGTCCCACGAGACCTCGAGCTGATCTCCCAGGCGCCGGAGGACCACGTTGGGTAGCGCCAGGTCGACCGCCGCTCGCCGCAGAGCGTGATGTTGGCGCCAGTCGGAGCGAGCTTCGAACCACAGCTGTTCTTGCGCTTCGTCGAGGCTCAGGGGAGCCGTCTCGCTGGCGACGAACCAGTCGCAGGCATCCGCCAGATCGCCGCTGATGGGGCGCAGCGGGAAGGGCTCCTCGTTCAGCATTCGGATGCCCACGCGAGCCAGCCACGTCGCGATCTCGCCGAGCTCCCAACGGACCTCTTCGGCGCAGCCGCCTTGCTCTGAGATCGACCGCGTCAGGCAGCGCCCGCCGACCCAGATCGAGAGCCCACCCCAGCCTCGATCCTCGCCGGCACGAGGATGGGGGTGGCGGCCCAGAGAGAGGGCCAACGCGAATTGCTCCCGATCGCCGAACTGTCGCGAGTACCAGTCGCTCACGGCCACCCCAACGGCAGGGCACGCTGACGGCGCAGGTGTCGCACGGCCTGCGCATCGAGCACGCCCGCCCGTCGAAGAGCAGACCACACGCGCTCGTCGACTTCACCGCCAATCACCGGAAAGCCATGCCAGGCGTCATCCTACTCGGCCCACTGCACCCGGCCAAGTCGCCGTCGCACGCGCCTTCGGGCGCTACACCCTCTGGGATCGTCGATCGGGCCTTGTGCGGTAGGCGTCCGCCGCTAGGCTTAGTCGCGTGGATCTACTCCTTTTAGGTGCCTTCTTGCTGGTCGCTGTCGCGATCGCTTTCGGCTCATGGTATTTCTCCGCCGACCGGCGGGCGCTGCGTGCCATGAAGGCCGTGCCTCTGCTGCCTGTGGGCGATGTTCGCGAGGGGCAGAAGACGCGCATCGTCGGCCGGGCCGAGCTGCTCGAGACGTTGACGGCGCCGCTGACGGGTCGAGCTTGCGCGGCCTGGCGCGTCGCGGTGTTGGAGCAACGCAGATCGGGCAAGAACAGCCGTTGGGTCACGGTGCTGGACGAGCAGGAGAGCGTCGACTTCTTGGTCCTCGACGGCACGTCGAAGGCGCTGGTGAAAGCGAACGACGCCAGCGTCGTGCTCGACAAGGACTGGAAGGACAGCTCGGGCCTCTTCGCCGCCGCCACGCCTGAACTCGAATCCTTCCTGCAAGAGCGCGGGCTCTCGAGCAAGGGGTTCGTGTTCAACAAGGGCATGAAGTACCACGAGGGTGTGCTCGAGGCGGGGGAGTACGTGGCGGTCGTCGGTGTGGGCCGTTGGGAACGCGATCCCGAGCGGGGTCCGAGCGCGGGCGCTGGCTACCGTGAGGCCAGCGCTCCACGGCGCCTGGTGATGACGAGCCCCGACGACGACATGCTGATCCTCAGCGACGAGCCCGCCATGCTGACGTGAGTCGCGCGGCGCCCGGGCCTAGTCGTCGTCTTCGTCGGTCGCCGGCGCTGCGGGCGCGGCGTGCACGGGCGCGACCTGCGCGGCGCCGCCCTGCTCCATCGTGACCTGATGCTCCGTCGGGTGCAGCACGGCCATCAGCGCGAAGAGGCTGAGCAGGACGATGCCGAGGATCGGGACCCAGGTCGGCGTGTCGCCGGCTTCGTCCTTGACCTCGGGGAGCGTGGGCGCGTGGGGCTCGTGGGCTTCAGTCATGACGAGCGAGACTATGCCGCGGCGGGCGCCCGGCGCCAGCGGATTCCGTGCAGGCCGAGCAGCGTCAGGTGGAGCGTGATGCGCGCGGAGCCCGGGTGACGGCGCAGGGCGAGCAGCAGAAGATGAGCGGGCAGGGCCGGGATCGCGCTCAGCAGGGT
>JAADHO010000154.1 GCA_013151775.1 Deltaproteobacteria bacterium | reverse complement strand
CACCTCTGCGCCCGCCACGACCTTCATTTCGAGATTCGTCCCGCTTGTCCGGTCGAGGGCGCTCGGCCCGCGCTCCACCGATCATGTCTGCCAGATTCGGAGGCGTGGGCGACTTGGCCGCTCAGATCGGATATATTCCCTGACTGCGTTCACGACCCGCATCTGGAGACCCCTCGTATGACGAATCGATTGGGCGAGCTGCTCGTCCGCGAGAAGCGCATCAGCCTCGACCAGCTACGCACGGCTCAGTCCACCCAGCGCTCGGACAACGTCAGCCTGGGGTACGCGCTGGCTCGCATGGGCGCCATCAGCGATCAGGAGATCACAGACTTCCTGAGCCAGCAGTATCGCGTCCAGTCCATCAACCTGAGCGAGTACGAGATCGATCCCGAGATCGCCAAGCTGGTCAGCCAGGAGGTCTGCGACCGCCACAAGATCGTGCCCGTCTCGCGGGCCGGATCCTCGCTGATCGTAGCCATGGCGGACCCCTCGAACCTGCACGCCATCGACGACATCAAGTTCCTCACGGGCTACAACGTCGAGCCCGTGGTCGCCTCCGAGGCCGCTATCCAGGCCGCCATCGAGCAGACCTACGCCGCGCCGGAGATCTCCTATGACGACATCATGGAGGGCTTCGATGAGGAGGACATCGAGGTCGCGGGAGGAGAGGCAGACGTCAGCCTGCTCGACCTCGAGCGGGCCACGGAGGATGCGCCCGTCATCCGCCTGTGCAACGCCATCCTGCTCAACGCCATCAAGAAGGGCGCCTCGGATATCCACGTCGAGCCCTACGAGAAGAGCCTGCGTGTGCGCTACCGCGTGGACGGCGTGCTGCACGAGGAGATGAAGCCGCCCCTCAAGCTGAAGAACGCCATCGCCTCGCGCCTGAAGATCATGGCCTCCCTCGACATCGCGGAGCGCAGGCTGCCTCAGGATGGACGCATCAAGCTGAAGCTCGGCAAGGGCCGCGAGATGGACTTCCGCGTCTCCGCCTTGCCCACGCTCTTCGGTGAGAAGATCGTGCTGCGGCTGCTCGACAAGTCCAACCTGCAGCTCGACATGACCAAGCTCGGCTTCGACCCGGAGCCCCTGTCGCACTTCAAGGACGCCATCCACCAGCCCTACGGCATGGTCTTGGTCACGGGCCCCACGGGATCGGGCAAGACGACCAGCCTCTACTCCGCGCTGAGCGAGCTGAACCAGGTCGACACCAACATCTCCACCGCGGAGGATCCCGTCGAGTTCAACCTCGCCGGCATCAACCAGGTGCAGATGCACGAGGACATCGGCCTCAACTTCGCCGCCTCCTTGCGCAGCTTCCTGCGCCAGGATCCCGACATCATCATGGTGGGCGAGATTCGCGACTTCGAGACCGCAGAGATCGCGGTCAAGGCCGCGTTGACGGGCCACCTCGTGCTCAGCACGCTGCACACGAACGACGCACCGAGCACGGTCACGCGCCTCTTGAACATGGGCGTGGAGCCCTTCCTCGTCACGGCGTCGGTGAACCTCGTGGTGGCCCAGCGCCTGGCGCGGAAGATCTGCGCCGACTGCCGGGTGGAGGTGCCCGTGGAGCAGAAGGCGCTGCTCGACATCGGCTTCAAGGCCGATGATCTCGCCGATATCCACGTCTTCGAGGGCGTCGGCTGCCGCACCTGCGGCGACACCGGCTACAAGGGTCGCATCGCCCTCTACGAGGTCATGCCCTTCAACGAGAACCTCAAGGAGATGGTCTTGCAGGGCAGCTCCACCGCCGACCTCAAGAGCGCCATGATCCGCGAAGGCGTCAACTCCCTGCGCATGGCCGGTTTGGGGAAGATCCGCGAGGGCATGGTCTCCATGGCCGAGGTCGTGCGCGTCACCGCCGCCGACCACGTCTAGCCTACCGGCTCCGAGAGCGGCACGATCACGCGGTTTTCTGGGCCGATGCGGGGCTCTGCCCGCAGCTCACGGGTTCCCCGGGCGCTTTGAGCCACCGTCCGATGGGGCGCGCATCGCCCCGGCCGCGCAAGCCTGCGCAATGAGAGGGTTTTTTCGCCCATGTCAACCGATCGCATTCGGAGGCGGGCGATCGCCTCCGCGTGCCTTCTGCTCCAAGCTCAGAAGACAACCAGAATAATCTCGTGTATTTCTCATGTGTTAGCGTCACAACCCAGATTGCCTATGACGTCATATGGCACTACATCGCACGTCAGATGTTGTCTCAGCGTCGCCGGCCTGCTAGATCGTCTGCATGCGCATCAGCAACAGCTTCTCCGAGGGCGAGATTCAGGTCCTCGAATTCATCCTTCAGACCCTACTCCGGGGCGGCTCACCGAGCATGGCGACGCGAAACAAGAACTTCGCGTCCGTCTACCGCAAGGTGATGTCGATGAAAGCCCGCGTGGAGGAGAAGGAGCGCCAGCAGCAGGCGACCGTCAAGTCCTCCGTGGGCACGATCGCCGCGGAAAGCGACGAAGAGGCCGACGAGCAGCAGGCCGCCGGCTGAGACGATCGCCTCTCGATGGAGGCGATCGTCTGTGCTCCGCAAACGCGAGCGAGCTGCGCACGCCGGCCTCGTCTAGAACGCCACCCGGAGCGCGCGGCGCTGACCGGCACGCAGGTTGACGCCTCGGATCACGCGGCGCGTGGCGCCACGGATCACCTCGATGTCGTAGCGTCCGGGGGAGAGGGTCGCGACGACGCCGCTGCCGAGACTGCCTACGACGACGCCGGCCCGGCGAACGATGGCGCGCCCGAAGACACGACGCCGGTTCACCTCGACGCGCACCTCGAGCAAGGCCGTGGGCACCTCCACCGTCAGGCCGCGAACTTGGCCCGAGACGACCCGCACGGGGACGTCGCGGTAGCTGCCGTCGAGCGTGCCCGTCAAGGTTACGCGAGCGACGTAGTTCCCCGACTCGACGCGCAGTGCTGGGGCGCCCAGACCGCATGCGGCCGAAGCGACGCTACGCCCGGCGCGCAGAAGTTGAAGGCTGGCGCGCGTCTCCACACCGTTTCGAGTGGCCCTGCAGCGCAGGCCGCCGGTGCTGGGCGTGGATTGGCGCGGCCTGCGCGTGGGTCGCACGTAGACCCGCGGGCGGGGTATCGAGCGCGGCCCGAGGCCCGGTCGCACGTAGACCCGCGGGCGGGGCATCAAGCGCGGAGAGGGCGTGCGCACGCTCAGGCGTGGAGAGGGCACGACGTCCCACGCCTGCGCTGGGGTTGCCGTCACCGGCAGGGCGAGGACCAAGAGGGCCAGGGCGAGTGTGCGAGTCATCGTGAAGTCCTTTCCGGTGCAGAGGCCATTCCCTGCGCTCATGGGGATCGACGCTGGGGCGCGCTCCCGGATTCACCCCGAAGCGCCTGGCGCGCTAGGCGTCGAGGGTCTGTCTGGAGGAATGACGGCCTCGACTCGAGCGGCTTCGCGGTTGACCTCGGGGTCTGCCTGACGTAATCGCGGAGCATGCTCGTGCTCCACGGCGGCCGGGTCTTCGACCCTCGGACGGGCCTCGACGAGATCGCCGACGTGGTGATCGAGGCGGGTCGCATCACACGCATCGGCCGCGGTGCGGCGGATGGCCTCGAGGGAGAGCAGGTCGAGCGCCGAGACGTGTCCGGCAAGTGGGTGGCGCCGGGCTTCGTGGATCTGCATGTGCACCTGCGCGAGCCGGGGCAGGAGTACAAGGAAGATCTCGCCTCCGGCCTGCGCGCGGCCGTCGCGGGCGGCTTCACGACCGTCTGTCCCATGCCCAACACGCGGCCCGTGAACGACACCCGGGCCATCACCGAGTCCATGGTCGCCAAGGCTAAGAGCCTCGGCCTCGCGCGGCTGCTGCCCTTTGGCGCCATCACTCGCGGGCTGAAGGGCGCCGAGCTCGCGGAGATGGCCGACCTGCGAGACGCGGGCGCCATCGGAGTGAGCGACGACGGGCGCTGCGTGATGAACGCCGCCGTCATGCGCCGCGCCCTCGAGTACGCGCGTACCTTCGATCTCTTGGTGACGCAGCACTGCGAAGACCATCACCTCACGGAGGGCGCGCAGATGCACGAGGGCGTCGTCTCGGCGCGCCTCGGGCTCCGGGGCTGGCCACGCGAGGCGGAGGACGTGATCGTCGCGCGCGATCTGCTGCTCGCAGAGGCCACGGGCGCCCGCTACCACGTGGCCCACATCTCGAGCATGGGCGCCGTGCGGCTGATCCGTGAGGCCAAGTCACGCGGCCTGCGCGTCTCCGCCGAGGTCACGCCCCACCACCTGCTCTACACGGAGGACGCCGTGTTGGGCTACGACACGCACTGCAAGGTGAACCCTCCCCTGCGCACGGAGGAGGATCGCGAGGCTCTGCGACAGGCCCTCGCGGACGGCACCATCGATTGCGTGGCCACGGACCATGCGCCCCACTCCAGCCTGGAGAAGGACTGCGAGTTCGCAGCCGCCTCGGTCGGCATCAACGGCCTCGAGACGGCCGTGCCGGGCCTGCTCGAGCTGGTGCGAGGCGGATCCCTCTCCCCCGCGCGGCTGATCGAATCTCTGACCTCGTCCCCGAGCGCGCTCTTGCCCGACGTGGAAGCCGGTGGCCTCGCCGTGGGTGGACGCGCCGACGTCGCCGTGATCGACCCCGACCTGCGCTGGACGGTGGAGCCCGAGGCGCTGCACTCCCGCTGCGACAACACCCCCATGCTGCATCACGAGGTGACGGGCGCCATCGCCCTGACCTTGGTGGAAGGCCGCGTGGTCCACGAGAGGCCCGCATGAGCGACACGCATCAGAAACGCAGCCCGGAGCCGAGTCGCCTGGTGCTGGCGGACGGGCGTGTCTTCCGCGGGTGGGCCCTCGGCGCGAGCGGCGTCGTGACCGGCGAGGTCTGCTTCACGACCGGCATGAGCGGCTACCAAGAGGTGCTCACGGATCCCTCCTACCACGGACAGATCGTCACCATGACGGCACCGGAGATGGGCAACACGGGCGTCAACGCCGAGGACGACGAGGCCGCGCGCCCGGCCCTCTCGGGTTTCGTCATCCGCCGCTCTTCGCCCCGCACGAGCTCGTGGCGGGCGGAGATGGACCTCGACAGCTACCTACGCGAACGCGGCGTCGTGGCCATCGAAGGCGTGGAGACGCGGACGCTGACCCGCCACATCCGAGACCAAGGGGCGCAGATGGCGGCCCTCGGCACGGAGGACGTGGCCACGCTTCACGATCGCGCCAAGGCGGCCGCCTCCCTCGAAGGACGTGACCTCGCCTCCGAGGTCAGCACGCCGGAGAGCTACGAGTGGAGCGAAGGGCTCGGCGTCTGGGATCCCGAGCCTTCCGTCGCGGCGGATCCGAGCACGCGTCCCCACGTAGTCGCCGTGGACTATGGCGTGAAGCGCAGCATTCTGCGCTGCTTGGTGGCCTCGGGGGCGCGCGTCACGGTCGTGCCAGCCCAGACCTCCGCCGCCGACATCCTCGCCCTCTCTCCCGACGGCGTCTTCCTCTCCAACGGGCCCGGCGATCCCTCCGCCGTAGGCTACGGCGTGAGCTGCGTCGAGGAGCTGCTCGGCAAGCGCCCCCTCTTCGGCATCTGCCTCGGGCAGCAGATCCTCGCCTTGGCCCTGGGTGGACGCAGCTACAAGCTGAAGTTCGGGCACCGCGGGCTGAATCAGCCCGTGAAAGATCTGGCGACGGGCAAGGTCGAGGTCACGACGCAGAACCACGGCTTCGCCGTCGATGTGGAGTCCCTCGCCGGGCGCTGCACCATGAGCCACGTGCACCTCAACGACGACACCTGCGAGGGCATCGAACACGCGGAGTCGGGCGCCTTCGGCGTGCAGTACCACCCCGAGGCGAGCGCCGGTCCCCACGACGCGCGCTACCTCTTCTCGCGCTTCATGCAGCGCATCGAGGCGAGCCGCGCATGAACCAGCGGCGTCTCGCCGTCACGGGTGCGCTGCTGCTGCTGAGCTCGGGCTGCGCCCACGTCGAAGGTCGGGGTGAGCTGATGGATCACGCGCCTCCCGGGGACGCCCTGCTGCTCCAGAACGCGTCTCACGAGACCATCTGCTACGCCCATCTCGGCGCCGCGGGCGCAGACCTACGAGCTGCGCCCGATCGCCTGGCCGCGGACGAGACCCTCGCGCCGGGACAACAGCACGCCTTCGCCCTGGAGCTCGGAACGCACCGCGTACGCCTCACGGACTGCAACCGCCGCTTGCTGCTCGAGACGGATTTTCAGCTGGGAGCCGAGGGCGTGACGCTGACGTTGCACGACGACCGGCCGGCGTTCTTCGACCAGGACTGACCCGGCGGGCTATGCTCGAGAGGTGATCCCTCGCTACGACATCGACGCCACGAGCAACCGCGACCCGGCGCGCTTCGAACAGCTCCTGCCTTGGGTCGACGTCCTGCGGCGCTACCATCGTGCGGAGGTTTCGGGCGTCGAGCGCATCCCCACTGGGCCCGCCCTGTACGTCGGCAACCACAACGGCGCGCTCTACTCGGTGGACAGCTTCTTCTGGGTCAGCGAGATCTTCCGCCGCCGGGGCATGGTGGACGTGCCCTTCGGCCTCGGGCACAGCCTGCCTCTGAGTATGCCGCCTCTGCATCAGTTCCTGATCCCCCTCGGCGCCATCCGCGCCTGCCACGAGAACGCCCACAAGCTCTTCGCCGAAGGCCACAAGGCGCTCGTCTATCCGGGCGGTGACGAGGACGCGATGCGCCCCTGGCGGCTGCGCAACCGAGTGCGCTTCGCCGGGCGCGCCGGCTTCATGCGTCTGGCCCTGCGCGAGGGCGTGCCCGTGATCCCGGTGGCGGCCACGGGCGCCCACAGCACGCTGATGATTCTGCACGACTTCCCACGCCTCGCCCAACGTCTGCCGCTCTTGAAGAAGCTGCGCATCAAGGTCTTCCCAGTCAGCTTGGCCCTGCCCTGGGGCGTGATGCTAGGCCCCCTCCCCTACATCCCCTGGCCCAGCAAGATCCGCGTGCAGATCCTAGAGCCCATGCGCTTCGCACGCAGCGGAGACGAAGCCGCCGCAGACGAAGCCTACGTCCGCCAATGCGCGGACGAGGTCGAGGCGACCATCCAGCGCGCCATGAACGCGATGCGCGACGCGGACTGAGCGGCTGCTCGCCGGGACCGCCCTGACACGGCCCGAACTAGAACCCATGGCCGATGGCGACGGACCAGTTGGTAAAGCCGGGGACGGCGGAGTTGCCCTTCAACACAGCCAGCTGCCCCAAGATCACGAAGTGATAGAAATCGAGGCCGACCTTCAGGCTGCCTCCCGCGGCCGTCACCAGGGTGCCGTCGGTGTCGACGGGCGTCGTCCGCGGCCCAAAGATGGGAGTGGTGTGGTAAGGGGCGAGGTAGCGCAGCACGGAAGGCATCCAGCTCACGCCGAGGAAGAGACCCACGGGGTAGCCGAGACGCACGCCAACCCCCAGCTCTCCCGCGATGAAGAAGGTCTCTTCGTCGGGGCCTCGACCGTACTGACTGCTCGTCCCAACGAAGAGCACAGCGCGCACGGGAGCGGAGTACGCCCCCGTGAAGAGGGGCTGGAGCACGGTGCCTCCGCCCGTCGGGCCATGGATGCCGCCCGTGTCGTAGGCGGCGCCCATCACCAAGAGCGGGATGTAGCGCCAGGCGCGTTCCGGATCGCTGGCCGCGCCTCTCGGGAAGGGGCTCACCGGGGCCGTACCAGCTCCCGCGTGGGCCAGCGCGCGGCTCGCGCCCCCGGTCTGGATCTGCTGGGCGAAGGGTGAGCGCTCGGCGACGCTCGGATCGGCGGCCAGGGCGCGAGCGGCCAGGGCGCGGGCCTTGTGCATCAACGCCATGGCGCGGGCGCGAGCGCGGGGATCGCGCACATGGCGTGGTTCGGGCGATCCGTCCTGCGACTCGAGCACCACCATCGCCGCGTCCCACAGGTAGGCCGCCGCCACCACCATCAGGTCGGCGTCCTGCACGGGCGCGACGACTCGCTCCAGCTGACGGATGCGCCGGGCGGGCTGATCGAGATCGTCCACCACGTCGTGGATGGCGCCCAGTGGCCCCATGCGGATCAGGAGATCCACCAGACGCGGCACGCCGGGCGCAGCCACGGCGGCGCTCCAGTCGGGCGCGGCGGCCTGGGCCAGCGCGGCCTGCACCACGGGCAAGGGCTCGGCCACGGCGATGCCCTCGACGCCCTGATCGAGGCGCCCGCGGGCCACGACGATGCCCACGATGTGCCCGTCCTCGTCCATCAAGGGCCCGCCCGAGTTGCCCGGGTTCACGCTCATGTCGAGCTGCAGCTCGCCGTCCGGCAGCAGCCCCGCGATGATGCCGCGGCTGGACTGGGGCTGGACGCGGGTGGGGTCGAGGGGATAGCCGATGGCGTCCACTGTCTGGCGCACGCGCAGGGGCACGGCGCCCGTCGGCAAGGGCACGATGGCGTAGTCTCCGTGCGGGATGCGCAGCACGGCCACGTCGTGATCCGGATCGGTGAACACGACGACGGCAGGATAGACGCGCGGGTCGCCGGGGATGCGCACGACCACCACGTGGGAGTCCTCGATCACGTGCTTCGCTGTAACCACCAGCCCGCTCGAGCTCACGAGCAGCCCGGAGCCGTGCCCACCCGAGGGTAAGGCGATGTCCCTGGCCACGACCCTGCCCTGCAGCCGCCGTGTCTCCACGTTGCCGAGGGAGAAGATGCGCACGACCGCGGCGTCGACGTCGCCGTAACTCAGCGCCTGACCTTCGAGG
>JAADHO010000406.1 GCA_013151775.1 Deltaproteobacteria bacterium | reverse complement strand
CCAACAGCGCGCCCGCCAGAGCGTGCCGGGTCGGGTCGTCTGCGGGGTGGCGCTCGAGGCGCGCACGAAGCAGGGCGACCGCGCGCTCGTCCTGACCGCGTGCGCAGGCGAGGGCCGCGCGGGAGAGGTCCAAACCCTGGAACGTGGCGTCCGCGGCGCGCGCTCGGTCCAACGCGACCGAGGCCACCCGCAGATCTCCGCGGCGGATGGCGAGGGCGGCGATCTGCCGGAGCGTCAGGGCGGCGGCTCGATCGACCCGAGGGTCGCGCTGAGTGATCTCCGCCGACGCGCCCGAGCAGTCACCCGTGAGGGCGCGCAGCCACGCGAGCTGGAGATCGAGGAGGTGGCGCGTCTGGGGATCGTCCAGCACCACGGCCTCGAGGGCTGCGCGTGCTTCCACGGCGTGGCGCGCCTCGGCCGAGTCGAGCCGCGCCGAGGCGGCGTCCCTCGGGGTCAGGGCCCGGGCCAGGGCCCGCGCGAGCTCGAGTTCTCCCGGCAGTCGGGTGACGCCTCGCCTCAAGATCGCGAGCTGTCGTCGCGGTCGCTGCCTCTCTCTCTCGGCCCGTGCCAGGAAGCTCGCCGCGCTCGGCTGGGCACGAGCCGGGGTCGCCAGCGGGAGCAGCGTCCCGATCACGAGCAAGGCGGCGCAGGGGCGGATCATGTCCCAAGCCTAGCATCCGGCGCGGCGAGCGCCTCGATGCTACAAGCGGCTCCGGAGCACGATGCACACGACTCGACTGCGCGGCGCGCGCACCCACAACCTGGCCAACGTCAGCCTCGAGCTCGAGCCGGGCAGCCTGGTCGCTCTGGTCGGACCCTCGGGCGCGGGCAAGTCGTCCCTGGCCTTCGGCACGCTCTACGCCGAGGGCCAGCGCCGCTACGTGGAAAGCTTCAGCGCCTACGCGCGCCAGTTCCTCGAGCGACTCGAGCGCCCTGACGTGGACGCGCTCGAGCCAGTGCCTGCCGCCGTGGCCGTGGATCGCAAGGCGCCCGTGCGCACCAGCCGCTCCACGGTCGCCAGCATGACCGAGGTGGCCGACTACTTGAAGGGGCTCTGGTTGCGCCTCTCCGTGCTCCGCTGCCCCGATTGTGCCCGTGAGGTCAGTGTCGACGAGCCACGGCTCGCGGCCGAGGCCGTGCTGCGCGAGGCGGCGGGGGAGCGCGTGCTCGTGACCTACCCCCTGCCGATCCTCGGGGCGGAGGCCTTCCTCGGCGTGCGTGAGGGCTTGGCCGCGGAGGGCTATCGCCGCCTGCTGCTCGACGGTGAGGCGCGGGATCTCTCGGGGCTCCCGCCGAGCGAGGCCGTGGCGGCGGAGCGCCTCGAGGTGGTCGTGGATCGCACCCGCGCGCGGGCGCGTGGCCGGGCGCGTCTGGTCGAGGCTCTGACGTCCGCGATGCAGCGTGGCGCGGGTCGGGCCAGCGTGGTTGGAGAGGGTGGGCGACGCTTCGAGTTTTCGCGCGCGCTGAGCTGCCCGGGGTGCGCACGCGAGTTCGCGCGGCCCACAGAGGGTCTCTTCTCCTTCACCAGCCCCGTGGGCGCGTGCCCCGAGTGCAAGGGCTTCGGTCGCGTGCTCGGCATCGACTGGCAGAAGGTCTTCCCGGATCCTTCGCTCAGCCTGGCGCGCGGCGCCGTGCGCCCTTTCGGTGGCAAGAAGGCCTACCGGGAGCGACGCGCTCTGAAGCGCCACGCCGAGCGCGTGGGGATCCCCATGGACATCCCGTGGGGTGATCTAGAGCCGTGGCAGCGTCACAGCGTGCAGGAGGGGGACGAGCACTTTTACGGCGTGCGCGGCTGGTTCGCCTGGCTGCGCACCAAGGCCTACAAGATGCACGTGCGCGTGCTGCTCTCGCGCTACCGCAGCTACGATCCGTGTCCCCTATGCGAGGGCGACCGCTTGGTCCCCGAGGCCAGCTTCTTCCGCGTCGAGGGCCGCAGCCTGCCGTGGTTGATGCGGCAGCCCGTGCACGCCGCGCACGCCTTCCTCGAGGCGCAGCGTCCGCAGCTCGCGGTGGATCCGCCCGGTCTGCGCCTGCTCGACGAGTGCGTGGCGAGGCTCGAGGCGTTGGAGGAGGTGGGGCTCGGCTACCTCAGCCTCGGGCGTCCGTCGCGCACGCTCTCGGGGGGCGAGACCCAGCGCGTGGCCTTGACGAGCGCCCTGGGGTCGAGACTCGATGGAGCGCTCTTCGTGCTGGACGAGCCCACGGTGGGTCTGCATCCGCGTGACCGCGAGCGCCTGGCGGGCGTCGTGCGTCGCCTGGCGGCTGGCGACAACGTGGTGATGGTCGTGGAGCACGCTCCCGAGCTGGTGCTGGGCGCCGACCGCGTGGTGGAGCTGGGTCCGGGCGCGGGAGAGGCCGGCGGTCGCGTCGTCTTCGATGGTTCGCCGAAGGCGCTCTTGCGCGCGGACACCGCCACCGGGCGGGCGCTCCGGGGTGCGAACCGGCGGGAGTGGCGGCGCCGTGAGCTCGAGGACTGGATCACCCTCACGGGTGCCTCGGGGCACAACCTGGACGAGGTCTGCCTTCGACTGCCGCTGCGCGCGCTCAGCGCCATCACGGGCCCGAGCGGTAGCGGCAAGAGCTCACTGCTGCTCGAGACTCTGGGCCCCGCCGTGGCGAGCTCCTTGGGCGACACCACGGGTCGGCCGGCGCTGCCCTTCGCCTCGCTGCGGGGCGCGTCCGGCCTGTCGCGGCTGGTGATGGTGGATCAGGCTCCCCTGGGTCGAACCTCGCGCGGGAACGTCGCCACCTACCTCGGGCTGTGGGACGTGCTGCGGCAGCGCCTCGCCGGGACCTCCCTCGCGAAGCAGCGCGGCTACAAGCCCGGGACCTTCTCCTTCAACGTGCCGGGAGGGCGCTGTGAGGCCTGCGCAGGGCAGGGCGCCGAGACGGTGGAGATGCACTTCCTGGCGGACGTCACCTTCACCTGTCCCGAGTGCGCGGGCAGGCGCTTCGTGGGGGACGTGCTTGACGTCACGGTCGCGGGGTTCAGCGTGGCGGGCCTGCTCGGGGCCACGGGCCACACCCTCGGCGGGCGCTTCGCGGACGACGCGCGCGTGATGAAGGCGCTGACGCCCCTGCTCGACGTGGGTCTCGGCTATCTGCGCGTCGGGCAAGCGCTGAACAGCTTGAGCGGAGGCGAGGCGCAGCGCCTGCGCGTGGCGGCGTCGCTGAGTGAGGTGGGCGAGGGCACGCTGCTGCTGCTCGACGAGCCCACGGCGGGGCTGCACCCGGTGGACGTGGAGCCGCTGATGGCGCTGCTCGAGCGGCTGGTGGATCGGGGCGCCACGGTGGTCTTGGTCGAGCATCGCATGCAGACCGTCGCCCACGCGGATCACGTCATCGATCTCGGCCCGGGTGCCGGCAGCGAGGGCGGACGCATCGTGGCCTCCGGCACGCCCGAGCAGGTCGCCGCGTCCGAGGCGCCGAGCGCCCCCTATCTCGACGCCGTGCTACGGGGGAAGCTGCCCAAGGGGAGGGCGCGTCGACGCCAGAGGCGGCGCGTCGCTGGCGAGCGGATCCGCGTGCGCGGCGCCAAGGAGCACAACCTCCGGGACGTGAGCGTGAGCATCCCGCGCGAGTCGCTGGCGGTGGTCACGGGGCCGAGCGGCAGCGGCAAGAGCAGCCTGGTCTTCGACGTGATCTTCGCCGAGGGGCAGCGGCGTTTCCTCGAGACCCTCTCGCCCTACGCGCGTCAGTACGTGCGCGAGCTGCCGCGGCCTCATGTGGAGAGCGTGACCGGGCTGCCTCCGTCGATCTGCCTCGAGCAGCGGCGCACGCCCGGTGGCGGCGCGTCCACCGTCGCGAGCCTGACGGAGGTCGGACACTTCCTGCGGGTGGCCTGGGCGCGCGCCGGCACCTTGCACTGTCCCGAGCACGGGCTGCCCATCGTCTCGCGTAGCCGCGCGGAGATACTGGATGATCTTCGCGTCCGCTTCGGCCATGCGCAGGTGGAGATCTACGCGCGGGTCGTGCGCAGCAAGAAGGGCAGCCACAAGAAGCTGCTCGAGTCGGCGTGGAGGGCGGGAATCGAGCACGCCCTGATCGACGGCGAGCGCGTCGCACTCGAGACGGAGCCCACGCTCGAACGCTACGCGCTGCACGACATCGAGCTGCCTCTCGGTCGGCTCTCGGGGGACGCCGGGCGCGACGACGCGCTCTTGGCCGAGGCCCTGCGTCGTGGGGGCGGCGCGGCTATCGCCGAGCACGCCGGTGAGCGCCTGCGGGTGTCGAGCACGCGCACCTGCCCCGAGTGCCTGCGCGGCTTCCCCGCTCTCGATCCGCGCAGCTTCTCGTTTCACACCAAGCAGGGTGCCTGCCCCGAGTGCGAGGGGCGCGGCGAGGTCGAGGAGGGCGCCGCGGCGCGACGCGGCAAGAAGAGGAGGCGACGCAAGAAGGCGCGCAAGCCCGCGCCTCTGGTCGTGTGTCCGGCCTGCGATGGGCGTCGCCTCTCGCCCTTGGCGCGCGCCGTGACCCTGGGTGGCCGAGGTCTGCCCGAGATCTACGCGCTGCCCGTGCACCAGGCACGCCATCTGCTCGAGGACATGGCGCTCTCGGAGCGTGCGCGCGCGATCGCCGAGGAGCCCTTGAAGGAGGCCCTCGCTCGCCTCGGGCTCTTGAACGAGCTGGGCCTCGGCTACCTCAGCCTCGAGCGTGACGCGCGCAGCCTGAGCGGCGGTGAGCTGCAGCGTGTGCGTCTCTCGGCGCAGCTCGGCGCTGGGCTCACGGGCGTGCTCTATGTGCTGGACGAGCCGACCATCGGGCTGCATCCACGGGACACTGGGCGCCTGATTCGCGCACTGACGCGCCTGCGCGACGGCGGCAACAGTCTGCTGGTGGTGGAGCACGACGCGGACGTGATCCGCGCCGCGGACTACCTCCTGGACGTGGGTCCGGGGGGAGGACACCACGGCGGGCGCGTGCTGGCGCAGGGTGCGGCGGCGGACGTCTTGCGATCCAAGCGCTCGGTGACAGGCAAGGCTCTGGCGCGACCCGCGCGCCTGGCTGACGCGCCGCTCAGCCCGGCGACGGATCATCTGCTGCTGCGTGGCGCCTCACAGCACAACCTGCGCGACCTGGATCTCAGGCTGCCCTTGGGGCAGCTCGTGTCGGTCACGGGCGTGAGCGGATCGGGCAAGAGCACGCTGGTGCGCGAGGTGCTGCTGCGGGCCGTGCGCGAGGCCCTCGAGCTCAGCACAGCGGCGCCGGGAGCTTTCCGCAGCCTCGCCGGGGCCGAGTCCCTGGCGCGCGCCGTGGAGGTCGATCAGAGCCCGATCGGTCGCACGCCGCGCTCCGTGCCGGCGACCTACCTGGGAGTCTGGGACGAGCTGCGTAGCCTGCTCGCGGGCACCCCCGAGGCGCGCGCGCGTGGTTTCAGCCGCTCGCGCTTCTCCTTCAATGTCGCGGAGGGGCGTTGCGACGCCTGCGCCGGGCAGGGCGCGCTGCGTGTGGAGATGGCCTTCCTGCCCGACGTGCTCGTGCCCTGCGAGGTGTGCGTGGGGCGGCGCTTCAACGCCGAGACCCTCGAGGTGCGCTACCACGGCCTCGACGCGGGGCAGCTCCTGGCCCTGGAGGTGGGCGACGCCGTGCGCGTCTTCGAGGCCGTGCCGAAGGTGCACCGCCCGCTAGAGCTGATGCAGGCCCTGGGCCTCGGCTACCTGAGGCTCGGCCAAGCGAGCAACACGCTGAGCGGCGGGGAGGCGCAGCGCCTGAAGCTCGCGTCGGAGCTGGCCACGGCGGGCACGAAGCGCACGCTCTACGTGCTCGACGAGCCGACCACGGGCCTGCACCGGGACGACGTCGAGCGCCTGGTTCAGGTGCTGCGGCGCTTGGTCGACCGGGGCGACTCGGTGGTCGTGATCGAGCACCACCCCGACGTGATCCTCGCCTCGGACCACGTGGTCGATCTGGGCCCCGAGGGTGGCGACGCAGGCGGACGCATCGTGGCCGAGGGCGCGCCCGCCGAGATCATCGCAGCGGGCACCGCCACGGGGGAGGCGCTGGCGTCGGAGCTGGCCCGTTGACGTCATGAATATGCATTTCCGATATAAAGCCAGAATATATTGCATACGCTATAAAACGCATTTATATTATCTGGGAATATCTCGCCATGACGAGCACTCCCATCCACTCCGCGACGCAGCTCGCACGCCGACTGCGTGACGCACGGCGAGCGCTCGGGCTGACGCAGGCCGAGCTCGCCTCCCTCTCGGGCGTGGCGCAGCCCACCATCTCCAACATCGAGCGCGCTGCGACTGGGACCTCCGTTGACACCCTGCTGCGCCTGCTCGGCTGCCTGAAGCTCGAGCTCAGCATTGGGCCCCGCCCGCAGATCGACGCCGCCGAGGTCTGGGACAGGGGCTGAGGCATGGGCAGACGCAGACAGGCGCGGACGCTCTTCGTCTGGATGAACGGGCTCCCTCTGGGGCAGCTCACGCGAGAGGGCGGTCGGCTGCGCTTCCGGTATGACGCGAGCTGGCTCGAGCGGCCCGAGGCGACGCCCCTCTGCTCGGCGCTCCCGCTCTCGTCCGACACCTACCCCGACGACGCGGTCGCCCACTTCTTCGACAACCTGCTCCCGGATCACGAGGCCATCCGGCGACGCATGGAGCTGGCCCTCGACGCGCGCAGCGCTCGCCCCTTCGATCTGCTGGAGGCGGCCGGTGCGGACTGCGTGGGGGCGCTGTCGCTGCTCCCGGACGGCGTGCGTCCCGACGTGCGTCGGGTCGACGCGAGGCCCATCTCGCCGGGAGAGATCGCGTCGCTCTTGCGCAGCTCGACGGATCAGCCCCTGGGCATGCGGCGCGACGAAGAGGAGTTCCGCATCTCCATTGCAGGAGCGCAGGAGAAGACGGCGCTGCTCTGGCACGAGGGCGCCTGGCATCGCCCCCACGGCGCGACGCCCACGAGTCACATCCTCAAGCCACCCATCGGCAGCCTCGGTCTCGGACTCCCCAACATGCAGGACAGCGTCGAGAACGAGTGGCTCTGCCTGCGCGTCGTCGAGGCCTTCGGCTTGCCCGTCGCTCGCGCTGAGATCCAGCGCTTCGACGACGCCAAGGCGTTGGTCGTCGAGCGCTTCGACCGCCAATGGTCGCGCGACTCGAGCTGGTTGATGCGCCTGCCGCAGGAGGATCTCTGCCAGGCCCTCGGCGTGTCGCCCGCGCGCAAGTACGAGAGCGATGGAGGGCCGGGAATCGAGGTGGTGATGAAGCTGCTCGAAGCGGCCCTCGATCCCGTCGCGGATCGCGCGACCTTCATGCGCAGTCAGGTGGTATTCTGGCTGCTCGCAGCCACAGACGGGCACGCCAAGAACTTCAGCCTGCGGCTGCTGCCCGGTGGGCGCACACAGCTCTTACCCCTCTACGACGTGCTCTCCGCCTATCCCGCCGTCGCTCGCGGGGAGGTTGGTGCGCAGAAGCTGAAGCTGGCGATGGCGGCTCTTGGCAAGAACCGCCACTACCGCTGGGGTCTGATCGAGCGCCGCCATTGGATCTCGACGGCGACGCGCTGTGGCTTCTCCAAACGCGCCATGGAGGCGTTGCTCGACGAGTGCGCCGAGCGAATCGAGCCGGTCGTGGAGCAAGTCCGCGCGGAGCTGCCCGCGGGATTCGACGCGGGCGTGGCCGAGCCCATCTTCCAGGGCCTCCGCGCCATGAAGCTGCGCCTCGTCAGCTGAGACGTGGCCGCGTCGGTCGTCCGCGCCAGGCGCGTACGCTGGCGTCGAGCAGGCGCAGCACATCTCGGGCGCCGTTGGCTTCGCCCTTCTCGAAGTCTCCTTCGCTCTGGGCCATCTGGTTGGTGACGTGGGCGAAGCAGAGCACGGCGCGCTTCCGCGCCTGCGCGAAGGCGTAGAGGGCGGCGGCCTCCATCTCCACGGCGAGCACGCCCGCCTCGGCGGCGCGGGCGATGGCCTCCTCCGTCTCGCGGAAGGGGGCGTCCGTGGTCCAGCTCGCCCCGCGATGGACGGGAATGGGCAGGTCGCTGAGCGCGTCGTGGATCGCATCCGCCAACTTCGGGTCCGCTGGCGCGAAGCGTGAGGCGGGCAGGTAGTGGTAGCTCGTGCCCTCGTCCCGCAGGGCCTCGTCGATCAAGATGAAGTAGGGCGTCGGGCCCAGGTCCGCGATCTGTCCCGCCGACGTGACGCTAAGCAGCAGCTGGCAGCCCGACGCGAAGAGCTGCTCCGCCTCGAGCACGGCGAAGGGCGCTCCCACGGCGCGCGCTACGACGCCAAGCTCCACGTCGCCGAGGCGGAAGCGGCTGAGGGAGGTGTGGTAGCAGGGCCAGGTCGCGTCCAGCGTCGCCTGACCGCTCCGCCGCAGCTCGCCCTCGAGATCGCCGTCCGGGTCGAGCACGCACACCGCGGGCACCTTCGCCAGCGGCAGCCCCTTCTGCCGGCGCGCCTCGCGCAGCAGGTTCTCCGGACGGAAGACCGACGGCGCACCGGTCTGCTTGCCCGTCAGAATTGGGGATGTGTCGGCTTCTTGCTCGCTCATGCGCTGGAGCCTGACATCTCACCCTGCCGTCGAACAGGCCGCTGCGTCTTGCCTCTCATGCAGGCCGAACGTGATACCTTTGGACACGCAGCAAGGGCCTGTAGATCGGAGCGGAGATGAGGGAGACGACGCGGTGCGCGAAGCTCGAAGGGCGGACGGGTCGCCGAAGAGCGCGTTCGTGTGTGGTCGTCGTCAGTCTGCTCTGCGCGTGGCCGACGGGCG
>JAADHO010000164.1 GCA_013151775.1 Deltaproteobacteria bacterium | reverse complement strand
CTCGAGACCATCGGCACGGATCACTGCCCCTTCTGCTTCAAGGAGCAAAAAGAGCTCGGCCTTGAGAGCTTCACCAAGATCCCCAACGGCGCGCCCGGCCTCGAGAACCGCATGAGCGTGGTCTACGACGCGGGCGTGGTGAAGGGTCGCATCAGCCTCAACCGCTTCGTCGAGCTCACGAGCACGGCGGCGGCCAAGGCCTTCGGCCTCTTCCCCAAGAAGGGCACCATCGCCGTGGGCTCCGACGCGGACATCGTGATCTTCGATCCCGATCGCAAGGAGACGATCAGCGTGGACAACGAGTGCACGCACCACATGAACGTCGACTACTCCGCTTACGAAGGGCGCGAGGTCCAAGGCTGGACCGACACCGTGCTCTCGCGCGGACGAGTGATCGTGCGCAAGGGCAAGCTCGAGACCAAGGGCGGCGGAAACTTCATCAAGCGCGCGGGCGCCGGAGAGCTCCTGCGATGACGAGCGAGAAAAAGACCAGCGCGCAGATCCGCGAAGGTCACAAGAAGCACCTCTTCCCCGCCGTCACCAACTTCTACAAAGAGCCGGCCGTGCTCGTGGAGGGTCATGGCACGAAGCTCACGGACCTCGACGGCAACGACTACCTCGACTTCTTCGGCGGCATCCTCACGGTCTCCCTCGGACACAGCAACGAGGAGATCAACAACGCGGTGATCGCGCAGATCAAGCGCCTGACACACGTCAGCACGCTCTACCCCACCGTGCCCATCGTGGAGCTGGCGGAGAAGCTCACGAGCGTCACTCCGGGCGCGCTCGACAAATGCTTCTTCACCGCATCCGGGACGGAAGCGGACGAGACCGCCGTGATGATGGCGCAGGTCTACACGGGCAACATGGAGCTCATCGCCCTGCGTTACGGCTACGCCGGGCGCTCGCTCTTGGCCCAGAGCCTGACGGCGCACAACACCTATCGCGCCATCCCCACACAGGTCGCGGCCATCAAGCACGCGCACGCGCCCTACTGCTATCGCTGCCCCTTCAAGCAGACCTATCCGAGCTGCGGCGTCGCCTGCGCAAAGGATCTGGACGAGCTGATCCAGACGACTACCACGGGCCGAATCGCGGGCATGATCGTCGAGCCGATTCAAGGTGTCGGCGGCTTCGTGACTCCGCCCAAGGAGTACTTCCAGATCGCACAGGAGATCGTGAAGAAGTACGGAGGCGTGTTCATCGCCGACGAGGTGCAGACGGGCTTCGGCCGCACGGGCAAGATGTGGGGCATCGAGCAGTACGACGTCGAGCCCGACATGATGACCATGGCCAAGGGCATCGCCAACGGCTTCCCCCTCGGCGCCCTGGTGGCGACCACGCCCATCGCAGACAGCTTGAAGAAGGGCTCCATCAGCACCTTCGGCGGCAACCCCGTGAGCTGCACGGCGGCGAGCACAGTGCTCGACATCATCGCGCGCGATGACCTCTTGGCCAACGCTGAGGCCATGGGCGCCATCCTGCGCGAAGGCCTCGAGGCGCTGCAGAAGAAGCATCCGCGCATCATCGGCGACGTGCGCGGCATGGGTCTGATGCAGGCCATCGAGCTGGTGGCAAACGAAGAGGCCGGTGATCGCACTCCGAACGCCGCCGCCACGGGCGCGCTCTTCGAGGCGACCAAGGAGCGCGGCCTCTTGATCGGCAAGGGCGGGCTCCACGGAAACATCGTGCGCATCGCGCCGGCACTGAACATCGGCGAAGACGAGATCCGCGAAGGTCTGCGCATCCTGGGCGAGAGCTTCGCGGCCATGGAGCAAGCATGAGCGGATTTCCCGAGTTGCCTGACGGACGCCTCGAACAGAAGCTGGCGGACAAGGCGCCGCTCTTCACCCACGGCGAAGCCGTCACCGAGGCCAACCGCTGCATCTACTGCGCCGATGCGCCCTGCGTGGAGGCGTGCCCGACGGGTATCGACATCCCCACCTTCATCCACAAAATCGCCACGGACAACGTGCGCGGATCGGCGCGCACCATCTTCGCGCAGAACCTGCTCGGAGCGTCCTGCGCTCAGGTCTGTCCCGTCGAGGTTCTGTGCGCGGGCAGCTGCGTCTACGAAACCTGGGGGCGGCAGGCGATTCAGATCGGCCGCCTGCAGCGCTACGCGACCACGGCGGGCCTGGAGAAGGATCCGGCGCTGCTCTCGCGCAACGCCAAGCCGAAGACGGGCAAGAAGGTCGCCTGCATCGGCGCCGGTCCCGCGTCCCTCGCGGCGGCCGGTCAGCTCGCCCTCGACGGACACAGCGTGACCATCTTCGAGAAACGCGACGTGCCCGGTGGCCTCAACACCACGGGCGTCGCGCCCTACAAGCTCTTCGCCGAGGGCGCGCTGCGCGAGGTGGAGTTCATCCTCGGCCTCGGTGACATCACGCTCGAGACGGGCGCAGAAATCGATGACGCCGCAGCCAAGAAGCTGCTCGACGACTACGACGCCGTCTTCGTGGGCATCGGCCTCGGCCCCGACAGCATGCTCGGCTTCGAGGGCGAGGGCGTGGTCGGCGCCACGGCCCTGATCGAGCGCCTGAAGCTGGATGCTTCACTCACCCTCGAGGGTGTCGAGACGGCACTGGTGGTGGGCGGCGGCAACACGGCCGTGGACATCGCCCACGAGCTCGCGCTGCTCGGCGTGCCCCACGTGAGCATGATCTACCGCAAGACGGAAGCCGTAATGACGGGCTACGCCCACGAGATGGCGACGGCGCGCAAAGATGGTGTCCGCCTGATCGAGCATCGAAGCCCCCTCGCCATCGAGCGCGAAGGCGAGAAACTCGTCGGCCTGCGCACGCAGTGCATGGACGGCGAAGGCGAAGAGGTCTTCGCCGGAGACATGGTGATCATGGCCGTCGGCCAGAGTCGCCTCACGGGTCTCGCCCGCGCCTTCGATGGCGTCGCACTCGACGACAAGGGGCGCGTCGTGGTCGACGAGGCGACGTGTCGCACGGGCCACGCCAAGGTCTACGCCGGCGGCGACTGCGTCAACGGGGGCAAGGAGGTCGTGAACGCGGCCCAACATGGCAAGCTCGCGGCTGCTGCAATCTCGGCAAGTTTTGGAGCCCAGTAATGGCTGATTTGAGCATCGAATTCTGCGGCGTGAAGAGCCCGAACCCCTTCTGGCTCGCCTCGGCGCCGCCGACGAATACGGGCGCGCAGATCAAGCGCGCCTTCGACGCCGGCTGGGGCGGAGCCGTGTGGAAGACGCTCGGCAACCCGATCATCAACACCTCGAGCCGCTTCGGCGCCGTCAACTACGGCTCCACGCGCATGATGGGTCTGAACAACATCGAGCTGATCACGGATCGCCCCCTCGAGGTGAACCTGCGCGAGATGGAGGACGTGAAGAAGCACTATGCCGACCACGTCGTCGTCGCCTCCTTGATGGTCGACACCAAGGAGGAGTGGCACGAGATCGTGAAGAAGGTGCAGGACGCCGGCGCCGACATGCTCGAGCTGAACTTCGGCTGCCCGCACGGCATGTGCGAGCGCGGCATGGGCTCCGCTGTGGGCGCCGAGCCCGAGGTGCTCAAGACCATCGTCGGTTGGGTGATGGAGGTCGCCAAGGTGCCGGTGATCATCAAGCTCACGCCCAACGTGGGCGACATCACGGTGCCGGCGTTGGCCGCCCTCGAGGCGGGCGCGGACGCCGTCAGCCTGATCAACACGGTGAAGTCCATCGTCGGAGTCGACCTCGACCGCATGATCCCCTACCCCGTGGTGGGCGACGCCTCGAGCAATGGGGGCTACTGCGGGCCGGCCGTGAAGCCCATCGCCCTGCACATGCTCGGTCAGGTGGCGCGCGTCTTCCCGAAGCCCATCAGCGGCATCGGCGGCATCAGCAATTGGCGCGACGCGGCGGAGTTCATGGTCCTCGGCGCCACCAGCGTGCAGGTCTGCACCGCGGTGATGCACTACGGCTACCGCATCGTCGAAGACATGATCGAGGGCCTGAACGACTTCCTCGACGACAAGGGCATGGCGTCCGCGATGGACCTCGTGGGCAAAGCCGTGCCGCAGTACAAGGAGTGGGGTCAGCTCGACATGAATTATCATGTCGTCGCGGACATCGATCCCGCGAAGTGCATCGGCTGCCAGCTCTGCGTCGTGTCCTGCATGGATGGATCGCATCAATGCATCCACATCCCCGGCATGGACGACGACGAGAAGAAGCGTCGCGGTCACGTCGTCTTCCCGACGGACGTGCCCGACATCGCCGCCACCGCAGAAGGCGCCAAGGCCGGCGCGCGCGTGCCGTGGGTGCACGAAGAAGAGTGCGTCGGCTGCAACCTCTGTCAGCTCGTGTGCCCCGTGGAGGGCACCATCAGCATGCGCGAGAAGCGCAAGGCGCCCGAGTCCATCAGCTGGAACGAGCGCGTCATGAATGGCACAGACGTGGTGCCCGGCGGACTCGACGCGACCCGCAAGGCGCGCGGCCTCGACGCGGAGTAGCGACAGGCGTCCTCGGACCCGAAGGCAAGATCAACGTACGGCTTGGCTAGCCGATGGCCCGCGACGTCGATGGTGGGCTCAGGGCGCCGCGATGACGCCTTGTCTGGCGGGGATGGCGCTCAAGACCAGCGTCACCGAGACGGATTGGCAGTCGCCCGCGGCGTCCGGCGCGAGGTCTGCCGTGCTGAACAGCGCGTTCCGTACCAGGCCTACCGGAAGGCCTCCGCCGAAGGCGACGACGGAGGCGACCAGCTCCTCGACGACGATGTCGCCACCGAGCACACCGTTGCGGAAGGCTGAGCCATCGGGCGCGAGATCGAAGCTGATGATCGCCTGATGGATGTTGAGGCTCAGCGCGCTGGCGCCGACGGGCAGTACCAGGGCGATCTCCAGCGGACCCGCCTGTAGATGGCCGTCGACGAGGGTCGCGCCCGCTGCGTGCATGAGCGGTGCTCCCGAGGCGTCGAAGGAGTTGGGGTCGATGTCGAAGGTCTGATCTTCCGCCAGCGTGCCTGTCGTGCCCAGTATGGGTGCACCGCCGCCAGGCACCCTCCCGAGCAAGAGCGTGAGGTTGACGCAGTCGTCGTTGAAATTGTCGTCGAGGTTCTCGAGTACGGGAAGGATCAGGAGCGAGCCGTCCGCGATGCTGCTCGCGATGCTGGCGGCCAGGTCTACGCCAGCGGCGCTCTCGAGCGAGGGTGCCAGTACGGCGAATTGGTTGTCGATGCCCGGTGTGCCGCTGGGGGAGGTGAAGTCCGGCTGATAGCAACCTGCCGGGTCCGTGTCGTCACTCACCCGCGTGTCGAGGTCGTAGCCCGACGAGACGCCGACGGGATCCTCTCGGCCGACGTCCATTCGATCGATCACGAAGGTCCTCGAGGGCTCCAGCGTATCGCACGAAGGCGGCGGTGAGCTGTCGATCGCTGCGTCCACCGGCGGCGGCGGAGAGCTGTCGATGGCCGCGTCTGGCAGCGGCGGCGGAGAGCTGTCGATCGCTGCGTCTGGCAGCGGCGGAGGAGAGCTGTCGATGGCCGCGTCCGGCAGCGGCGGAGGAGAGCTGTCCATCGCCAGCGTGGCGTCGACGCCCGCGTCCACGGGCGGCAGGGCATGACTTTGTCCACAAGCGGACATCAGCGCCATGAGCACGAGACCACCTCTCGAGGCGTGCGAGTGAGCCAAGTGCCTGATCTGCATCGGAGCCTCCCTTTTCTCGATTCCACACGGAATCCGATTCATCGACACAATACACCCAAATCCAGGGAATGGTGCATCCGGCTGTGGATGAACCGCAGGTACGCCCGCGACGGCTTTGCCTCGACGCGGGGCCTTTTGGTGTCGCATGATCCCCGAATGGCGCGAACGACAGAGGCGGTGATGCAGACGCTCGGCGCCTTGGCCGAGACCATCGAGCAAGCTCCGTCGAGTACCATCGAGCCCGTCGTGGGTGCGGACACGGCGGGGCGTCAGGCCCTCGAGGTGCTGCGCAAGCTGCGGGGAGCGGAGTTCGAGCGGCTGCGACCCGGCGTTACTCTGGGTCAAGGGGGCATGGGCATCGTGAAGCTCGCGGAGCAGGTCGCGTTGGGCCGCGACGTCGCGGTGAAGAGCCTCAGGCCCGAGTTCACGACCGACGCGGCCATCCTCAGCTTGCTGCGCGAGGCCTGGGTGACGGGCAGCCTGGAGCACCCCAATATCGTGCCCATCCACGACGTGAGCCTGGACGCGCTCGGGCGCCCCGAGGTCGTGCTCAAGCGCATCGAGGGAGAGCATTGGGGCGACCTGATGCACGACGCCGCGTTGGTGAAGGAGAGGCACGGAGCGGACAACCTGCTCGAGTGGAACCTGCGGATCTTCCGTCAGGTCACGCGCGCGGTGCACTTCGCTCACAGCCGCGGGATCATCCATCGGGATCTCAAGCCCGAGAACGTGATGATCGGCTCCTTCGGAGAGGTCTACCTGGTCGACTGGGGCATCGCGGTCAGCGTGAAGGACGACCCGTCCGGACGCATCCGGCTGGCCAAGGACGCGACGGAGATGGCGGGCACACCCTGCTACATGGCGCCGGAGATGTTGGGCGGAGTCGAGTCGCAGCTCAGCACGCTCACGGACGTCTATCTGCTCGGCGGCATCCTCTTCGAGATCTCCGAAGGTCGACCTCCGCACAGCGGCAGCCACCTCGCGGAGATCGTCAGCAGCATCCTGACGACGCCTCCCGAGACACAGCACGCCTCCGAGGAGCTCTCGCAGATCTTGAGCCGAGCCATGCACGCCAAGCCGAGCGCTCGCTACGAGAGCGCGGAGCAGCTCGGTCTGGCCCTGGACGACTACCTACGCCACCGAGGCTCGCGTTGCCTCGAGGCGCGGGCCGAGGAGAGCCTGCGCGAGCTGCGGCTGTTGATCGAAGCGCAGGGCGCGGAGTGCCGCGAAGAGGAGCGCCTCTACGCGCTCTACGCGGAGTGCCGCTTCGGTTTCCGTGAGGCGCTGGCAGCGTGGCCGGAGAACGCGGGCGCCCAGGAGGGAAGCCGAGAAGCGACGGAGTTGATGATCGAGCTCGAGCTCAGTCATGGAGACGGAGAGGCCGCCGAGCGCTTGCTCGTGGACCTCAGCGCGCCGTCACCGAACCTGCTCGAGAGGATCGCGCGGACGCGTCAGGAGGCCGCTGCGAAGCGCGCCCGCTTCGCGGCGTTGGATGCTGACCTCGATATGTCCACGGGGCAGCGTACGCGCGCCTTGTTGGCGGCAGCCCTGGGGGTGATCTGGACCGTGATGCCTCTGGTCAAGGACCTCTTCCCGCCGGTCACGGTCTACGGCTGGGTGGGCATCGGCTCATCGATCGGCCTGCTCTCGCTGGTGCTCGGCTTCGGCTACTGGGCGCGTGACAGCCTGAGCCGCACCTTGCCGAATCGCCGGATCTTTGCCGCGCTGATCTTCACCTTCGTCGCCAACATGGTGCTCGGCGCCGGCTGCTACATGCTCGACGTGCCGCCCTTGGTCTACCACACGCTCCTGCTCTTCTCCTGGGCGGCGGTGGCCTCGGTGCTCGCGATCACCGTGGACATCCACCTGTGGCCTGCCGCCGCAGGCTTTCTGTTGGGCTTTTTGCTGGCTGCCCACAACCCCGCGCATGTGCACTGGTACATGAGCGTGAGCAACCTCGTGCTCACGCTGAACGCCGTCTACGTTTGGCGCCCCGCAGAGGGATACTTTCCCAAGCGCACCCGTTAGAGCATGGAGCAGTCGATGAAGTACCTACACACCATGGTCCGCGTCTCCGATCTGGACGCCTCGCTCCGATTCTATGGCGAGCTCCTCGGTCTCGAGGAGGTCCGTCGCCGGGAGCACGCAGAGGGGCGCTTCACCCTCGTCTTCTTGGCGGCTCCGGGCGATCAGCAGGCGCAGCTCGAGCTCACCTACAACTGGGATCCACAGCCCTACGCTGGCGGTCGTAACTTCGGTCACCTGGCCTACGCGGTCGAAGACATCTACGCCTCGTGTCAGCGCCTGCTCGACGCGGGCGTGACCATCTGTCGCCCACCGCGGGACGGTCGCATGGCCTTCGTGCGCTCGCCAGACGATATCTCCGTCGAGCTGCTTCAACGAGGCGAAGCGCTGGCGCCCGCGGAGCCTTGGTCGTCGATGTCCAACGTCGGCGAGTGGTGACGAGCCTGTCGCGGCTTCTCAGAGGTCCACGCTGACCTGAACGATGCCCACGCCGCCACCTTCGACCGGGCCGAATCTGCCCAGCACGTCGGCCACACAATTCGCGGTCAGACGGTCCCCCGTGGTGCCCGGCATCTGCTGGGCGAGGGTGATGCTTCCGCGCACATCGGTCATCAGCTGCACGCGCACGCGGCGTCTCACGCCGGGCTCCTGACAGCGGCTGAGCTGGGAGCGGGCGCGGCGTAACAGAGAGGCCACCCCCGCGCGGTTGGGCGCGCCGACGATGCGCGGCGCGTGGATGCGCACGCGTGAGTCGCGGGTCGTGTCTGGCGCGGACTGCTGCTCGGGCGTGGGGGACTCAGTGGGTGACTCGGTGCGCGGCGCCGGGGTTGTGCTGCTGCGTGGTCTCCGCCTGGGAGGTCGCCTCGTCCGCGGCCTCGGAGCGTCTTCGGGGTCCGCGCCCGCTCCCGGGAGCACGGGCTTGGCAGGCATCGGGGCTGACGCGCTTCCGCCGACCGCCACCTCCGCCGAGCTATCCACAACAGGCACGGCCTGCACGGGTCCTGGCGTCGCGAGCGGGGCGACGCTCGCAGGCTCTCCGCTGAGCGCATCGAGCAGCAGCACGATGCCCAAGGCCGCCGCTCCGGCGCCCAAGAGCCCCACGAGCGTGACGCGCAGCCACGGGAAGTCCCGGGTCGTTGGCGCCGTCGAGCGCGACGGCTGCGCAGGGTAGGGGGTCGGCGCCGCGGGACGCCCGCTCGGCTGCGCTGGGATCATCGGAGCGATCGAGGGCGCCATCTCGGTCGCGCCCGAAGGATCGACGCGCCCGGCTACGGGGCCCGCTACGTCCGAGGGCGTCGCGCGCGGGACGGGACGAGTCCCCGTGAAGCTCGGCAGCGCGCCGCCGCCTCGCACGGAGGCTAGCGCCAGCGACATCTCCTTGGCCGACGCGAAGCGCCCATCCCGATCCCTCGCGAGGGCGCGCTCTACGATCTGGATGAAACGCTCGGGGCAGTGTGGTGCGACCTCCCGCAGTGGTCGCGGCGGCTCGGTGGCGAGCTTCACCGCCATGCCTTCGAAGCTCTCGGCCTCGAAGGGGAACGCACCCGAGACCATCTCGTACATCACCACGCCCAAGGCGTAGAGATCGGCCCGGGCGTCCACATCACGGGCCGACATGAACTGCTCGAGGGCCATGTAGTGGGGTGTGCCCAAGGTCGTCCCCGCGCGCGTGAGTTGATCGCCGCCAGGTTCGAGCATCTTGCTGATGCCGAAGTCGAGAAGCTTCACCCGAGGGCCCTGTGGCGTCTGAGCGAGGAAGATGTTGGCGGGCTTGAGGTCTCGGTGGATCACCCCCGCGGCGTGGGCCGAGTCGAGTCCGGCTAGCACCTCCTCGACGATCGCGAGCGTCTCGTCGATGGAGCACGCTCCCCGAGCGAGGCGCGCGTCGAGATCCTCGCCTTCGAGCAACTCGAGGGCCAGGAAGGCTTCTCCCGATTCGGTCAGCCCGCAGTCGTAGACCTGGACGATATGCTCCGATCCGGCTGCTGCGGCGGCTCGGGCTTCACGCATGAAACGCTCCACCACGCCGGGCACCTGCGCGTGGCGCGGGTGCAGGATCTTCAGCGCCACGGCGCGATGCATGTGCACGTGGCTCGCGCGATAGACCGCGCCGAAGCCGCCCTCGCCGAGCAGCGCCTCGATGCGATAGCGATCGACCACCTGCCCGATCTTTTGCGACGCCTCGCCCACGCAGCGAGTGTAGTCGCAGACAGGCGTCGGAGCACCTCGCGAGCGAGGCCGGTCGTAGACCTCTGGCCGAACCCGCCCTTGACGCGGTGTCGGCCAGCGGATGAAGGTCGCACGCGTGGACAAGCGAGACGACCTCAGCACCTTGGAGCATCAGGCGACCGGCGGCGGCTTGGCGTCCGCGCTGGGCGGCGAGCGCATCAGCCTGCTGCTCTATCATCGTGAAGGCGCCAAGATCGTGCCGCTCTTTCGCGATCGACCTCAGGTGGTGGGCAGGGCGTGGCCCGCAGACGTGGTCGTGGCCGATCCTTCCCTGTCGCGTCAACACGCTCGCTTCACTTGGGAAGAGGGCGGCGTGGTCGTGGAGGACCTCGGATCCACGAACGGCACGCAGCTCGGAGGCGAGCGGGTCGAGCGCGCGAGGGTCTCGCCCGGTGTGGCCGTCATGCTCGGATCGGTCACCGCCTCGGTGCATCGCACGGAGCCTCGCGGCGGCGGCTTCAAGGGCATCGAGCCCCACGACCGCTTCGTCGAACTGCTCGGGGATGAGCTGGTGCGCGCGCGCCGCTTCGGACGCCGCCTCGCCGTGGCCATGGTCCGCGCCGTGGGGCGCGACGACGCGTTGGTCAGCCGTTTCGTGCCGCGGCTGCGCGCTGAGCTGCGCGACGTGGACCGCCTGAGCGTCCACGGGCCCAACGCCGTGCTCTTGCTGCTGCCCGAGGTCGACGCCGTCGTAGCCGCCACGATGTTGGGCGGTCTGATCCGCGGTCAGCTGGCCGAGCCGCCCTTGCGCGCGGGGCTCGCGCTCTTTCCGGACGCTGGAGTCAGCGCCGAGGAGCTGATCGACGCGGCGCGCGCCAGCTGTCGTCGAGCGAGCGAGCAGACGCCTCTCGTGCGCGCCCACGCCCTCGGACCTTTGGTCGGTGAGCCGGTGATCGAGAGCGCGCCTATGCGTGAACTCTATCGTTTGGTCGACCGGGTGGCCGTCTCCGAGCTGCCCGTGTTGGTGATCGGCGAGACGGGCTCCGGCAAGGAGCTGGTCGCCCGGGCGATCCACGAGCGCGGTACACGTCAGGGACAGCCGCTACGCGCAGTGAACTGCGGCGCGCTGCCCCAGAACCTGATCGAGAGCGAGCTCTTTGGTCACGAGCGAGGCGCCTTCACCGGCGCCGACACGGAGCACCCGGGGCTCTTCGAGCAGGCTCACGGAGGCACGCTGTTGCTCGACGAGGTGGGCGAACTCTCCCAGGGCGCCCAGGCGGCCTTGCTGCGAGTGCTCGAGACGCGTCGCGTAAAGCGCGTGGGAGGCGTCGAGGAGCGGGACGTGGACGTTCGCGTGGTCGCGGCGACTCATCGCGATCTGCACGCCGAGGTGGCGCGCGGCGCCTTTCGCCAGGATCTGCTCTACCGTCTCGACGGCATGACCTTGAGGGTGCCGCCTCTGCGTGAGCGCGTGGAGGAGATCGTACCGCTCGCGTCGCGCTTCTTGCTCGAGGCGCAGCGCAACGCGGCGAGCCCGGTCTCCGACATCGACGCCGAGGCGCGCCATCGCCTCGAGACGCACGACTGGCCCGGCAACGTGCGCGAGCTGCGCAACGTGATCGAGCGCGCCAGCGTGCTCTGCCAGGGCAACATCATCTCCGTGGTGGATCTTCCGGAGCGTCTGCGCGGCGGCTCTTCCGAACAGCAACCGGTGAGTCAGCCTCCGGAGGCGGACGCGAGTGCGGCCTTCAAGGAGCGCGTGAGGCGCTACGAGGTCGACCTGATCGTCGACGCTCTGCGCCGCGCGGGTGGCAACCAGACCCTCGCCGCCAAGCTGCTCGAGATGCCGCTGCGCACGCTCGTGCACAAGCTCAAGAGCTACGGCATCAAGAAGCGCTTCGACGCCGAGTAGCGGCCTGATGCGCGAGGCGAGTCTCCGGCGGCTACAGACTCAGATAGCGAGCGGCTCGCCCCTGTGTGCGGCTGTCGCGTCTGAGACTCAAAACTGTGAAGGCGTGTTGATCGGCTGAGGATCGCTTTGCGACGGCGCGAGGAGCATGTTCACCAGGCCGCCGATTCGCTCCAAGAGCGCGCGCGCTTGCCCGTCGTCCATGGAGAGCTCGATCACCGAGGCGGTGCCGTCGACGTGAGCTCGCGCCGAGCGCACGGGCTCCGCGAGGCCCATCAGCATCAGCGCGGGCTGGTTGGCGGTCTGCTCGAGCTTTTGGTTGATCTGTTGCGTAATGGCGACGGCGCTCAGCCGGTTGCTCGTCTGAATCCGGGCTCCGATTTGGATTCCGTCGGCGAGGGCGACGTAGGCCGTGACGTGCTCCAGCGTCTCCGCGAAGGCCGCCATCAGTGTGCTGTCTCCACTCCCCGCGGCCCGCTCTGCCAGCGCGCGTCGAGCCTCGGGCGTGGCGAGCACCGAGACGTCGAGGACGTGTTCTCCGAGGCCCGATTGGCTGGCCAAGGCGCGCATCGGTCCGTCGGGGCGCAGCTGCGGTTCCGCGCCGTTGGCGACGGCGAGCGCCTCTTCGATGCCCATGTCGACGGCCAGGACGACGGTGTTCGCGTCGGCGAGCAGGACACGCACGTTGTCCCGGCGCCCAGCCTGTACGACCAGATGCCCGTCGCGGGTCTCGACGCGGTTGTTCTCGTGGTCGCGTCCCGGGGGATCGCGCAAGAAGCCTTCGAGTTCGCCCTCGGCGAAGGATCCGTGGAGCACCAGCACCATGCGCGGTGGTGCGTGCTCGCCGCCTTGGGAGATGCGTGAGCCGGCGCCCTCTTCGAATGCGGCCACGCCCACGAACACGCTGTCGGCTCCGCGGTAGATGGAGAGGATCCTCTCGTAGGTGCTCTGCGCGTCCGTCCCGGATTGCGCCGCGCTGCGTCGGAGCAGCTCCAGCCATTGGTCTACGAAGCTGATGTAGGGAGAGCTACGCAGGCGATTCAGGTTGAGCTGCGCCACGATGAAGCTGTCGGCGGGCAGGTAGTCGATGGGCTCCGCCTGACGCCGAGCGACCTCTGCGTGAGCCACGGGGGTGGTCCCGCCGGTCGAGCTCGCGGAGCCGCCACAGGCGATCGAGAGGCTGATCCCGGCCAACAGCAGGGCGTGGCGTGTGGCGGCGCGACTCATGTCTCTGAGTCGAGGTTGGGTGCGGGTCTTCTGCATCGTCTCTCCTGGCGCGTCTGCGCGCGTCCTGGGCCGTGATGTCCGAGCCTCACCCGTCGGACTCCGTGTGTCCATCGTGTTTGTCGTGCTCTCCCTCGGTTTCGCCTTTGGTCTGCGCCGGGTCGCTCGCGGGATCTGTGGACGAGGTCGTCGTCTTGGTCGTCTCGGTCGTTCGTGGATCGTCGGGCTCCTCCTCGGGCTCGCTTCGGACCACGCGTAAGGTCAACACGACGAGCACCAAGAGCGCCAAGATCAGCACGCTCCAGACCAACCACGCCTGACCGTCCGCGCCCTCGTACCAGGCAGGTGGCACGTGCGCCGGGTTGCGCTCGAGCGCTCCGAGTTCGGTCGTCGCGGCGGGCAGGGAGAGCACCAAGGCGCGGGCTCGGCTCAGCTCGTATACGGGCGCCTGAAGCCCCGGGTCGCCGAAGTAGAGCGTGTAGTCTCCGTCGGGCGCGACGAGGAAGAGCGGTGAGCCGACGACCTCCAGGCTGACGCGCGAGAGCTCGATGGGTGCGTCTCCACCGTCGTCGAACTCGAGTCGGAGGTCGCGCACGCGTGCCGTGTTGAGCTCGACCACCAGCGGCTCGTGGGTGTCGGGCGGGCGCGCGAGGAAGGTGTTCATCAGCGTCGCCACGCGTCCGTTCTCCAAGGTGCCCGTGACCCGAAGACGGCGCGCCAGGAAGCTCGCGTCTGTGTCGAGCGTAAGTCGGCTCACGCGCAGCGGTGACGCGGGAAGTGTCAGCTCGTAGACGGAGTTCTCGCCTTGCACCTCGGCGCTCGGCACTCGCAGCTCGAGCGTCTGTGATTCTTCGGCGCCCAACACGTAGGGGCGCTGTCGACCGTCTGCGTCGACCACGCGCAGGTCGTGCAACGCGTCGTTGGCGCCCGCCAACACCTCCGGGCTGAGGTCCACCCGGGAGAGTCCTTCGCTTGCGCCCGTGACGCGAATCTTGGCGCGATAGGCGAAGTCACGCAGAGCCACGGGCCGTCCGGCGGTCAGCGCGAAGGCGAGCGCTGGCCCGGCGTCGAAGCTCGGGTTCGGGCGGATCTCGCCCAGCCGAACCCGCGCACGCTCAGCGCCCGATCCGTCGGTGAGGCTCGAACGGATCCCCATCAGGTCATAGCGCGGCGCGCGCACACGCCCACCGCCGAAGCGCAACATCGCGCGCTCGACTCCCGTGAACACCAACACCGGCTGCGTCACCTCCACGGAGAAGTGGAGCCCATCCAGCGGAGGGCTGTCTTCGTCTTCGATCTCGACCGTGAGCGTCTGACCCGAGGCGCGCAGCAGGGGGATGCTGAGCTCTTCGGCGTCGCGGACCTCCCGCAGTCGATAGGCGAGTCCGTGACCGATGGTCGATGGGGCCTGGCCCTGTGCCACGTCGAGCACGCGGACGTCGCGATGGAAGTTCGCTGTGGTCGTGCTGATCTGGAGTCGATCCGGCACGATCCCTTGCGGACGGATGAGATGGATCGTCGTCTTTCCGTTCTCCGAAGTTCGCAGCGACTCTTCGAGGGGGATCGTCAACGTTGGCGGAGAGTCTTGGGAGGTGTGGCTGCGGAAGCGCAGCGTGGGTTCGAGGTAGCCGTCCCCACCGCGAATCTCGACCACGACGCGAGCGTCCTCCTCGGGCTGCTCGGGCGCGAATTCGAGGGGCAGCGTGAGCCCACTGCGTTCGGGTGAGGGGAAGCGATAGATCGAGCCTTCGGCCAGGGGCATCTGGCGCTCCATGGCGGCCCACGTCACCACGACCTGGGCCACGAAGCGGTCGCGAGGAGTGGCGAAGACCAGCGCCCAACGACGCCTCGACCACGATCCGTCTGCCAGCTCGCTCTCGACGCGAGGCGGCGACAGCTCGAAACGTTCGATGTAGATCGGCGCCTGAGATTCCGCTCCCTCGATGCGCCGGCTGGTGTTCAGGATGGTGGCATCGAGCTCGCGCGGCGTCGGCTCTCCGCGGGCCGGCCGCGCGTCGCTGTCGATCAAATAGGGCAGCTCTTCCCCGTTCGCGTCGTGGATGCGCACGTCGGCGAGGTTCGGTGCGGCCTCGGCGAGCACGGCCGCTGGGATGGGTAGGCGCGCCACGCCGCCCGCAGTCATGTCCCGAATTGGTGCTTCGTAGGGGAAGACCCGAGATGCGTCCGCTGGATCCGAGGTGGCTGGCTGAGCCTGGGTCGAAGGCAGCGCGAGCAGCCCGAGCAGGAGCGCCAGGGCGGCGCGGTGGATCTTGGAACTCATGCGGACTCCTCCTCGGTCTTCTCAGTGCGGAAGACGAAGCGTTGGTAGACCAGTGAGATGACGATCAGGGAGACGGCGAGACCGGCCAGCGACGCCACGCGATATAGATCGGACAGGTGTCCGAGGTCGTAGAGGAAGGTCTTGCCGGCGGTCAGCAGGATCAAGAGCAGGCTCGCCACGCGCAGGGGCATGCTCCGGCGCCACAGCCCCACGGCCAGCATGCCCAGGGCGAAGACGGCCCAGGAGAGCGAGAGGCTGAGGTCGCGGGCGGGCATGCGGTCGAGGGGAATGGTCAGCTCACGGGCCGGGGCGAAGACGTCGAAGATCGTGAGGTTCACCCAGGCGAAGAGCACGACGATGCCTGCCGAGGCCATCAGCGCAGCGAGCACGGCGACGCGCTTGGGGAAGATCGGGTGCTCCCAGGATTGCCGCAGGGGGATCTCGCTCTTGGCCAGCACGCGCCACATGCCGAACAAGCAGACGACGGGCACGAGGTAGGTGTAGGAGAGCCAGTTCAGGACGCGCAGGCTGCCGCGCAGGTGGTACTCGAGCAGGTAGGGGTTGAAGACCAGGCGGATGAACACGGCGGAGGCGAGCGCCACGGCGAGATACTTGAGTCCGGCGTGTCTGAAGCGCCGGAAGAGCAAGAGCAGCGCGAGCGCCTCGAGGGACCAGCCGATGGTGATCCACTCGTTCTCCAGCTGAAGTGGGATGGCCACGGTGAGAAACGACGTGGCGGCGACCAAGGACCAGATCAGCCCGCTGCGGTTTGTCGCTCGATCGTCGAGGGTGCTCTCGTCGCGCAGGGATCGTCGCGCGAGGACAGCGAGCCCGAGGGAGACGACCGCGAGGCCGACGGGCAAGAGACCTTGGGCTTCGGGACCGAAGGCGCGCAGCCAGGCGCTGCGCATGAGCAGGAAGTAGAGCGGGGCCGCCAAGGAGGCCACGCGGAAATGGTTGGCGTCGCGGCGTCGTCCGAGGAGCAGCGGCCAGACGCTGAAGAGGGCGACGCTGAGCATCATGCCCGCGAGCTGCAGAGTCGCGGTCGAGGATGACGTGTGGACCTGCAGGTCGTTGAAGTGACCGAGCAGAGCCGCTCCGAGGATCGGCGCCATCCACAGGCCCTTGCGGAGTCGGGTGGCAGCCAGGAGACCCAGGACCACCAGCGCGAGCGTGGAGGCGTAGACCGGTGCCACGCCCAAGACACCTTCGGCGCTCGGCAGGATGATGATGAAGAAGGCCGCAATGACCACCGCCGCGTGATCCGAGGCGTGCCGCAGCCGTCGTGCTCGAGGCCACACGCCGCCCACCTGTGTGAGCGCCGCCAAGGCCACCCAGAGTGAGGCGAGCAGCGTCGGAGACGTGCTCCAGCTCTCGCCCACGTTCACCACGAAGGCGCTGCCCAAGGCGAAGGCGCCCAGGCCGCCCACGGCGACGGGGAGCTGTCGGCTTCGAGGGAAGGCGGCCGCTCGAGCGGCCAGCAGCGTCGCCAGTCCGAAGAAGGCGAGCTGTGGCCACGGAGAGTCGCTGGCGTTGGTGATGGTGACGATCGCCATCAGCACAGCGAACGCCGCGTGTGCGACCGACGCCACCATGCGCGCGGCGCCTAGCTCGCTGCGATCGAGCTCACCGGCGATGTGCATGAGCACCCCGAGGGCTGCGACCAGACCCACCCAGCGAGCCATCAGCGCTTGGTTCACCAGCGGATGCGCGACCGCCCAGCCGAGCAGGACCGCCGCCGTGGAGCACGCGATGGTGATGCCCGTGAGCGGGTTCTTCTGCCGCGCGGAGAGCACGGAGCCGGCCAGGGCGAGCACGCCGAGTTGCACCGCCGTAGGCCAGAAGTGTGCGCCGAGATCCGAGCGCACGGCCAAGATGAAGGCGAAGAGCATGGGTAGGACGAGGCCCGCAGTGCGCATCAGCTGCCAGCCGAGGCCTGGCGTCTCGCTCTGCTCGCGCGCTCGAGGACGTGGCCAGGCACTGAAGACGAGCGCGAAGACCAGGGAGATGCCGACTCCGAGCACGAGGCGCTCTTCGTCCAGGCGGAAAGAGAGCCACGCGAACTGATACAGGAAGGTGCCGCCGAGGCTGAGCAGCGCGAGCCAGGACCAACGTCGCGCGCGTGCCAGCGTGAGCATGGCGATGTCCAAGAGCAGCAGATAGCCGAAGAGCGGAATGGGGCGATCGGTGCCCGTGGAGAGGGCGAGGGGAGTGATGAATCCGCCGAAGAGTCCGAGGGCGGCGATCACCGTCGAGCGTCTTCTGGATGAGAGCGCGACGCAGGTGCCGGTGATGGCCAGCATGCCGAGGCTGGCGGCCCAGTGGGGATAGAGTTCGTAGAGGCTGCGCCCAGCCCAGATGGTGATGTAGAGGATGGCGATGCCCGCGCCGTCCAGCCAGTTGGCCAGGGTGATGTGGGTCTTGCGCAGGCGTAGCTCGCCGGCGAGCAGGCAGCCGAGGCCCAGCACGGCTCCGATGAGGATGCGCATCGCGGGCGTCACGAACCCATGCTCGATGGAGTACTGGAAGAAGTAGAGCGCGGAGAGCACGAGCAGGATCGCACCGGCAGCGGCGGCACCGCGCACGCCGATCCATTGCTCCAGACCCATGCTCGGTTTGCTGGGCGTGGCTCGGTTCGGCGCGTCCTCGGGCTGGGGATCGAGCGGAGGCGTAGACTCGAGCGTAGACTCGACGGGAGCCATAGACTCGACCGGAGCCGTAGACTCGACCGGGGCGTCGGCCGAAGGCGCTGGGCTCGCCTGCGCCTCGTCGGGCGCTTGGCGCGTCGTCTGGACTGGCGCTCGCGTCTCGGGCACGGGCTCGCCCGAGTCGGACTCGAGCGGGGGCTTCGTCTCCGCTGGCGCGTCGGTCGGTGTCGCGATCTGTGCCTGGGCCGCGGTCTCCTCCAGCTCTTCGGTGGCCGCTGCGAATTGCTCGACCGGCTCGGCAGGCGTCGTCAGCGCATCCGCTTCGAG
This sequence comes from Deltaproteobacteria bacterium, assembly GCA_013151775.1. Taxonomy (GTDB): domain Bacteria; phylum Myxococcota_A; class Polyangia; order Polyangiales; family Houyiibacteriaceae; genus JAADHO01. Next base: position 18,824 of record JAADHO010000164.1, on the reverse strand, counting down.
CCTCGCGTGGAGACTCTGAAGGTAGCGCGTCGTCTGGAGCTGCTCGCCACCGAGGCGCGCGACCTCGGCCTCCAGCTCCTGCACCCGCTGCGTGAGCCCTGACACGCGCGCGATGTAGACCACCCACGCCACCAGCATGCCCAGGGGCACGAAGCAGGCCATCAGGCCAACCATCACCGCGACGCCGTCACTCATGCGTGGACTCCCAGTCCTGAACCGTGCCTACCCCAGACCCGTTCGCCGGAGCGTACGTGCAATGCGCCCATGGCGCTCGAAGTCTCACGGCGGTGAAGAAGAGCGAGCATGCGCCAAGCTTCAGCGAAACTCGTGCCAACAGCTTCTCCCCAAAGCTTCCAGGATGAATTGGGATGCTTCGAGCAATGTGTTCATTAAACGCATGCATGATATGCATGCAGAGCGCATTTCAGCAGCAGATCCGAAAGCTTCCTCCGAAAGCTTCCAGGATACTTTCAGGGATGCGTCGGATGTGTGCATGACATGCATGCGCGCTGTGCAGAAAATGTATTCTTCGACTCAGGCTGCAGCTAGGCGCACCTGGGTACGGAACCAGCGATGGCCTGGGTCTTGTTGCATGGCCGCGTGCCAGAATTGCGCGTACTGGAAGGGGAGACGCGGCAACGGGGTCTCCAAGATGGTCAGCCCATGTCCGGCGCAGAACCGCTGGGCCAGACGCCGAGGCAAGGTGAGCACCATGTCGGTCTCCGCGACGACCGCCGGTGCCGCCACGAAATGCCCTACGCGGCAGCCGATTCGGCGCTCGAGGCCGCGTCTCGCGAGCTCGTCGTCGACGCCCGTTGGACCTCGTGGGCCGACCCCGACCATCACGTGATCCAGCTCGGCGTAGGTCTTCACATCCAGCTCCACGCCCGCCGCTGGGTGGCCGTGGCGGAGCACGCAGACCATGTCATCAGTAAACAGCACCTGCCGTCGCGACGCTTCGGCGGCGTTCGCTTTCACCACGCCCACGTGCAGGTCGAAGTCCCGATTCGCCAACCCGCGCTCTGGAGTCGGCGACCTGGGCAGCATCTCCACCACGACGCCGGGGGCTCGAGGGGCGACGCGAGCCAGCAGGTTCGGGAGCACGACGGTCGAGAAGTAGTCCTCACCCGCAATGCGAAACGTGCGCTGCACCGTGGAGACGTCGAAGTCATCTTGCGGTCGCAGCAGCAACTCCAGGCCATCGAGGTGCAGGCCGAGGGGCTGCTCCAGGGCGTCGGCTCGCGGCGTCGTGGTCATGCCTCGGCCGCTCCGCACCAGCAGAGGATCTGCGAAGAGCACGCGCAGGCGAGACAGAGCGTGGCTGGTCGCGGACTGGCTGACACCAAGCTGCGCCGCCGCCTGCGTGACGCTGCGCGTCTCGAGCAGCGCTCGAAGCACGACCAGCAGGTTGAGGTCAGCGTTTCGAAGATGAATGCCGTGCATGACAACACTGTATAACATGCATTGGACAGATTTCTTGGGTCTGGGAGATTGTGTGCCGAAGGAGCACTCCGATGGTTTCACCAGCATTTCGACTTCTCTGTCTCGCATTCGGCTGTCTCGCTTGCGGTGGGGCTGGCTCTCGCGCCGCCACTCCCAGCGCGACCTCCCCGACCTATGAGTGGCAGAGCCCTCGAGGGTGGCGAGGTGGCAGCTTCACCATTCCCCCGGCCTTCGCCCCCGGGCTCGCCTTCCGCGGTCGCGAAGTGCTGCGATTCTCCCCCGGCTACTACGACCAAGACGCCAGCGATTTCTGGACCTACGCCTTCGTCTTCCTGCTCGAGCGCGACGCCGACGTCACACCCGTCCACGTGGAAGCGCAGCTCGTCGAGTATTTTCGCGGTCTCGGGTCCGGCTTGGGATCCCACGCGCGGAGCGACCTCCCGGCGTCCGCCATCGAAGTTCGGCGCCTCGTCGATCACGACGACTGGCACCGCGTTCGCGTCCGCGCCTTCGACCCATGGGAGACCGGGGCCCCGATCGATCTGAACATCGAGTGGTCGTCACGCACATGCGAGGGCGCGGCACATCGGGCGCTGCTCTTCAAGATCTCGCCCCTCGACTTCGACGACGCCATCTGGACTCAGCTCGAATCCGAAGCCTCGGCTCTTCACTGCCGCTGAGCGACACACGGCTTGCAACGACGGCTCCATGGCGCACGCTCCGGCGCGCATGGCTTCCACTCTACGTGAGCTGCGTACGCTCTTCGCCCTGGCCGCTCCGCTGGCGCTGACGCATCTCGGCAATCAGCTCCTGGGTACCGTGGACGCCGCGGTCGTCGGCCGACTCGGAGAGGTCGAGCTAGGCGCCGTGGGGCTCGGCAGCGGCATCTACTTCACCCTCGCCGTGGTCGGTTTGGGTCTCGTCGTGGGCTTCGACCCGTTGGTCGCGCAGGCCCTCGGATCTGGCGAAAGTGACGTGGCTCGCCGCTCCTACCGGCACGCCGCACGCGTCGCGCTGCTGGCCACCGTACCGCTGTCCATCCTGATCGCCGCGGTGGTCTACATTCTACCTCACGCGGGCATCGCCGCAGACAGCGCAGAGGCCACGCGCATCTACGTGTTGACGAGGTTGCCCGGCCTCGGCTTCTTCCTCGTCCTGGTCGCCGCCCGCGGCCTGCTCTCGGCCCATGGCGTGACGCGCCCGCTGATCATCGGCGTCGTGCTCGCGAACCTAGTGAACCTGCCCGTGAGCTGGGCCCTGGTCTTCGGCGACGCGGGCCTCGTCCGTCTCGGTTTGCCGGCGTTGGGCATCCCGCGCCTGGGCATCGCCGGAGCCGGATGGGCCAGCACCATCTCCACGATCATTCAGTGCGCTGTGGCCGTCTATGCGCTCCGCACTCTCCCTGGCCGCGCGGCCCCTCGCCACTTCGAACCCGAGCTGATGAAGCGCGGCGTGCGCCTCGGGCTACCCGTCGCGGGCACGCTGCTGGCCGAGGTGGGCGTGTTCGGACTCTCCAGCTATTTCGCCGGGCTGCTGGGGCAACAGCCCCTCGCCGCCCACAACGTGGCCTTGATGTTGGCGTCCACCACTTTTCAGGTTCCCCTCGGCATCGGCATCGCCGCGAGCGTCCGCGTGGGTCATGCCATCGGCCGCGAAGACACACCCGGCGCGCGCAAGGCAGGCTTCCTCGCCCTCGGCTTGGCGACGGCGTTCATGACCACCACCGCTGCGCTCTTCGTCTTTTTTCCCACGACTCTCGCGCGCATCTTCACGCCCGATCCCGTCGTGATACGCGCCGTGCTCCCGCTGCTCGCCGTGGCGGCCGTCTTTCAGCTCGCGGACGGCGCACAGGTCGTCGCCGCGGGCGCTCTGCGCGGCGCCGGCGACACACGCTTCCCCTTCGTCGCCAACGTCGTCGGTCACTACGTCGTCGGTCTGCCCCTATCCCTCGGGCTCGCCTTCGGCCTGGGCTGGGGCGCGCGCGGCATCTGGGTCGGCCTCAGCGCAGGCCTCTTCGCCGTGGCGATCTTGCTCGTTCACCGCTTCACGCGCGTCTCCGCGAGGCACATTCAGCGCGTCTGAGGTCTCTCAGCGCCACTCATACTCGAAGGCGCAGCTCGCGCTCGCGTCAGTCGAGCTTGGCACTCGCCGCGCGCGCGTGATCTCTCCCCCCGCCTTGATGATCGTGGCCTCCACCGAGTGCAGGATCACCTTGTCGTAGAGCGGCGGCAGGTGCGGAAAATCGTGGACCGCGACGCGCGCGGCGTTCCCTTCGACCGTCGCTGTCATGCTGCCCGTCGAGTAGTAACGCCGCCAGATCATATCCGAGCGCGCCACCATGAAACCGGGGCTGCCGATCTTGAAGATCGCCTTGAAGATATGCCTGATCGAGTACTCCAAACCCGCGTGAGCGAGCTCGCGCAGGATCGACTCGTCGCCATCGGCCAAGCGCAGGAGCTGCGGCAAGAATTCCCACGCCATCGCGAAGGGGTACCAGCTCATGGCCAAGGGCTTGCTTCGGAGGATCTCCGCGTGTTCCGTCGGCATGCTCGCGAGCAGCGTCTCCCAGGCCTCGTCCCCCAACCGCCCTCGCACGAAGGGCTCCAGAGGCGTCAACGCTGTCCCGCGCACCATCACCTTCTCGAGGGGAATCATCGCGTGCTTAGCATGCTCTCCTCGGCCAGATCCGCAACCACGGCAGCTCGTCCGGCCTCGCCTCGCCTCGTGCGCCATTCGTGGCATTCTCCGGCCATGGCTGATTCTCATCCGCACGCCGCAGGTCATCCCCACGCAGCCGGCGGTCACCCACACGCTGCCTTCGCGCCCAACGCCGACTACGTCTACGAGCATCCGAGGCGTGTGTATTGGGAGCTGACCCGCGCCTGCGGGCTCGCCTGCGCGCACTGTCGCGCCGAGGCGCTGCACCATCGCCTGCCCGACGAGCTGACCCGCGAGGAGTCCTTCGCCGTGCTCGACGCGCTGGCGGCGGCGACGCCCAAGCCCGTCGTGATCCTCACCGGAGGCGACCCGCTCGAGCGGCCTGATTTCTGGGAGATCCTCGCTCACGCGCGTGAGCTCGGTCTGCACACGGACGTCGCCCCGAGCGCCACACCCAAGCTCACGCGCGAGGCCGTCATGCGTCTGAAGGAGGCGGGCGTCGGCGCCATGTCTCTGAGCCTCGACGGCGCGACGGCCGAGACGCACGACGCGCTGCGCGGTATCGATGGCTGCTTCGAGCGCACCATGGCGTCCGCGAAGGACATCGCCGACGCGGGCATCCCCCTGCAGGTGAACACCTTGGTCACGGCCGACACGCTGCCCGAGATGGCCGCCATCGCCGGCGTGGCGGAGCAGATGAAGGCGCGCCGCTGGAGCCTCTTCTTCCTCGTGACCACGGGTCGCGGCGCCACGCTGCCGCAGATCACGCCCGAGCAGACGGATGAGTTGCTGGCCTGGACGCTCGAGGAGACGGATCGCCGCCCCTACGTGATCGCCACCACGGAGGCGCCCTTCGCTCGGCGTCTGGTGCTCGAGAAGAAGGCCGCCGCGGGAGGCCGCCCGCGCGTGGCCGGCGCCGGCATGCGCGACGGCAACGGCATCATGTTCCTCTCCTACAAGGGCGAGGTGATGCCCTCGGGCTTCTTGCCCATGGTCGCCGGCAACGTGCGCGAGCAAGATCCCATCGCCATCTACCAGCGCTCGGAGCTCTTCACGCGCTTGCGCGACGTCGATGCCTTCGGCGGTCGTTGCGGTCGCTGCGAACATCGTCGCATCTGTGGTGGATCACGAGGTCGCGCCTACGCCGCCACCGGCGACGTGATGGCCGAGGATCCGCTCTGCACCTATCAGCCAAAGGGAGCCTGAGCGACTCGGCGCTCGATCGGTCAATGCCCAGAGTTCGCTCCCGACGCCTGCTCCAGCCACGCGAGCTGATCCATCGCGTCTGGACGCAGCGCCTCCGCCCGAGCTTGGGCCGCGCTTGCAGCCCGACCTTCCCCCAGCGCGCGCAGCACGACAGCCTGTGTCGCGAAGAGTTCGGCACTCTGAAAGGGCGAGGCGGCGACCTCCACGAGCACGCTTCGCGCTTGCTCCAGCTGCCCCACCTTGGCCAGCGCCTGAGCTAGCAAGATCCGCTCCTCGCCCCCGGGTCTGAGCGCGACGTTGCGCCGAGCGAGCTCGAGTGCTTCGCCTGCGTCTTCACCCGCTAGGGTGTGCCGCAGAGCGTGACCCAAGGTCGCCTCGGGCAGCAGCGCCATGCGCTCTTCGTAGCGTGCGCTAGCACGCACGAACCAGGGCTCGGCGGCGCGACGATTGCCGCGCGCGCGATAGATATCTGCCACAGCGTCCATCAGCTCGGGCTCGTCCGTCTCCTCCGCGAGTCTGCGGAGGATCCCCAAGGCCTCCTGCACATGTCCTCGCAGGGCCAAGAGCTCGGCTCGTCGTGAGAGCGTGCGAAAGTCGCCACTGAAGAGCTCGTCCGACTGCCGATAGAGCGTCTCCGCGTCGTCGTAGCGTCCGCGCTTCAGGCTCAGCAGTCCACGCCTGCGCAGGATCGCCGCGCGTGGCTGTCGCGCGCTGGCGGGCGTGCGCTCGAAGGCCTGAGCGTAGAGCCGGTCCGCTTCGCCCATGGCGCCAGTCTGCTCTGCCAGGAGTCCCAAGCGGAAGGCGCTCTCAGAGGTCGCGTGGACGGCTTCCGAGCGCAGCAGCGCTTGGCGCGCGTCAGCGTACTCGCCCGAGGCCAAGGCGATCTCTCCGCGCAGCGCGTCGAGCTTGGCGACGTGAAAATTGATGTCCAGACCAGGTGTGGCGAGCTCCAGCTCACGCCTCGCGTCGTCGAGGCGATGCAGCGTGAAATGTAGCCGCGCCCTCGCGAGGTGTGGCCCTCCCGCGGGACCCGAACGCTCGAAGGCCTGATCCAGCGCCCGCTCCGCGGACAGGTAGTCCGCGTAGTGACCCGTGAGCCGAGCGCGTGCCACGTGGAAGGCGGCGAGGCGAGTCAGCGGCGCCGCCGAGCGTGCGTGAGCTTCGGCTTGTCTCGTCGCCACCCCGATCTGCGAGTCGAGACGCGCGACGGCGCGTGAGGCGTCGGTCGCGGTGCTGATCGCTGGCGCCGGGGCGCTCCTCGAGGAGGCGAGGCTGCGCGTATGGACGCCCAGCCCGATCAAGAGCAAGAGCGCGATGAGAGCCGAGACGCTCGCGTACTTGGACATGCTGTCACCGGGAGAGGAGGTCGCCTCGAACGCCGCGCCCCAGGAGAAGAAGCGCGACGCCCGAGGCGATGAGATCGGTCAGGGAGTGTGCGGGTCGGCCACGTAGGGGAAGCTCGTGCCGAAGGCGACGTCGTTGGCCAGCGGGTTGAGAGAAGGTCCAGGCGTGCCGTCACCGTTCAGGTCGGTGAAGGTGCCCGGGTTGTGAACGCTCATGTCGAGGAGCAGCACGGCGAGGGTGACGTCCATGGCCGGGTCGCTGAGCTTGCGACCGTTGGGGAAGCCCGCGGCGACCGTGGTGTCGATGCTGAGCACGTCGGGGATCACCAGGTTCGCGACCACCGGTCCGCTCGTCCCCGAGATGAACTGGGTCGCGCAGGCGCCGCCGTCGGTGCAGGCTGTGAGGCCGAGGCCAAGCAGCTGCTGATTCAGCGTCATGCCGCCCGCGTTGGTCAGCCCATGGATGGCCGTGATGCTGGCGACGTAGTCACCGGCCCAACGACAGCTCACTAGGTCGGCGCAGGCGCCGCCCGCTGCTGTGGTGAAGTCGTCGCTGGGATCGACGCCGTTGTATGCGTCTTTCTTTGCCGACGGAATCAGCGCCGTCGCCACGGCTGGCATGCCCATGCGGTCGACACGAGCGTAGGCGCTGGGCAGGTCGCTGCGGAAACTGAAGCCGGTCATGCCGCCATCCGCGCTGGCGTCCATGCCCGAGTCGCTGTCCGGCATGGACGAATCCGTGCCCGAGTCACTGGGAGGCATGGACGAGTCCGCGCCCGAGTCGGTGTCCGGCATGGACGTGTCCGTGCCCGAGTCCATGGGTGCCGAGTCGTCGCCACAGCCGAGGGCCGAGACGAGACTCAAGATCACGCTCAATCGTAGTAGTTGGTTCATGTCTCAGCTTCCGATCCGGCTGCTGGTGGCCCAGGTGTGGACCATTCCCGCTGTGCTCGTGACCATCGCGGCAGGAAACTCGAGCACGATCACCGTGGAGTTCTGTCCCGCCAGCGTGTCACGCGTGCTTGTCAGACCGGGCAGGCTGTCGAAGGAGGTCGCGTCGCCGCTGGAGACCAGCTCTCCGAAGCCCTGAAGGTCGAAGAAGAAGGGATCGTCCGCCAGGCCTGCGTAGAACTGCGCGCCGCTGGCGCTGGTGTTGGCCGTACCGACGGCGCCCATCACCGGCGCGTCTTCGCCGGGCAGCCCCGTCACCTCGAGGCCCCACTCGCCCGCTTCGTTCTGACCGAAGCGCACCCAGATGTCGTGCGTCGAGCCGTAGGCCGGCGTGCCCGCGGAGCCGCTGTCGCTGAAGTGGATGCCGTAGAGCACATCGGCGTCGTACGTGCCCGTCTGCCCTGCTGCGGGCGTCACGTTGCCCGCGAAGCTCAGCACCACGACCATGCCGCCGTCCTCCTTGTGCCAGGCGAAGTAGTCCGCGATATCCGCCGGCTGATCCGCGGCCGCACCGGGCGCCTCGCCGTGGTCCGCGGCGCGCGCGTCGGGAGGTGTCCATCCAAGCCAAGTTACAGCCGCGAGCAGCAGGGCCATGCCCGCTGCGCGTCGGCGATAGGTCTTCTCTCTCATCATCGCTCCTCGTCCCCTGACGGGGAAATGGGGTGCAGAGGTCGTGAGACCTCCATCACCTCTCTACGAGTGAGCCTCGTGAGCGGTTCGAAAGTATTTTCGCCCAGAGCGCTCAGGCGCGGGGATCGTCTGCGCGCAGGACGAGCTCTCCGAGCTCGAGCCCCACGTGCACGATGGCGAGGTAGAGCAGGTCGCAGCCGCCTTCGATCACGTCGAAGCTGTGCTCACTTCCTGCGGGCCTGGTGATGATGCTGCCCGGCCCGAGCGTCGTGTCGCCTTCGCGGCAGTAGCCCTGCAGGATCAGCACCTGCTCGTCTCCGAGGTGGCGATGCGTCGGGAAGTGTGCGCCGGCGGGCAGGCGCACGAAGCCGGTGATGGCGTCGGTGACCTTCGCGCCGCCGTCGACGTGGAGAAGCTCCATGTTCGGCAGGAAGCCGGGCTCCCAGCGCGCAGCGTCGTCGATCTCGCCGAGCAGCCGATCGGCGCAGCTGGAGTCCACGTCGAGCAGTCGAGCGACATCGTCGACGAAGCGCGCGTGGCGACGAGTGGGTAGCCCCGCCAGCAGATCGGTCAGCGCGGGCGGCGTCGCGGGCGCGAGGTCGTCGACGGCGAAGGTCAGCGCCGCGGCGGCCTCCGAGCTGAGCTCGTCCGTGCCTGAGTTCATAGCGCTAGCTCCGTGCCAAGATGTGCTCGCAGCTTCGCCATGGCCGCCGAGGTGCGTGACTTCACGGTCCCCAGGGGCACCGAGAGGCGGCTGGCGATCTCCGAGTTGCTGAGCCCTTCGAAGTAGCCGAGCACCAGCACCTCGCGCTGGGGTGTGGGCAAGTCCGAGAGCGCCGCCTCCAGCCGCGCGTGGTCGCCGCGTTCCTCCATGGTCGTGGTGCCCGTGAGCCAGGTCGCGCTGGTCGGCAAGGCGCGGCGCTTGGAGTAGGCCGGCGAGCGCACGCGATCGATGGCGCGCGATCGCATGCGCAGATAGAGCCAGGTCTTCACTCGCCCGCGCCGCGGATCGTAGTCGCCAGCGCGCTCCCACACTTGCACGAAGACGTCGTGCAGGATGTCTTCGGCCTCGCGCCGATCGCGCAGGATGGCCAGACCGAGGGCGAGCATGCGCGGCGCGTATCGGTCGTAGAGGCGTCCAAGGGCGTCTCGATCTCCGCGCGCGATGGCCCGCAGGTCGCTGACGTCAGTGTTCGCTTCGGGGCTCACGTGGTCAGCGTTGCCGGAGTCGGTCAGCTGCGCAAGCTCAGCAGCTCACTACGGGGTGAAGCCTGCGTCCGGGATCGACGAATCCGGCCGGCAGAAGTGTGCCCGTGGCGGCGTCCGGGGCGTAGACTGCTCCCCGATGCTCCGACGCTTCAGCCTCTATGGGTTCTTGAAGAACCAGCAGTACTACGACTACTCGCTGGTGCTAGCGCTGCTCGCGATGCAGCTCGACTACGCCACCATCGGGCTCTTGGTGGGCGTGCGAGAGGGCGCCGCGGCGCTGCTCGAGATCCCGAGCGGCGTGCTCGCCGACAGGACGGGGCGCCGACGCGCCATGTTGGTGAGCTTGGGTGGCTACATCCTCAGCTTCGCGCTCTTCGGTAGCGCGGGGCTCTTGGCCGAGGCCGGACAGATCGCGGGGCTGCCCTTGGTCGGGCTTCTGATGCTGGCCATGTTGCTCTTCGCCGTTGGCGACGCCTTCCGCAGCGGAACGCACAAGGCGATGATCTTCAGCTGGCTGCGCAACCAAGGACGCGAGGACGAGCGCACGGCCGTCTACGGCTACACGCGCTCCTGGAGCAAGCTCGGCTCCGCGCTGTCGGTGCTGATCGCCTGCGGAATCATCTGGTGGACAGGCGACTTCATCCTCGTCTTCTTCTTCGCCATCGCGCCCTACCTCTTGAACATGCTGAACCTCGCCACCTACCCGGCTGAGGTCGACGAGATCCGCGCTGAGAAGGAGACCCTCGGCTCTCTCAGTCGCGCCTTGTGGCAGAGCCTGAAGTGCGCCGTCAAGCGTCGCCCGCTGCGCAGGCTCGTGATCGAGGCCATGGGCTTCGACGGCTTCTTCAAGGCCAGCAAGGACTACCTGCAGCCCGTGCTCTTCGCGGCGGCCTTGCCCTTGAGCGCGCGCCTCTTCGCCCACGCCGGCCTGAACGAAGCGCAGCGCTCGGTCGTCCTGCTCGGCCCGGTCTACGTGACCCTCTTCCTGCTCTCCGCGCTCGCGAGTCGTCACGCCCATCGCGTCGTGCGTGCCCTCGGCGGCTCCTACGAGCGCGCCAGTCGCGAGCTCTGGGCCGCCTTGGCCATCGTCTTCGGCGTGCTCCTCTGGGCCCTGCGCGTCGAACTCGCGAGCGTCGCCATCGCCGGCTTCATCGCCCTCTACGTCGTGCAGAACCTGTGGCGCCCCGTGCTGCTCAGCCGCCTCGATCGCGTCAGCGACGGCGCCGAGGGCGCGACCATCCTCTCCATCGAGAGCCAGGCGCGCAGCCTCTTCACCTTGGCCTTGGCGCCACTGCTGGGCGCCCTGGTCGACCACGTCCGCGCTTCGGGTGACGCCGGCCCCTTCTGGCCCGTGCCGGCCATCGGCTTCGCCCTCGCCTTCAGCTTCTGGCTGCTGGGAGCTCGCGGCGACCTCGGCGCATCGACGCAGGCCGCCCGCTGATCTCGAACTCAGGGTTCGCGCTCGGCGCCGAGCGCGTACAATGAGGGGCCACCAGGGGGTCGACGTTGACGTGGCTCCCGCGCGGCGCCACCCTTGCTGGCGTTGGAGGAGTGAGGATGGGTCATCGATCGACCGGAGCGCAGCTGAGTTGGGCCTTGTCCAGTCTGCTGTTGTTGGCTTGCACCGCAGGCTGTGGCGATGACGCCGGGGGCGTCGACAGCGGCTCGCCGCCGGACGCTGGTGGGCGGGACGCGTCTCCGGGAGACGCGTCTCCCAGAGACGGATCCGTCTCGAGGGACGCCCGCGTCACCGACTCGTCGAGACCGGACGCGACCATCAGGGACGCCTCCGCGGACGCCCCTGTGACTCCATGTCGAGGTCTGCTCGTGGACTCCCTCGACAGCCCCACGGACGTGCCCTCGCCGGCTTCGGGCGTGCCTTCTGCGGGCGCGCCCTTCACCATCGCCGAGACGGGCGTGGAGCTGACGAGGATCTCCGACGTGTCGGATCCCTCCGCCACGGCGAGCGACTACACCAACGGCTACAGCCGCTTCAGCCCCGCCAACATCACGGGCGAATACGTCGCGGCCTTCGGCACGGACGGCAGCACGGCCATCTATCGCCTCGCGGATCGAAGCATCGTGCGCAACTTGGACGTGGGTGAGGCCAACGAGCTGCGCTGGGATGGCAGCGGCACAGGCGGCACGGCCACGCGGCTCTACTACCGGCGGGGCGCGGCCCTGCGGCGAGTGGACGCGCTGACTGGCACGGACGAGCTGGTGCACGACTTCAGCGTCGAGTACCCGAGCGCGAACGTGGCCATCAACGGCGCGGAGGGCGCCGCCTCCAACGACATGCGCTACTGGGCGTTCCAGATCTGCGCTGGCATGACCAGCGGAGGTCAGTGCACGGGGCTTCAGGACATCGTCGTCTACGACCTCGAGACCGACACGCTCACGGGCCGCCTCTCGGATCGCGAAGCCAGCATCCCCACACCGAACTTCGTCGACATCTCGCCCTCGGGCTCACGCATCGTGGTCGGCAGCTGCAAGGAGAACGGCAGCACGCCAGCGCCCTGGAACGGACCCTACGCCTGGTCTCTCGACTTCAGCACGCGCGTGCGCCTCGGCACCAACTGCAGCCACTCGGGCTGGGCCTGGGGCGACGCGGGCGAGGAGCTGTACGTCTCCTACGACAGCTGCGGCGCGGGAAACGAGGAGGTGACGCGCACCTGCGACAACCTGATGGCCGTGGACGTGAACGACGCCGCGGGCTGGGATAACCGCGTCGGCATCCTGTATCAAGGCGACCTGGGCTGGGGAAATAGCACCCACATCGGGCGCATCCGCGATCCTCGCGTGCGCGGCTGGCTCTTGCTCTCGACCTATGGCGACGGAGGCAACGCCTGGTCGCATCAGCTGATGATGGTGCGCATCGCGCCCGCGAGCGCTGGACCTCGTCTCTTGCGCATCGCGCCCACCATCACCCGCGACGACGGCTATTGGACCGAGGCCTTCGCCTCCGTGGACTTCGGCGCGGGCTATGTCTACTGGGGCAGCAACTGGGACGGCGCCTCGAACCTCGAACTCTACCGCGCGCGTCTCTGCGACGGCTGGTGGACCTCGGCCCTCTGAGTTGGCCGGTCGCGTGAGCCTCGCCCGCGCGACGCCCGCGCCCAAATGGACTATGCCCGCTGCATGAGCATCCCCATCGGCCGCTACAGCACGCTCGAGGTCATGCGCGAGGCCGAGGCGGGCGTCTACCTGGGGCGCGACGGCGAGGAGCTGCTGCTGCCGAATCGCGTCGTGCCCGAAGGCATCGAGCTGGGCCAGACGCTGCGCGTCTTCGTCTACAAGGACTCGGAGGATCGCCCCATCGCGACCACGAAGGAGCCCAAGGCGGTGGTCGGCGACTTCGCCCTGCTCGAGGTCGTCGACCTGAGTCCGCACGGCGCCTTCCTCGACTGGGGTCTCGACAAAGACCTCTTCGCGCCTTTCAAAGAGCAGCACCGCCGCCTCGTGCTCGGTGAGAGACTCGTCTTCGCCGTCTCCCTCGACGAGCGCACGGACCGTGTGATCGCCTCGAGTCAGCTGCGCACCTTCTTCGACTACGACGTCAGCGAGGTGCAGGCAGACGACGAGGTCGAGCTCCTGGTCTACGACCACAACGAGCTGGGAGCCTTGGTCGTGGTGGACGGCAGGCACACGGGGCTGGTGTATCGCGGCGAGGCGTCGCGCGAGCTGCGTGTCGGTGACGAGCTGTCCGGCTACGTGAAGCTCGTGCGCCCCGACAACAAGCTCGACATCCGGCTCCAACGCACGGGCCGCGACGCCATCGACGACGCCACGCAGGCGCTGCTCGACGCGCTGCGTGAAGCGGGCGGCTTTCTGCCGCTGCACGACAAGAGCCCGCCCGAGGAGATTCGCGCGCGCCTCTCGCTCAGCAAGAAGGCCTTCAAGCGCGCCCTCGGCGGGCTCTACAAGGCGCGCCGGGTCGAGCTGCGCCCGGACGGCGTGAAGCTCCGGGACGAGGGCTGAGTGTGTATTCTGAATCGAGCGGTCGATGGGGGACGCCTCCTCGGATGGTCGATGCCTCCTCGATCTGTCGTCTCCTCGCTCGGCCGCTTGCAAAATTCCAACGGCGTTCTCAATTCTCCTCGAGCACCTTCACGCAGTCGACCTGGTACGAGATACCCAGGCGCGCGGTCGACCCAAAAAGCTTGCGACCCTCGGCGCGCCGTGTGGTATACGTGCGGCTCGTCGGAGTCAGGGCTCATACTCTCACTTCGGGAGGGCACGAGGTTGCGATCAGATGTCCTTGACGTGACGCCTGGAGCGGCCACCACGGTTACTGTTGTGGATAGACGAGTTCCAACCTCGGCCACGGGGATGGCATAGGAGAGGCAGATGTCGAAGAGCGGGAATTTCGCACATGTGTTCATCAGTGCACTTGTGTTGTTCTGTGTCGCGTCCATTTCAGGCTGTTACACATCGAAGATCTATCGCACGACGTCTTTGGTACCGAGTGCCCGGAACTCAGGTGGCGACCTGGTGATGGCGGACTTGACCAGAAACAACGACATCCTCACCGAGGATTTCGAGCCGTTCTTCGCGGCGGTGCAGCGTGGCGTGCAGTCGAACCTGCCTCGGATGAATGTCGCGCGCCGCGTCCTCGAGGAGCGAGACTCTGCGAGCCCGCCGCGCGGGACACGGCACGTTGTGAGGTTTCGAGCAATCGACTTTGCGGACGTTCGCGAGTTGAATCGAGGTCGAGCCGCGGCCCTCATCATGTGCGCTTCAATCGTGCTCTTTCCGGCGTGCTTCTTTATCCGCGGACCGGTCACCAAAGAATACGTGACCATGCAGTGGCAGATGCGGATCTACGATGTGACTGACCTGCAGCCGACTCCCGTTCGCTCGCAACAGGATGATGAAATGGTCATGTCCTATGACACATCGATGCTCGCACCCGTCAAGATCGGCCGATACGAGATCCGAGTCGAGGCTGGGCTAGCGCCCATGGATCCGTCGGAGACTGTTGAATTCGCCCGAGAGATGGCGGACGAGATGGCGCGTGGTCTCTTGGCGGCGGCAGCACATGACATACGTCAGGGCCTCCAGGTCCGCCAACCGATGCCTGCGCCAACCGCACCTGCGCCAACCGCACCTGCGCCAACCGCGCATTCGAGCGCGACCCGTTCGTAGCCCTGCACCAAGCGAACCCGCGGTGCCCCGGGACCAAGCGAACCCGAGGTGCCGTGACCCTCGTGCTCGACGCGGGCGCCTTGATCGCCGTGGAGCGGGGCGACCGCGACACCGTCGCGCTGCTCAAGTGCGAGCTTGTCGCGGGGCGCGTGCCCCTGACCCACGGCGGAGTCGTCGGCCAGGTGTGGCGCGGCGGCGCTGGTCGTCAGGCGAGTCTGGCGCGACTGCTCCCGGGGCTCGACATTCGGCCGCTAGATGACGCCCTCGGTCGCCGCGCGGGCGCCCTGCTCGCGCAGCCGGCGGGCGGATGTGATCGACGCCGCCGTCGTGCTGCTCGCCGCCGATGGCGACACGGTCTTGACCTCGGACACGAGGGATCTCGCGCCCCTCGCGCGCTCCGCGGGCGTGCACGTCGATCTCGTTCCCGTGTGACGAGCCTTGCCAACGCACACACAGCCCGTCAACGAAACGCGCCAGCGGACGCTGGCGGGGCCAGGATGGAGATCAGCAGCTCCACGCCTCGCGTTACGGCCTCTTCTTCGGGCATCGTCGGCCACTCCAGAGTCAGCGTGCCCTCGCCATCGCCGGCCGCGTTGCTGAGCGACGCGCCGGCCAGCTTGGCGAAGCGCGGCATGAACTCGGCGCCGCGCAGCTCGGCAGGGATGTTCGCCTCGCTGGTGTCGCCGAGCGTGGCTTCAAATGACCCGAGCTTTCGCTCGTGATGCAGCACGATCACCAAGCGAGGCTCTCCACCACCACCACCACCGGCGCGCGCACGGAATTCGATCTCGCCGACCTTGGTGGGAAGTACGCAGCGAAAGGGAGTGGGCGGGTCTACCGTGGGCGGGTGCAGCTCTACGTCGGGCAGGCGGGCGTAGGACGTGACGTCACGCGCGCCGAAGCTGGCGAGCTCCGCGGCCAACTCGAGCATCGCGTCGAGCTTCGCTCCGACATCCAGCACCCCAAGGCGCTCCAGGCGGACCTCTTGGTCCGTGGACGTCACGACCGTGCGCTCTTGGAAGAGCTGCCTCGCGCGCGCGGTCCAGGCGTGGCGTGTGGCGGCGATGTCCCGGCACTGGAGCGCAATGCCTCCAGCGTCATTCTCGAGAGTCAGCTCATGCCAGCCCGAGCCCAGACGCGGGAGCAGGTCGTTCGTCCGCTTCGTTCCGAACACAGGTCCTTCGGCGTAGGCGAAGCGCGCGCGCACGCGGGTGAACGTGCTGTGGTTGCGGCCGTCGCGTCTGCGCACGGTGTCCAGCGTCACCACGGTCAGGCCCACCACGAACTCGGCCGAGACGCCCGAATCGAGCAGACGCGGCGGCTGGTAGCGCCCTCCGTGCGAGCGCGCCAGCTCACCCCAGCGACCCATACGCCGCCGGCGTTTCCGCCGGTCAGTCAAGGAACTCCAAACCAACGCGCCGCAGGCCAGGAAGAAGCCTCCGACAACTACATAGGCGGGCATCAGCGCATCCTAGTACGTCCGTCCGGAAATTCGATCCAAGTCTTCCACCGGCAGCGGCTTCGCGGCCAAAGCGGCGGGCCGAAGGAAGGTCACCGACCTTTCAACGCTCTTCGAGCATCAGCTCTGCGAGGGTTCATAGTGCAGCATGACGCCTTCGAGGCGTGGGATGCGCTCGCGCAGCGCGAGTTCGAGCGCATCCACGACCTCGTGGGCGGTCTCGAAGTCGGCGGCGTCGACGATCAGGGTCGCGTTCAGGAACAGCGCGCCTCCCGCTCGTCTGAGCCTCAGATCGTGGATGTGATTCACGCGTGCGTGGCGCTCGAGCAGCTCCCTCGCCGTGGCCGTCTCCTGCTCGGCGGTGGCGGCGTCGAGCAGTGAGAGCAGCGCGCCCTTGATCACCTCGTAGGCGCCGTGGAAGACGAGCAGCACGATCACCGCGACGGCGGCTTCTTGGGCGTGGGGTACGTGCAGCATGCTGCGCCACGACGACCACACCCGCGCCGATGTCGCCGAGCCAGTTCACCACGTCGGCGGCGAGCCCCGGCGACGAGAGGCGCTTGGCGGCGCGATCCTCGTAGCGATAGAAGATCATCTGCACGAGCAGCACGACGCCCATGAAGGCCAAGGTCTGAAGCGGCATGCGCGCCTCGGACTCGGCTCCGGCGAGGAAGACGGAGCGGATGATCTCCCAGCCTGCGAAGATCACGCCGACGCCGCCTAGCAGCGCCGCCATGTCCTCGAGCTTGAAGAGTCCGTCCGGGAAGCGCCGTGAGCGATGGGGCGCGAAGCGCACGGCGAGGTAGACGAGGAAGGCGCCGAAGACGTCCGAGGCGCTGTGCACGGCATCGGCCAGCACGACGTGGCTGCCGACCTCGAGACCCCAGGCGAGCTTGCCGAGGGCGAGCGCCAAGTTCACGAAGGTGGAGCCCAGCATCCAGCGGCGCTTCTCGCGCTCCGCCGGGCTGACGTCACCGATGCTCGCCTCATCAGCGCGGTCGGCGGACGAGGCTCGGGTGGTCACGGCAGCGGCGCCTTGCTCACGCCTCGAACTGACCGCGTTCGGCCAGCGCGCTGAGGATCAGCTTGGCGGCGGCCTCGACTCGCACCTTGTCGAGGGCGATGGTCAGCTC
Organism: Deltaproteobacteria bacterium; assembly: GCA_013151775.1. GTDB lineage: Bacteria > Myxococcota_A > Polyangia > Polyangiales > Houyiibacteriaceae > JAADHO01. Next base: position 1,647 of record JAADHO010000164.1, on the reverse strand, counting down.
CGGGTGGTCCGGCGGCTCGAAGCCCTCGAAGTCGGCGTTGGGTCGTCGCTCACGACAGAGCTGCGGATCCGTGTTGACGTAGACTTGGATCACGCGCTCCCCACCGACGCGCTCGCGCAGCTCGGCGCGGTCTTGCTTGCCGTAGCTCGGGAAGGCGCAGATGGTCACCAGGCCCGCCTCGGTACAGGCCTTGGCGGCGGAGATCATCGAGCGCAGGTCTTCACCCGTCGGGTCCACCACCGTGGCCGCGCGACCTTGGTCGAAGAGGCGCCGCTCCAGCATGTAGGCGAGGGACCAACGGCCCGAGCCGGGCAGGCCCGTGAGCCAGACGGTGGCGCCGCGTTGACCCATGCGGTGGGCGCGCTCCTTGGCGCTGACCTGTGTCTTGGGCGTCAGGGCCGAGCCCGCACGCAGCTCCCCGAGCACGTGCTCGAGATCCTGCTCACAGCGATCTTCTTCGATGATCATGCCCGCGGCGACCGTGTCGTTGGTCAGTGAGTCGACCACGATGAAGGCGCCGGTGCTGCGGTTCTCTTCGTAGCCGTCGCAGTAGAGGGCGCGCTGACAGCTCACGTGGACCCGGGCGATGTCGTTCAGCTCGAGGCCCGTGGCGGGCAGCTCCTCGAGCGTGTCCATGTCCTTCTTCCAGGTGATGGAGTCGAGCTGCGCGCGCACGGTCTGCGACGTGTGCTTGAGCAGATAGGTCTTCTCGAGATCGGCCGGATCCTCGCTCATCCACACCAGATGTGCCTCGAAGGCACGGGTCACGCGCGGGAGGTCGTCCGGGTGCACGAGCATGTCGCCGCGGCTGACGTCGATCTCGTCTTCGAGGCGGATCACGGCGGCTTGGGGCGTGTAGGCCTCTTCGAGCGCACCGTCGTAGGTGTCGATGCTGAGCACCTTCGAGCGCTTGCCCGAGGGCAGCGCGAGGATCTCGTCGCCCTGCTTGATGACGCCCGAGGCGACCTCGCCCGCGAAGCCGCGGTAGTCGAGGTCGGGACGGATCACGTACTGCACGGGGAAGCGCAGGTGCTCGTGGTCACGCTCGGCAGCGACGGGCACGCTCTCCAGATACTCGAGCACATGGGGCCCGTCGTACCAAGGCGTCTTGGGCGAGTTCTTGACGATATTGTCGCCCTCGAGGGCGCTCACCGGGAAGAAGGTCACGTCCTTGATGCCGAGCTCGCGACCGAACTCGCCGAACTCCTTGGCGATGCGCTCGAAGACCTGCTGATCGTAGCCGACGAGATCCATCTTGTTCACGCACACGGCGAGGTGCGGGATGCTCAGGAGCTTGGCGATGTAGGCGTGTCGCCGCGACTGTGAGAGCACACCGAGGCGCGCGTCGATCAGGATCAAGGCCACGTTCGCGGTGGAGGCGCCCGTGACCATGTTGCGCGTGTACTGAATGTGTCCGGGCGTATCCGCGATGATGAACTTGCGCTTCTCCGTCGCGAAGTAGCGGTAGGCGACGTCGATGGTGATGCCCTGCTCGCGCTCAGCCTTGAGGCCGTCGGTGAGCAGCGAGAAGTCGAGCTTGCCGCCCTCGAGCTTGCTCGCGCGCTGCGCAGCGTCGAGTTGGTCTTGATAGACCATGCCCGTGTCGTGCAGCAGGCGGCCGATCAGGGTCGACTTGCCGTCGTCGAC
>JAADHO010000237.1 GCA_013151775.1 Deltaproteobacteria bacterium | reverse complement strand
TGCGCTTGATGCTGGGGTTCACGGGGAGTCTGGGGGAGGTTGGTCTGGTGGAGACTGATCTGAGGGAGACTCGGGAGCGTCGTCGGGGGAGTCGAGGTCTGGGGTCGAATCGTCGAGGCTGCCTTCAGGGTCGGTCTTGGAGAGCTCGGCCTGGGTGCGGCGCACCAGCACGTAGAGACTACGCACGCCGGCGGTGAGTCCCAGGGCGAAGCCCACCCAGGTGAGCCAGCCGCCGGTGCCGAATTTGCGGTCGAGCCACTGGCCGCCCCAGAAGCCCAGAGCGATGGACAGCCCGAGCTCTAGCCCGAGCGTGCTCACACGACCGAACTGCTCGAACTGTTTGCGACCCTCTGGGCCAAACGAGAAGAACGGCATGCGACGCGACCAAAAAGGATTTCCAAACAACGGCTGGACCCATCGTCCAAGCGGCGCCCGTCTAGCATGGCCCTAGGGGGGGGTCAAGCTCCGCATGGCGATGAAGAAAAGGTGGATTTCTCTCTAGTCTCGCTGACTTGCGGCGAGGAAGCCGGCCTTCACCGCGGCGCGAGTTTTCGCCATCGCGTCGTCGTCGTGGGCGAGGGAGAGGAAGCCCGCCTCGTAGGGGCTCGGGGGCCAGTGCACGCCCGCCTCGAGCAGGGCCGCGTGCCAGCGGCGGAAAGCCGCATGATCGCAAGAGGATGAGTCCTCGAAGTTGCGCACGGGCGCGTCCGTGAAGAAGGGCGTGAGCATGGCGCCCACGCGCTGAACGGTGAGCGGCACGCCGGCGCCGGCAGCCTCCTCCTCCAAGATCGTCTGCAGCTTGGCGCCGATCACCTCGAGGCGCTCGTACACGTCCGGGGCACGCAGAAGCTCGAGGGTCTTCATGCCGGCGGCGACCGCGAGGGGGTTCCCGCTGAGCGTCCCCGCTTGGTAGACGGGCCCCATGGGCGCGACCTGATTCATCAGCTCGGCCGAGCCGCCGTAGGCGCCCACGGGCAAGCCTCCGCCGACGATCTTCCCGAGGCAGGTGAGGTCGGGCTCGATGCCGTAGCGCGCCTGAGCACCGCCAAGTCCCACGCGGAAGCCCGTCATCACCTCGTCGCAGACCAGCAGCGCGCCGTGCTCGCGGGTCAGCTTGCGCAGCGCGTCGAGCCAGGCCTGCTCGGGGGGCACGCAGCCCATGTTGCCGGCGACCGGCTCGAAGATGACGGCGGCGATCTCCGCGCCGCGCTCGGCGAAGAGGGCCTCGAGGGCCGGCACGTCGTTGTAGGGCACGACGGCCGTGGTGGCGGCGATGGCGCGGGGGATGCCGGCGCTGTCGGGCTCGCCGAGGGTGGCCGCGCCGCTGCCGGCGGCGACCAAGAGGTAGTCGGCGCCGCCGTGATAGCCGCCGTCGCATTTCACCACGATGTCGCGCCCCGTGGCGCCGCGGGCCAGGCGCAGCGCGCCCATCACGGCCTCCGTGCCGCTCGACGTGAGCCGACTCATGGGCATGGAGGGGACCAACTCGGCGATCAGCTCCCCGAGGGCGATCTCGCCTTCCGTGGGCGCGCCATAGCTCGTGCCGCGCACGGCTGCGTCTTGCACGGCCTTCACCACCTCGGGGTGGGCGTGGCCGAGGATCATCGGCCCCCAGGAGCCGACGTAGTCGACGTACTCGCGCCCGTCGGCGCCGACCAAGGTGGCGCCATGCGCTTCGCGCACGAAGACGGGCTCGCCGCCGACGGAGCGGAAGGCGCGCACGGGGCTGTTGACGCCGCCGGGGATCACGCGCTTGGCGCGTTCGAGAAGCTCGTGGGAGATGGAATCAGTCATGTCCGGGAGCTATCGGCACGCGAGGGGCGACGTCAAGCGCGGGCTGGCGACGAGGGCGCGCCTCTCATGGCGCCGAGCGAGGTTCGGCGCCATGATCCGGGCCTCACTCATCACGGAGAATCCGATTTCCAAGATCAGCAGGAACGACCCATGCCATTGCGGCTCCGGGAAGAAGTACAAGAAATGCCATCTCAGGGAGGACGCTGAGGCGCGCTCGGTGGAGATCGCTGCCCAGAACGCGGCCCTGGCCGAAGCCGCCGAGAAGGCCGCCGAAGAGGATCCCGAGGGCGCCGCGGCCGATCAGGCTGGGAAGGATGCCCGCCAGGCGAAACGCGTCGATCGTTCGACCAAGGGTCCCCAGTCGGCACCTCGGGCTCGTCAAGCACGCCGTCGGGGCGTCGCTTAGCCCAGATCCACTTTCAACTCTTGGTGGTACTGACGTCTTCGGGCCAGTGAGCGATCAGTCGCTGCGTGCTAGCTCTCGAGCTTCTCGACGATCAGCGCGACGAACGCGATGTCGCCGAAGTCTCGGTAGCTGTGATCCTCCTCGAACCAGGTCACGACCGAATCGGCTTTGCCTTCGCGCATCTTCGTCTTGACTGCGGCGTGCTGACTCGTGAGTTCCACGAGTCGACCGAGCACACCCTCTGCGGCGGGGTGATCGCCGCCGTAGCGACTCCGCAGCCAGGTCAGGATGAGGTAGACGAGCGCCGGGTCGGCTTCTGCGATGAGTCGTGCGGTGTCGGCGCTCTTCACGGTGCCGTTCTCGATGCCGTGCAGCAGATGGAGCGCTTCTCGTTGCTCGTGGGCAAATGCCATATCGACCTCTAAGTTCTGCGTGCTGATGAACCCATGCAGGCTCACGATTCGAAGCATGGCGGTGAGCCACAAAGGTCGACTGTACCATGCGCCATACCTCGGCCCAGCCTGAGCAGGGCTGCATCGAATGGCCCGATTCACGCGGCGGGGGAGGCTTCGCCGGGAATCATCCAGGGGCCCGCGTGTTGCTCCCGGGGTGGCAGTCGTGCTAGCTGCCCGAGCCGTCTCGCGGGTGGCCCGCGAGCGAAGAGGAGATGCGATGGACGTCCGAAGCGTCAACGAAATGGTCCAGCGCGAGAGCGCCTTCATCGAGCCGATCCTGCATGAAGTGCGCAAGGTCGTCGTGGGCCAAGATGAGATGGTCGAGCGCATCCTGATCGGGCTGCTCACCGGAGGGCATATCCTGCTCGAGGGTGTGCCGGGCTTGGCCAAGACGCTCACCGTCAACACCCTCTGCCAGACGGTGGACGCGCACTTCAGCCGCATCCAGTTCACGCCGGATCTCTTGCCCGCGGACGTGGTGGGCACCGTCATCTACAACCAGAAGACGGGTGAGTTCACGGCCAAGAAGGGACCCATCTTTGCGAACCTCGTGCTCGCCGACGAGATCAACCGCGCGCCCGCCAAGGTGCAGAGCGCGCTGCTCGAGGCCATGCAGGAGCTGCAGGTCACGATCGGCGACACCACGCACAAGCTCGCGCCGCCCTTCCTGGTGATGGCCACGCAGAACCCCATCGAGCAGGAGGGCACGTATCCCCTCGCGGAGGCGCAGGTGGATCGCTTCATGATGCACGTGCGTGTGGACTACCCGACGCCCGAGGAGGAGCGCACGATCATGGAGCGCATGAGCGACCACCTCTTGCTCGGACCGCGCGCAGGCGAAGAGGGCGTGCCCGACCCCATGAAGGTCAACAAGGTCACGGACATCGCGCAGATCCTCGACGCGAGGCGCAGCATCGGCCACGTCTACGTCGACGAGAAGATCAAAGACTACATCGTCGAGATCGTGACCACCACGCGCAACCCGTCGCGCGGCGGCCTGAAGGATCTCACCGACATGATCGCCCACGGCGCCTCACCACGCGCCTCCATCGCGCTCAACGTCGCCTCGCGCGCCCACGCCTTCGTCAAGCACCGCGGCTACGTCACGCCCGAGGACGTGAAGAGCATCGGCATGGACGTCTTGCGCCACCGCATCATCCGCACATACGAAGCGGAAGCCGAGGAGATCACCAGCGACCAGATCGTGCGCCGCATCTTCGACGCCGTCGAGGTGCCCTGATCTCCGCCACTCCCCGGAGCTGACGAGCGACCCATGATCCCGCGCGAGCTGATCAAGAAACTTCGGAAGATCGAGATCCACACCTCTCGACTGGCCAACGATCAGCTCGCGGGCAGCTACCACTCCGTCTTCAAGGGCAAGGGCATGGCCTTCAGCGAGGTGCGTCAGTACCAGCCCGGAGACGACGTGCGCTTCATCGACTGGAACGTCAGCGCGCGCATGAGCGACACCTACGTGAAGGTGTTCACGGAGGAGCGGGAGATGACCGTGATGCTGCTGGTGGACCTCTCCGCCAGCCAGCGCTTCGGCTCGAGCGACAGGCGTAAGGTCGAGGTCGTGGCCGAGGTGGCCGCGCTCTTGGCCTTCAGCGCGATCAAGAACAACGACCGCGTGGGGCTGATCCTCTTCACCGACCGGGTAGAGCGCTTCGTCCCGCCGAAGAAGGGCCGTGGACACGTGATGCGCGTGGTCACGGAGATCCTGAACGCCAAGCCCGAGCACGAGGGCACGAACCTCAAGGCCGCCCTCGACATGCTCGGTGGCGTCAGCCATCGACGCGCCGTGGCGTTTCTGATCAGCGACTTCATCACCGGCGGCTATGAGCGCTCACTGAAGGTCGCCGCCCGACGCCACGATCTGATCCCGCTGAGTGTCGTGGACCCGCGCGAGGAGGAGCTGAGCGACGTGGGCATCGCCCTGCTCGAGGATCTGGAGACGGGAGAGGAGCTGGAGGTGGACACCTCGGATCCACGCGTGCGCCGCGCCTTCGCCCACATGGTGGCGAGGCAGCGCGCGGAACGTGAGCAGCTGTTTCAGCGCCTGCGCATGGACGAGGTGACGATCCGCACGGATCGCGACTACGTGCGGCCGATCTCCGAGCTCTTCCGGCGCCGCAGACGACGCATGTCGGGGTACCGATGACGCGTCGCTCCACAGCGTGGGTCCGGTCGTGGTTGCTGATCGCAGGCCTGCTGGTGCCGACGACGCCGCTCGCGGCGCAGAGCGCCGATGCGGCCATGGACGCAGGCTGGCTGGACGCCGGAGCGCAGGCGGACGCGAGCGCAGACGCCGACGACGCAGCGCAGGCGGACGCGGGCGAGGCTCTTAACGACGCAGCGCAGACGGACGCGGGCGAGGCCCTGAACGACGCGCAAGACGCGCCCGAGCTGCCGGCGGAACATCGGCCGCGGCTCACCACGACTCTGACGCCCACGGACGGCTTGGTCACGGGCGACGCGCTGACGCTCGAGATTCGCGCCGATGTGCCCCTCGAGGACGACGTCGCCGTACCGGAGCAGAGCTTCGCGCCCTTCGAGATCCTGGAGAAGCATCGCCGCGTCGAGCAAGGCACGGGCGGTCGCCACACCTTCGTGTTTCAGCTGCGGCTGATCGTGCTCGCGCCTGGCGACGTGACGCTGACAGCGGTGAAGCTGCGCGTGGTCACGGGCGGCGGGGTGATCGGCCACGTCGAGACGCGATCGTTTCAGCTCCACGTGGGCAGCGCCCTCGGCAACGAGCCCCACGCGGAGCCCAAGCCGCCGACGGAGCCCGTGAGCCTGATGGTCGAGGACTACACCTTGGCCTGGCTCGCGGGCGGCCTCTTGGCCTTGGTCCTGATCGTCCTGCTGACGCTGCTCGCGGCCCGTTGGTGGCGTAAGCGCGAGCGCGAGGCCGCACCACCACCGCCACCGAGGCCGCCTTGGGAGCTCGCCATCGCGCGCCTCGAGAGCCTGCGTGGGGGACGCGCCAAGGCGCTCGAGGAGGAGCGCGGCGAGGAGTGGATCGACGGCCTCAGCGACGCCATGCGCGACTACCTCGGCGCCCGCTACGGCTTCGACGGCCTCGAGAGCACCACGGACGAGATCATCCAGCGGCTGCTCGCGCTGAACCCCGTGGGCCTCAGCGCGCATGAGATCGCAGCGGTCTTGGGCGAGTGCGATCTGATCAAATTCGCGCGCGCCGACGTGGACGCCGAGCAGATGGACCGCCTGCTCTCCGAGGCCTTCCGCATGGTGCGCGCGAGCATGCCTCAGCGTCGCGACCCGGTCGGAAGCGCCGCGGCGGTCCGGACGCCGGAGCGATACGCCAACGACGCGATGGACGACGCAACGGACGAGCCGAACTCGGCGAGGCAGACCGAAGAGACCGCGCAGGGCACAGAGGTCGCAGACAGCCCACAGGCTCCGACGAGCGCAGAGACCGAAGAGGTCGCAGAGAGCGAACAGGCTCCGACGAGCGCAGAGACCGAAGAGGTCGCAGAGAGCGCGGCGCCTGAGGATCCGAAGTCATGAGACGGGTCCTGCACGCGCTGCTCCCGGTGGCCTGGGTGCTCTTCCTCTTCGTGCCGACGAGCTACGCCGTGGCGTACTTCGTCGAGAGCGTCTTCGAGGTGCCGCTGCGCGAGGAGAGCTTCCGCTTCGAGCGACCCTGGGCCGCCCTCCTGCTGCTCGCCGTGCCCTTGGTGTTCGCAGCGCGCGCGTACGTTCAACGCCGCGCCCGACCGCGCCTGCTCTTCAGCCGAGTGCACGAGCTGGCCATGGCCGGCCCCGGGCGCAAGCTCTTCTTCCTGCCCGCGCCCATGGCCATGCGCGTCACCGCGGTGGCGCTCCTGGCCCTCGCCCTGATGGGTCCCCAGAGTATCCACGCTCGCGACCAGAGCGAGGTGGAGGGCATCGACATCGTGCTCACGCTCGACATGTCGGGCTCCATGCAGGCGTCCGATATTCGCCCCGATCGCTTCCGCGCGACGCAAGCCGTCGTCGACAGCTTCATCCGTCGAAGGCCGAACGACCGCATCGGCGCGGTGGTCTTCGGGCGCGACGCCTACACGCTGATGCCGCTGACCACGGACAAGGCCGCCCTGCGCGAGGCCATCTCCCAACTGCAGCTCGGCGCCATCGATGGCCACGGCACGGCCATTGGCAACGCCCTCGGCACCGCCCTGAATCGCCTGCGCCGCTCCCACGCCAAGAGCAAGGTGGTGATCCTCTTGACCGACGGCGACTCCAACTCGGGCAACATCACGCCAGACCAAGCGGCCGAGCTCGCCCACACCATGCAGGTGAAGGTGTTCACGATCTTGATGGGCCAGTCGGACGACGCCCGAGTGCAGCGAGGACGCGACCTCTTCGGCCAGCCGATCTGGGATCGCGGCAACTTCCCCGTGAACCCCGAGCTCTTGCGCGGCATCGCCCAGAGCACAGGCGGCGAGTACTTCGCGGTCAGCGATCGGGCGGGCCTCGAGCGCAGCTTCCACACCATCCTCGACCGCCTGGAGAAGAGCGAGATCGAAGATGCCGGACGCGTCTACGGAGAACTCTACCCGGCCTTCGCCTGGCCCGCCCTCTTCCTGCTCTTGCTCGAGGCGCTGACCAGCCTGCTGCTGCTCCGGAGGTGGCCATGAGCTTCCGCGACTCGGATCTACTCTGGCTGCTCCTGACCTTGCCCGTGGTAGCCGGCCTGGCGTTCTTGGCAGCGCGGCTGCGGCGCCGGGCGACGCAACGCCTCGGCGACGAGCAGACGCTGAAGGGACTCGTCGTGGGACGCGCCGCACCCTGGCGTGCGACGCGCGCCGTGCTGCTGCTGGCCGGCCTCGCCCTGCTCGTGATCACGCTGGCCGGTCCACGCTACGGCAGCCGCACACGAGTCCTACGCAAGCGCGGCATCGACGTGGTGGTCGCTCTCGACTTCTCCAAGAGTATGCTCGCCCGCGATGTGCGCCCCGATCGCATCCGGCGAGCCAAGGCCGAGCTCACTCGTTTCCTCGAAGAGTTGGGCGGCGACCGCGTGGGTGTGGTCGCCTTCGCCGGAGAGACCATCGAGTTCCCCATGACCACGGACTACGCAGCCGTCGAGCTCTTCCTGCGCGACATGGGGCCCTACGACATGCCCGTGGGCGGCACCGCCATCGGCCGCGCGTTGATCGCCGCGAAGCGCCTGCTCGATCGCTCGAATCAGCAGCAAGGACCCGCTGACGACAGCGTGCAGCCGGCGCGCGTGGTCATCCTGATCACCGATGGCGAAGACCACGAGGGCGACCCCGAGGCCGCCGCGCAGGAGCTCGCAGACGAAGGCGTGAAGCTCTACGTCGTGGGCATCGGTTCGCGCTCGGGGGAGCCCATTCCGACCTACTCGCCAGATGGCACATGGACCGGCTACATGCGCGACCAGAACGGTGAGCTCGTGACCTCCGCGCTCACGGCCGAGAACGAGACGCGACTCAGAGCGCTCGCCGAGAGCACCGGAGGGAAGTACTTTCGAGCCCGACGAGGTAGTGTGGGCATCGACCAGATCCGGAGAGAGATGCGGCATATGCGCCAAGCCGAGCGACGCGCCCGACGGGTGACGGTGGACGAGGAGCGCTACGCCTTGGTGCTCTTGCCCGCCTTCTTGCTGCTCGTGCTCGAGGGTCTGCTGCCCACCGCGTTCATCGGGCGGCGCAGAAGGAGGCGCGCATGAGCTATCTGCGTTGGACATTGCCCGCGGCGACCCTCGCCCTGAGCCTGCTCGTCAGCTCACCGGCCCTAGCCTTCGAGCTCTTTCAGAGCCACGACGCCGACGTGGAGCGCGGCAACCAGCGGATGCAGGAGCAGGACTACGCGGCGGCGCGTGAGGCCTACGAGGCGGCCGTGAGGCGCCTGCCGTCCGAGGGCGCCGTGCACCTCGACCGTGGGCTCGCGCTGATGGCGGGCGGCGACCTGGACCAAGCGCGCAGCTCGTTCCTGGCCGCCACAGCGCCTCCGGCGAGCCGCGAGATCCGAGCCGCCGCCTACTACGATATGGGGTTGGCCTTCTACCGTCAGGGAGAGGCCGCGGCCCAGGGCGCACAGGCGACGCCTCCAGCTGCCG
>JAADHO010000306.1 GCA_013151775.1 Deltaproteobacteria bacterium | reverse complement strand
ACGCGGCGCGCGTGAGGTTTCGGTGCGCGCCCTCGACGCGCGCGGTTACCACGAGGGCGCGTCGGTCCGCGTGCGCGCGCGTGTGGTGGTGGTCGCGGCCAACGCCGTCAGCACGCCGCAGCTGCTCCTGCGATCCGGCCTCGGCAACCCGCACGTGGGCCGGCACCTGATGCTGCAACCGCAGCTGCCCATCGTGGCCTTCTTCGAGCAGCGCGTGGACGCCTTCCGGGGCATCCCCCAGGCCTACGCCATCACCGAGTTCGAGCGCGAAGACCATCCGGAGCACGGCCTCTGGGGATTCCGCATCGAGGCCATCATGGGCACGCCGGGCATCGTCTCCACGCTGCTGCCTTGGGTTGGCGAGCGCAGCGTGCGCGCCATGGGGCAGTACGCGCATCTGGCCGCGTCGCTGCTGCTCACGCCCGACGCGCCCTCGGGCCGGGTGACGCTGCGCGAAGACGGCCGGCCGCTGATCCGCTACGAGCAGGCGGACGAGCACAAGGCGCGCTTCCGGCACGCGGCGCGCGTGGCGGCCCGGGTGTATCTGGCAGCGGGCGCCACGCGCGTCATCGTGCCGTCGATCCCGGCGCTGGAGATCCGCAGCTCCGCGGACCTCGCGCGTATCGACGAGCTCGACTTCGAGCCCGCGACCACGCCCGTTCTCAGCGCTCATCAGCAGGGCAGCGCGCGCATGGCCCACTCCGCAAGGCAGGGCGCGGTGGCTCCCGACGGATCGCTCTACGGCGAAGAGGGCGTCTACGTCTTCGATACCTCGCTCTTCCCCTCGAGCGCCTCGAGTCACACCATGACGCCCGCCATGACCCTGTCTCGCTACTTGGCGGAGCAGCTCGCGGGCCGGCTCGGGAGCTGATATTTTTCTCCATGGGTTGATTCTCCTCAAGGACTTGAAGGGGATTCTAGGGCATGTTCCCGTGCGTAAGAGGTTGGGACGGCGCCGTCTCGGAGTAACACTCCTCCGCGCCCACTCGGAGTGCCGAGACATGTTCCCCCAACCGCGTCGCCCGTGGTCACCCTGCCCTTCTCCGACCGCGGGCGGCGTTGTCTCTGGCGTATGAGCTGCGCTCGATGGGGCGTATGAGCTGCGCTCGATGGGGCGTATGAACGGCGCCCGATGGTGCACGCGCTGCTCGATGGGGCGTGCGTCGAGCCTCAGGGCTCGTCGGGCTCGTCCCGCTGCCGCAGGTTCTGAGCCAGGGCGTCGAGGGGGTTGAAGCCGAGGGTCGCCGTCAAGGAGGCCACCTCCGAGACGCGGCTGCGCACGTAGCCCAACAGTGGCCGGAAGGCGCGCAAGAGATCCACGCCTCCGAGCAGCGCCGCCGCTCCCCGCGCCGCGCTGTTGGCGACGTCGGCCCCAAGGGCCACCGCGAGGTAGGGCGGCATCGGGTGAATCACCAGATCACGCGTGGCCGCGGCCGCCGCCCAGGCCCCGGCCTCGGGGCGACGCAGCAGCCTGCGCAGGCTCTCCGCCTCGGCGAAGACCCCCAGGTGAACCGGCGCCACCGAGCGCGTCACGGCGTCGACCAGGACGCGGTAGTCGCGACGGAAGTCGCCGCCCAAGGGCCCGGCCCACTCGCGCAGGAGGTCGGGGCCAGCCACCAGGTCGATGGCGCCCGCGCGCCGACGCAGCACCACGGCCGTGGCCAGCTCCTGGGCGTGCCACAGGCCGAACACGATGGCCCGTCCGTCGGGCAGCAGCAGGTCGAGGGCGCGCTTCAGCGTGGCTGGCGAGGGGATGGGCACGCTCTTCTTGGGCGTGGGCCAGATGCGGATGCGCCCGGCCGCGGTCAGCTCACGCAGCGCTCGGAGCAGGGTGAGCCACTGGGTCGCATAGTCGTCGTCCGGCCGAAGCCTGAGCGCGATGCGCTCGACCAGCTCCTCCAGCGCACCCTCACGCACGATCAGCACGCGGCGCGCTCCGAAGCGCTCGGCCAGGGCCTCGGGATCGCCGGCGTCGTCCAGTTCGTCGGCGCGCCCGCGGCTGGTGTGGAAGGCGGCGAGCACCTGCTCCCGTGAGTCGACCACGATCACGAGCGCGCCCTCACGCGTGCGCTCGGGCGCCCCATCGGGGCTGGGGTCGTCCTCAGCGCGCTCCGCGGTGCGCATGCGCTCGACCACGCCGGGCGCGAAGAGCCCCATCAACAGAGTCCAGGAGTGTTGATCCCAGCCCTCCACGCGCACCTCGGGGGAGATCATGAGGCGCTCTCCTTGGCCTTGGACTCGCCTTGGTTCGCGCTGGCTTCGGGCCGTGTGCTGGTTCGCCGCGCTCTGGGCCGGCTCTCGAGCTCGAAGATGCGGCAGCTCTGGCCGGGCAGGTCGAGCTCGAGGGTGGCGCCCGCGTCGAGCGCGGTCAGGCTGAGGGCGTCACGCAGGCGCATGGGTCGTGGCAGGACGACGCTGGCGCGCTGAGCGCGTCGGCTCGGGTTGATCACGAAGAGCACGCGAGGTCCGTCCGCGTCGTCGTGCACGCTGGTCTCCACCGGCGTCGGGTGAGCACGGAAAGGGTGCGCCAGGCCGAGCTCCTGATCGAGCTGGGCCACGCACTCCGTGACCTCGTCGTCGCCGCCGGCGTCGAGCACCAGCGTACCCGCGGGCGCGGACCAGTCGGTGGCGCGTCCGCGGGAGTCGACCTCGGGCAGACGCGGTCCGATCACCAGCCGGGCGCCGGAGTTGGCGGCCGCGTCCAGAGCCGCGAGGCGCTCGTCGTCGGCCAGCTCCCAGGTGGGGGAGTAGACGACGGCGTAGCCCTCGAAGCGCTTCGGCGGTGCGTCCGAGTCGATGGCGAGGTAGGGGATGCCGGCCGCCGTGAGCGCCCGCGCGAAGCTCGCGAGCATGTGCCAGTAGCGCAGCTGGATGGGCTCGGAGAAGCCGTAGGTGTCGCGCCGGCAGGCGTCCACGGGGCTGGCGCCGATGGCCTCGAGGGTGGACGGGCTGATGGGTCCGAGGGTGTGGCTGATGCGCGCGAGGCGCCGGTACTCCCGCGGGATCACCAGCGCCACCTCGGCCTTGCGCTCGAGCTCGAAGAAGCGCGTGCGCGTCAGGAAGGCGAAGAAGGCCTTCCACGCGCGCGCTTCCGGGCGTGGCCGGCCCATGGCGTCGATCGGCGCGCCATACCAGCGGTCGCGGTCGACCGTCATGTAGAGGTTGAAGCCGCGTAGCCCGTAGGCGCAGGCGACCTGCGCGCAGTAGAGGGAGTCCTCGTGGCTGAGGGGCGTGAACCAGGGCGGCGCCCCGGCGCCCATCTCGGGTGCGTAGGCGAGCTTGCTGCTGCCTGCGAGGGCCAGCGTTCGGCGTTTGATCGTCCGGTGCTCGCGGGCGGCGTGGTAGTAGTCGAAGCCCACCAGGCTCACGGTCTTCTCGAGCGCGGGCACGCTGGCGGCCTGACCGCCGTCTCCGAGGGGCAGGTTGTGCACGACGGGCACACCCGAGAGCCCCGCGCGTGACATGCGCCGGCGCATGCGCCCGAGGGCGTGTTCCATCAGGTGCTCGCGGAAGGCGGCCCAGTCGAGCAGCTGCGTCAAGGCCTGGCGTCCAGGTCGAAACTCCGTCGGTGGCACTACATCGTCCACGCTCGCGTAGGGCTCGCCGTGCGCCCTGCCGAGCGCCTCTAGGTCTCCGTGGCGCGCGAGCAGGAAGCGGCGATACAGGGCCACGGCGTCCGGGTGGTAGTCCTGCCCGAAGGGGCCATCCCGGAAGAAGCCCGTGGCCTCGTTGTCCACCTGCAGCAGCACCACGTTCCCGTCGGGATAGAGGCGCGGCTTCACCACCTCGGCGACCGCGTCGAACCAGCCGCCGACCAGGCGATGGTAGGTGTCGCTGGCGTAGGAGGGCACGGGGAACATGCGCGGCGGGAAGGAGAGGATGACCGGGTTCTGACGCGGGGAGCGCGCCTGCACGGCCTTGTCCTCGAGCACGAAGCGCGGCAGGCCGAAGTCCGTCAGCTCGGCGTTGATGTGCGGCCCCGGGCGCACGAAGGCGCGGAGCCCCTCCTCGGCGGCCATGTCGAGGAAGCGCCCGAGGTCGAGGCGCGGATCCCCCTGGCCGAAGTCGAGCTTCCCTCGCTCGCGCTCGTGCACGCTCCAGGGCACGTAGGTCTCGACCATCTCGAGGCCGAGATCTTTCAGCGCCACCAAGCCCGCGCGCCAACGCTCGGGGCGCAGACGGAAGTAGTGCATGGCCCCGGAGTAGAGGGGCTGTTCGTCGTCCCCGACCCGCAGTACGCCACCCTCGAGGCGCACGCGACGCTTCTTGGCTGTGTTCCCCGCGCGGCTCACGTCTGCTTGAGCGCCTCTCCCACGGCTTCCATGGCGTTGCCGAAGGCGCGCGCGCCCGACATGTCTTCGATCTCCGCCCAGCGCTCGATCAGGTCGTCGACGCCAAACTTCTGGCCGAGGTTGGCGCCCTTGGCCTCCATCACGGCGACGCGCGCGATGTAGCCCCCGCCCACGGCGTAGACGCGGCCGCTCGCGGGGCAGTCCGCCGCGGCCAGGCGCAGCACCAGCGGCGAGACCAGCTCCGGCTCCAGCTTCGCCAGGACCTCGGGCGGCAGGATGGTTTCCGTCATGCGGCTCTTGGCCACGGGGGCGATGGCGTTGGTCTTGATGTCGTACTTCGCGCCCTCCTGCGCCAGCGTCTGCGTGAAGCCGACGATGCCCATCTTGGCGGCGCTGTAGTTCGCCTGACCGAAGTTGCCATAGAGGCCCGCGGCGCTCGTGGTGTTGATGATGCGGCCGAATTTGGCCTCGCGGAAACGTGGCCAGGCGGCGCGGCTCACGTTCATCGTGCCGCTGAGGTGCACGCGCAGCACGGCGTCCCAGTTCTCGAGGCTCATCTTGGCGAAGGAGCCGTCGCGCAGGATGCCCGCGTTGTTCACCACGATGTCCACGCGACCGAAGGTGTCGAGGGCCGTCTGCACGATGCGCTCGGCGCCCTCCGCGCTGTCCACTCCGTCGTAGTTGGCCACGGCCTCGCCGCCGGCAGCCTTGATCTCTTCCACGACCTGGTCAGCGACCTTGCTCGGCTCGCCCGACCCGTCGAGGGCGGCGCCCAGATCGTTTACGACGACCTTCGCGCCGTGGCTGGCCAACATCAGGGCGTGGCTCTTGCCCAGACCTCCGCCGGCTCCGGTGACGATGGCGACTCTGTCTTCGAACATGCTGCTCATGGCGCTCTTCCTCCTGGGCGACTCCGCGTCGCCGCCCGGAGACTAGGCCCCGCATCCTCCAGGAACAAGGCCAAGTACTAGGCGCATCCTCACGCGGCGCTCGAGCTCAACCGGGCAGCTTACGGTGCCGGCGCTCGAGCCAGATCATGAAGGTGTTGTGCAGGCTGGCGTAGCCCATGGCGAGGGCGATGCCGATGCCGCCGAGCCAGTAGTGCTCGCTCGAGAGCAGCAGCGCGCCGGCGATGATGCCCGCCGAGGTGACGAGGCCGCCGAAGAGCCTTCGACCCATGCGGTCCGCCGTGTCCTGCAGGTGCCGCTCGTGCACCTGGATCTCGAAGGATCCCTTGCGCAGATCCTCCAGGATCTCCTCGAGCTGCAGCGGCATCTGGTTGGCGGCGCCGCTCACGCGCACGATCGAACGCAGCACGTCTTGGGTGATGCGCTCGGGCGAGTAGCGCTGCCCCAGCAGCTTCAGGAAGTAGGGCTTCAGCTCCTCGAAGACGTCGAGGTCCGGATACAGCTCCTTGCCCACGCCCTCGACCGTCATCAGCGCCTTGCCGAGCATCAGGAAGTCGGCTGGGATCTCGATGCCATACTTGCGCGCGCCATAGGCGAAGTCGCGGATCATGGCGCTGATCTCGATGTCCTGCAGGCGCTTGCCCAGGTACTGCTGCCCGAGCTGCGTCACCTCCGCCTCGAAGGCGGCGCGATCGACCTTCCGCGTCGGGTGGCCGATGGCGTAGAGCGAGTCGGCGATGCCCGGATAGTCTTCGCGTACGCAGGCGACCATCAGGTCCACCGTGCGGTCGCGCAGCACGGGCGTGAGGCGGCCGACCATCCCCAGGTCGATCATGGCGACCTGCGGATCGTCGACGGGCCCGAGGATCAGGATGTTGCCCGGATGAGGGTCGGCGTGGAAGAGGCCGTCCTCGTAGATCTGCTTCATGATCATGGCCAGCGAGCGCTTGGCGATCAGCTCCCCGCTGACGCCGGCCTCCACCGCGGCGTAGACCTTCTTGCCGTCGAGAAACTCGAGCGTCAGCAGGCGCTTGGCGCTGGCCTCACGGTACACCTTCGGGAAGCGCGCGAAGGGCATCTCCGCGAAGTTCTCGGCGAAGCGCTCGGCGTTGTCCGCCTCCAGGGCGAAGTCGAGCTCGGCGCTGATGGCGCGGTCGAATTCGGCCACCATCTTCACCGGGTTGTAGACCTTCATCTCCGGGATCGAGCGCTCCACCGCGTGGGCGAGCCAATACAAGAGGTCCACGTCGCGGCTCATGGTCTCGCGCACACCCGGGCGCTGCACCTTGGCCACCACCTGCATGGGGCCGTCCTCGGTGCGCAGCACGGCGCGGTGCACCTGCCCGATGGAGGCGGATGCCAGCGGCTCCTCGCTGAAGGACTCGTAGACCTCCTCGAGGGGGCGCCCCATCTCCGACTCGATCTGCGTGCGGATCGCCTCGAAGCTCTCCGGGGGCACATCGTCCTGCAGCTTCTTCAGCTCGGTGATGATGTCGGCGGGCAGCAGATCCGGGCGCGTCGACACGACCTGCCCGAGCTTGATGAACGACGGGCCGAGGTCTTGAATCACCAGCCGGATGCGCACGGCGAGGCTGCGCTTGCCCTCCTCCTGACGCTTCTTCTTGCCGGGCAAGAGCGCGCCGAGCCCCGAGCGCTCCACGAACTCGCCGAAGCCGTGCCGCGTGAGCACGCCGACGATCTGTTTCAGGCGGCCGAGGTCCTTCACCGTGTCGAGGATCGAGGGCATGGCGCGAGCATACGCGCCCGGCGTGGCCCCGCGCCACTTGCCATCCACCCGCGCATGGGGTCGAGTCTCCCCGTGCGCCTAGAGTCGCCGACGCGATCTTTCCCCGCGGCCGTCTTCGTCGCCGCCGGCTGCGTCTACGCTTGGCTCGTGCCCCTGGCGCCCGGCTTCGGTGACGCGGCGGAGCTCGGGGCGGCGGCGCAGCTGCTCGGCGTGCCGCATCCCACGGGCTTCCCCCTCGACGTCCTGCTGCTCCGGCTCGGCGCCTATCTGCCTCTGGGCGCTATCTCCTTTCGCCAGAACTTGCTGGTGGCCCTGATCTCCGCCTCATGCGTGGCGCTACTCGCCGAGCTCACGCGTCGCGTGTCCCGCAGGCTGGGCGCGGACGTCGCCTCGGCCCGCGTGGGCGGTGTGCTGGCGGCGGTCGCTCTGGGGAGCTGGGCCACCTTCCTGGGCACGGGCCTATCGGTGGAGGTCTACTCGACGGCGCTGGCCCTGGTGCTGCTCGGCGCGCTGGAGCTGAGTCGGGCCCGACCTCGCGTGGTCGTGATCGGCGCCCTCGTCGGCCTCTCCCTGGCCGCCCACGTCTCGGCCCGCGTGGGGCTCGCCCCGCTGCTGCTCGTGGCGCTCCTCGGCCGCGGCACGCGACGGCTCGGGCCGCGTTGCGGGTTGACGGTTGGCGTGACCCTCGGCCTGGGCGCCTTGATCGTCTACCTGCCGCTGGCCTCCCTGGCGAACCCCGCGCTGGACTGGGGCGATCCCGAGACCTTGGGTCGCCTCTGGGGTCACCTGGACGCGGAGCGCATCCGCACGGCCTACGCGGGCGCCATGCTGGGCGTAGACGGCGCGGCCATGGGCCGCTTCTTGGCCCAACTCGCCGAGCTCGGCCTCTTCCTGATCCCCGCCTCCGTCGGCTGGCTGGGGCTGCTGCGCGTGCGCCGCCGAGCCGCCCTGCTGCTCGCGGGCGTCTTCGTGCTCGACCTGGCCTACGCCTGCTTCATCAACCCCATGGGCATCGCGGACCGTCAGGTGGGGCATCTCGCGGGCGCCTGTCTGTGCCTGGCGGCGGGCCTGGGCGTGGCCGCGCTGCTCGCTCGCTTGGCCGCGCGCCCCAGTTCGCGTCGCCTCGGCCTCGCCCTGGCGACGTCCCTCGCCGTCCTGGCCGTGCTAGCGGCGCCTGCCGGTCTGGCGCAGGACGGCAGCGCCGAGTCCGAACTCCTGGGCAGCGGTTCGAGCCTGATGGACCTGCCGCCGCGGGCCGTCTTCGTCTGCCACTCGGACGACGTCTGCGCGGGCGCGCTCTTCGCACGCTACGCCGAGTGGTCCAGACCGGATCTGAGCGTCGTGGTGGCGCAGCACCTGTGGGAGCCCGCGGAGCGGCGGCGCCTCGGGTCGCGTTTCCCTCGGATCGTCGCGTTGGGCCAGAGGCGACCCATGACCGGGTCCGCCCGCGGTCAGCTCGCGGCCCAGGTCGAGGCCTGGCTGTCCCGCTCCAGCGCTCCCGTGTTCTTCGAGGCGGCGCCCGAGGGCGCACCCTCGGCCATGTTCGTGGCCTCGCGGGTGCCGCCCTTCCTGTGTCGAGCCGACGGGCCCTACGTGGCGTTTCCCCCGGAGCGCGCCCTCTCGGCTTTGGACGTCATGCTCGCCGCTCGTCTGGGATCCGTGTCCCCGACCCAGCACTTGGCCCGCGGCGCCTACGCGCGCGCCGCCGGCCGCCTCGGCAAGGGACTGCTCGCGGCGCAGGCGTCCGAGCTCTCCGTCCGCGCCTTCGAGCGCGCGGTCGCTCTCGACCCTGGTCGCGCCGCGGGCTTCACGAACCTGGGCGTCGCGCGGGCGG
>JAADHO010000278.1 GCA_013151775.1 Deltaproteobacteria bacterium | reverse complement strand
CCGCCTGTGTCGTGATGTCCCCCGAAGAGTTCGATCGCATGCGGGAGCGGCAGGCATTCCTCGAGGCGGTCGCGCAGGGACTTGCGGACATGCAGGCCGGCCGAGTCATCACTGACGACGAGCTGCGCATGCGGCTAGACGCAGAGTTCGGACCGCTGCAAGCCGAATGAAGGCCGACGCGATACAAGTCGTTGCTGTCTTCGAGGGGCACCGTCTCTTTCCCAGGCGCGTCGTCCCCAAGTTGCCCGACACTGAGGACTGAACTCCTCGCCCCGTCTCGACCCTGTGCGCCCTGAAACACGCCTCCATGGTGGAAGCCCAGATTGCGCAGTGGTGGATCCGGCCTGCATCTGCGTGCTCAGTTCGCGCGAATGGTCGGTGGCAAGAACGCGGTGGTCTCGAAGAAGCCGCCCGTCAATGCACCGCAGTCGGGATCGGTGCTGAGCGTATCGCCGTTGGGCATGCCCAGCGCGTAGTCTCCCGCGGGCATGGAGGCGGGGATCTGGATGCGCAGGGTGTCCACCAGTCCGGTCGAGTACTCCGCCGACGGGAGGCGGAGACGGGCGAAGGCGAGGGCCGATCTCCAATCGGCTGGCGCTCGAGGGACTCTCGCGCTCCGACAGATGGCATCTTGGTTTCACGAGGGTGTTGGCGTGGAGCGTGTTGGAGAGCTATCTCTCCATCTGGCCTTGGCATCGCTGGGCCGGGTGACTGAGGAGAAGGCCCTATGGGAAGTTGGAGTTGGACGCTGGCGTTGGGCCTCTTGTTCGCCGCATGCGGAACCTCTGGAGGCACGGTTCCGGTATCTGAATGCTCGACCGACGAGGATTGCGTAAGGATATCGCAAGCAGTCAACGAAGCCCTGCTTGCGCCTACTGGTCGAAGTCTCACTATCGACAGCGCGAGCTGCGAACCGAACGGCTCGAGAACGCCAGGCGCGTGCATGTGCACGGTAGCGGAGGGCACGTCCGGGACGTGGTCCTTCACACTTGGCCTGCGGGTCGACTGCGATCGCTATGGTCGATCCGGGAATTGCATCGTACCTGCCGATGACTTCTTGGGCTGCGATGTGGCAACGGAGAACATCTGCGACGCGCCGTGCACCTCGGCACTCGCGGCTATCCAGGCGGACGAGGACGCTGCATTCGATGCAGAGGTTCGGACAGCAACGTGTGTAGCGGCTACGGGCAACGTGAGGATGTGCGACACGGTCTACCGCGTGGATGACCGATGTTACGGCGGTACCCTTTTGCCACACGGCCCGAACCAAGCGTATGACTGCGCCTTGACAGACGAAGAGATCATACAACTCGAGACAGCCCGGATCGCCACGGGTGGCTAGTCCATTCCCCGCCCAAGAGTGGGTGATGCAGGATTTGAGAGAAGACGTTGAGATCGAAGCTCGCGGTCAGGGGGGCCAGACGCGCGATGGATTGTTCAACTCGACACCTGGGCCATCCGGATCGATAGCGCCCGTCGTGTTGTCACCCCAACAGGTGATCACACCTTCCGTAGAGAGCGTGCAGATGTGCGGCCCGGTCCCGCCGAGCACCACCCTGCGGGCGTAGCAGATGCCTCGCTTGGGGTTGCCCACCGCGCTCCCGGCCCAGCAACGGACCCGGCCGTTCCGCTGCACGGCACAGGCGCGTCCGTCCGCGACGTCCACGTGGACCACGCTTTGCAGGCGAGAGACAGCCATGGGCACGGGCTCGTAGACGAACCGTCGATCGGCGGTCCCCGAGGGGTCGGCTTCGGGGCTCAGGACTCGGCGTCCGAGAGGGCCATCGGCAGATCCCCAGCACAGCATGCGCCGCGCAGGCGCGCGCTCCAGGCCACAGCGCACGTCGACGCCCGTTTCGAGCATGCTGAAACTCCTAGAGGTGAGCGGAACCGGCAGGATGCTTGGATCGAAGCGGAAGATCAGGCGCGGGTGCAAGAGGTCGGGCACCACCTGGTAGAGCCCCCAGCAGAACCCTTCCCCCGCTGAGGTCACGGCGCAGGTCGTGTGCCAGCCCAAGCTCACGCTCTGTACGTCGACAAGAGGAACCTGTGTTGGAACCCGTGCGGAGTTGGAGGGTGGACCCTGCCCCAACTCACCATAGTCGTTGCTTCCCCAGCATAGGAGTCTGCCGTCTCGCAGCGTGGCGCAGGTGTGATCGCCCGCCGCGTCCGCCTCGACCACGCTATCCGGCAGCGGGACTTTCACCGGAACGTGGGTCGCCTGCTCGACGCTCGGAACCCCGAGCTGACCGAAGCGGTTGTCCCCCCAGCAATACAGCTCACCTGCGCGGGTGATGGCGCATGTGTGCTCGTGTCCAGAGATCACCCTGCGTGCCGGCGGGACGCCCGCTACCGGCCCCAAGCCTGTCCTCAACTCCAAGCTCGGCTGCCCGGTCTGACCGTTCAGGTTCTTGCCCTGACAGTAGATGCGTCCGGACGTCGTGGCGAAACAGGTATGCCATCCGGTCGTCACGGAGATCGCGGGGTCGTCGAAGCTGGAGGGATCGCTGACGTCGATACAGTCGGCGCCGGTTCCGGAATCTAGGGCGCTGCTGTCCGACGCGTCTCCCGAGTCCGCCGGGCG
The DNA here is from genome assembly GCA_013151775.1 of Deltaproteobacteria bacterium. GTDB lineage: Bacteria > Myxococcota_A > Polyangia > Polyangiales > Houyiibacteriaceae > JAADHO01. Next base: position 6,242 of record JAADHO010000278.1, on the reverse strand, counting down.
CGAGTCCGTCAACATCGAGCTGTCGCGAGAGGCGTCCTGGCTCCCGGCATCGCGGGTGTTCGTGGATCCGTCCGTCGCTCCTCCTGCGACGTGCGAGGCGTAGCATCCGAGCAGCAGAGGCAAGAGCAGTGCCCATTTCGCCATCAGGTCCCGCGGCGCCTCACCGGTAGCGTTCGCGATGAGGGCGAAGTGGTCATCAGACCTATCATCAGACATCCGTTGCACGACAGAAAATGGTATTCACGCTCGGGCCGATGATTCCGTCGGCCGTTGCCCTTCTCGCCTGTATACGCGGACATAGGTTCGTGATCCACCGGGCTTGTGAGTCATCGCTGGCGAACTCACTGTGATAGACACATTCCATGGATGCATCAGGTCGTGCCGGACGCTCCAGCCGCGAAGACTCGGGGCCTGCGCGGCCTCCTCCGCGCGGACGAGGCGTTGGCTGTCGCGCTCCCGCCGAGTGCGGCGGCCACGCGACGCTTTCTCGGAGCCCGGGCAGAAGAGTTGGCCCTCGAACTGAACGCACCGAGGCGTGCCGTCGAGCACCAGATCGCCAACCACGACATCGCCAGACTCGACTGACCCGACCCCTTGAAGCCCGCCTACTCGCACGATCCGGACGGACACGTGCTGGCCTTCGCAAGGGCGCTGAGCACCGACCTGGGATGACGCGGCCTCGCAGCCCGACCGGGGCGCTATCGTCTCATGTTCAAGGCAGTCCGATCACCTGCGCGGGCCGCAGCGCGTTCACCGGGACACTGGTGCCCAAGAGACCCCGCATGTTCCAACCCCAGCACCACGTCTGTCCACTCCTGGTCACGGCGCATGCGCTGCCCGTGCCCATCCCCAGGTCTATGACATCCGTCAACCCATTCACTGGGCGAGGTTCTGCGCGGTCTTCCCGTGTCCCATCTCCAAGCAATCCGTATTGATTCGAGCCCCAACACCAGACGCTGCCATCTCCGCGCAGCGCGCAGGTCGCAGCACCCAAGAAGACTACGTTCGGAGCCGCCGGGCCAGCGACTCGAGGACCGGCGCTGACCAACTGGCGGACGTCGTCGAGACCGGGCACTTCTACGGGATCGAGCAAGGGTCGCCCGATGGGAGCTACGCCGAGCTGTCCCGCTCCGTTGTTACCCCAACACATGGCGTGTCCGGTGGCGAGCAGGGTGCAGGTGTGCGCGGTCCCTGCTGTGACGGACACGGCACCCGTGATACCCGGCACTCGTCTCGGCCGCGTCGCGGGATCCGATCGTGGAGCGCCTAGTTGGTCAAAGTCGTTGGCGCCCCAGCACCACACTTCGCCGGCATCGGTCACCACGCAGGTGTGCTCGTCCCCGGCGGCCAATGAGATGGCCCCAGGGACGCCAACGACGCGCTCCGCCGACTCGCGGTAGGCCATGTCCATGTTGCCGTCTCCAAGCTGTCCTTGGCCGTCGACGCCCCAGCAGAATACATCGAAGGGAGGTCCTCCTGTGTCACTCGTGAGCGCGCAGGCATGCCCCGAGCCCGCGGCCACGTGCCACGCCGGAGCGAGCCCTGCGATCTCGCGGGGAGCGCTGGTCAGGTCGGGGCCCCAGCAGGTGACGGCCGTACCGGATCCCACACTGCAAATGCCGATGCCGCCCACGCTGACCTCGACTGCGTCGGTCACGCCGAAGACGTCTACCGGCCATTGGCGTTCCCCAGGCCCTCCCCAGCACGCGACCGCGCCGCTCGGACGCACGACACATGCGGTCGAGCCGCTTACCGAGACCCGGCGGGCCAAGTCGTCCAGGTCATCGGTGCGCACGGGCGTCGCAGACATGAATCGCGCGTCGCCGTCACCGATCTGTCCGTCAGCTCCGGCTCCCCAACAGCGCACGCTGCCATCGGGCGCCATCGCGCAGGTGTGGGCTGTGACTATGCCCTGGCTCACCGTCAGAGCGGCGACTTCGCCCACGTCGCCCACCACGTGCGTCGGTTCCGCATCGGCATAGTTGCCGGCACCGCTCTGCCCTTGTCGATTGTCGCCCCAACAATTGAGCTGGCCACTGCGCCGGTAGGCGCACGCATGGAAGACGCCCACCGCCACCATCGTGGCGTCGTCGATACCTGGCACCAGCCTCGGGACGTACGGAACCCCGCCCGGTGCGCCGGGCCGCGAGGCCCCCCAACACACCACCTCGCCTCCGCTGCGGACCGCGCATGTGCGTTCGAGGGCCGCCGAAAGGTCGACCGCGTCGTCGAAGCTCGCGACCGTCACCGGGACCGACGAGTCTTCGTTCGTGCCGTTCCCAAGCTGGCCGAAACCGTTCTGACCCCAACAAACGATGCTCCCGGTCGCGCGTAAAGCGCAAGCATAGCTCCGCCCGAGGACGATCTTCACGGCGTCATTCACCCCCGCGACCGGCGCAGACGGCCCGCCATCTTCACTGCGCCAACACTCGACCGTTCCTGCGGCCATGACGGCACAGCCATCCAACCCCGCCGCAGTAATGCCCACGGCCTTGCCGACGCCCGGCCGCAGCACGGAGCTGTCGATTCCCTCTGGGATGGGGGCCATCAGGGGCGGCACGCGCTCCCCACCCCAACAGGTGATACTCCCGGTAGCGAGAAGCGCGCACGAACGGAAGTCCGTAACCGCCACATCCACCGCGTTCTCTACGCCACTCACCTCGATCGGTTCTCCGCGCGCCAACATCGTCCCATCGCCGAGCTCGTGGCTGACGTTGCTCCCCCAGCAACGCACATGCCCAGTGGGCGTCACGGCGCAGGTGTGACGGTCACCCGCCGAGATCGCCAGCCTGTCCTCGCCGCATACACCCAGCGTGCAGGGCATGCCGTCGCGACACGAATGACCGCAAGTCCCGCAACTCGTCGCCGAACTCGACAAGTTCGCTTCGCATCCGTTGGAAGGATCCCCGTCACAATCGGCCTGTCCCGCTGCACAAGCAGGTGTCACGCACATGCCTTCGACGCAGGTCTGCGCCCCGCACGAGTCATCCGCCTCGGGGCTCTCGTCGATCACTCCGTCGCAGTCATCGTCTATGCCGTTGCACAGCTCCCGTGACGCAACGCAGGCGTCCGGCGCGGACGTATGAGACGCACCACACGCCCCCACGAAGACGGCCACGGCCACGCTGGCGAGGGCGAATCCCGCGTTCAATCTCACTACTTTCACGGAGCACCCCCTGGGACAGAAGCATCAGAGTAGCACCACTCTGCGACGCTGAGGCTGGGTAGTTCAGCGTCACCGATCAACTACCAGCGGCGCCACTTGTCCCGGTACGACGGAGGCCCCTCGATGGGTGCGGACGGCTCGTCAGCTCGCTCGGCCAGGAAAGTGCTGTGGTCTCCGTTCTTGATCCGGATCTTGCCTCGCAGCCGACCGTCCTTGGCGAGCTTCACGCTGCCCGCCCCTGATATCTGGTCGTACTCCCACGCGCCTTCCCAGGTGAACGACATGCCCGTCTTGGTCGGCCTCACGTTCACGTACGCGAGGAGGCAGTGCATGCGGAGGCGATCGCCGTGGCCGGTGAGCGAGATGAGCGCGGGCCCGAGGACGTCGAGACCGTCGTTGTTCCAGGTCCCAGTGTCGACGATGCGCCACCAGCCGCGGTACTCAGGAGGGATAGAGGAAGTCATTGTGCTTTACCTTCATGCGGCGCCCCATCATCCAGTGACGAGTTGAGTTGCCCTCGTCGTTCTTGTCCATCAGCTCGCCGAGCTTCGTGGCGACGTACAGGCACGTGGCCCTCACGAGCTCGACCTGCTCGCTCTTGTACTCGGATGCTCGCTTGGGTTTGTCCGCCATAGATGTTTGCCAAGTGAGGTGCTCGGCGCGGACGCGCTCGGCCGCCTCGGCGGCGCGCTCGGGGTGTTCCTCGAGGTCGAGGTACGCCTGGACCGGATGGACGTACCTCACCCCGTCTCGATCCTGTGCGCCCTGAAACACGCCAGCGTCGTTGGGGACCCCGGACAGCGTCCTGGCTGCCGCAGGATCCTCCCATCGCCCTCCGACCACCGGCGCGCCTGAGCCCGTGTACGGGCAAGCGCTTGCAGGGCCTCGCCATGCAGCGCAATCTTGCGTCGCAGGCAGGTACGCTAGATCCATGGCACTCACTCCTAGAAAGCGACGGTCGAAGCGGGGCAAGCCCCTCAGCATTCTCAGTTGGCAGGGCGCGCCGCTGGAAAGTGTCGCCTCCGTCGCAGAGTACGTGGGTTCGCCGGAGCACAAGGACTACATGAACCCGGTCTCGGACGAGCCTCCGCGGCCTCGCGCCGAGTCCGACTGCAGCAGATGCGAGCGCTATCCCGAGGAGGAGTGGACGCGGTTCACGAGTTCCTTGCGCGCCGCCATCCGCGCCGGCTGCGTTGCGGCTGCCGACGCCAACGGATTCCCGCGCTACGTATGGGGCTTTCATCACGGGAGACTGTTTCAGGCTCGCCATCGGACGGATCCGCCGGGCACGCGATACAAGGGTTGGTGGATCGACCCTGAAGAGCGTCCGAAGGATCCCGAGGGTCGGCTCCGCGGGTTGCTCGAGACGTTGGCGACGCAGACGTGAACTCACGGCGCTTCGAGTTGGGGTGGGAGTGGCTCTCGGCCGGGCGGGTACCCGTAGAGTCGCACGCGAGGACCTGGGCTCGGCTGGAGATTCGCCTTGGAGACGTGTGCGCGACTCGCGTGGAGGACTTGGACTCCGGCGCGATGCGTGATGGCCTTCGCGTTCCGCTCATGCCCCTCGCGGAGTGGCTTGCCAGCAACTGGTGGTATCTCACCTCCGAGAGCCCACCTTCCTACCCCGTGCGGCCAGCGCGGGACGCCATGGCCAGCACACGCAGCTGGTACCGCCGGCACGATCTGCTCTTCGCGCGCGAGGGGTTCTCGTTGCCCGATCTGCTCATCGCGAGGGCGGACGATGAGCGCGTGCTCGTTCAGGTGGCGTCAGATCCCGGCCGTTCGACGCGGTTCCCCGTGCGGTTCGTCGAGAACCAGAGCGTCCTGGTTCCCAAGGTCGTGGTCGAGAGCGAACTCCGGCGCCTGCTCGAAGCCGTGCTCGCACGGCTCGAGGGCTCGGAGACGGCCGACGCCCATGAGCTCCGAGAACGCTGGAGCGAGATCACCGCGCTGAACGGAGATGACCTCGTTCTGCGGCAGCGCGCCGGCGCGCTAGGGCTCGACGGGGACTGTCCAGACGAAGTGCCCGACGACCTGGCACATGTGCTGGTCGAAACCTTCGGCATGCAACCGTCGTCGCTGGTGGCAGATCTGCTCGAGCTTCCCGCAGCGGTCGCAGCCGACACGCACACCGTCTCGTGGGTCGGCGAGGCGCGCGAAAGCATCCAACGTGGGACCAGCGCGCAGGCTCCCCTGCCGGCGTCCCTCCGAGGGCGCGCGCCGGACGCTCGCAAGCTCGGAGAGAACACCCCCGCACATGAGGTTGGCTGGGAGCTCGCCAGCGGTCTTCGCCGCGACCTATTGGGGCTTGCGGCGACGGCCCACGGCGAACAGCTCGATGCAGCCCTCGGCCCCATCATCCAGGTCGTGCCGGACGCTCCGGCCGCGACTCGGGGACTGCGCGGCCTCCTCCGCGCGGACGAGGCGTTGGCTGTCGTGCTCCCGCCCAGTGCGGCGCCCACACGACGCTTTCTCGGAGCCCGGGCCCTATGCCTCGGTGTACTCGGCGGGCCTGAGCGTCTGATCACGGACGCTCCGAGCTGGTCTCAGAGCGTCTGTCGAGCGTTCGCCACCGAGCTCATCGCGCCCCGAGCCTACCTGGAGAAGCATGTCGAAGGCGCCGTCGTCAGCGAGGAGCGGGCGGAAGAGTTGGCCCTCGAGCTGAACGCCCCGAGGCGTGCCGTCGAGCACCAGATCGCCAACCACGACATCGCCAGACTCGACTGACGACTGACCCCTTGAAGCCCGCCTGCCCTTCGAGGCCAGGAGGGTCGGCGATCGGAGGCTGAACTCGCGCCGTCATCAGTACCGTGGCCCATCAGCGAAGCCCGCGTCGCTGGTGGAACTGCTCGCGGCGCTCAGCATCCGCACCCGGATTGTGGCTTGGCCCAGAACTCGATGCGGTCTATATTCAGACTGTATGCAAACCGTGAAGTGCGAGGAGAGGCTATGAAGCCCCTGATGGTCTCCCAAGACATTCTGCCCCTTGGAGAGTTCAAGGCCCGCGCTGCGCGTATCCTCGAGGACCTTCCCGGACGGACGAATCCCCTCGTGATCACACAGAACGGGCGCCCCG
>JAADHO010000285.1 GCA_013151775.1 Deltaproteobacteria bacterium | reverse complement strand
GGAGGCTGTCGATCTGGTGATCATCGGCCCCGAGGCGCCGCTCGTAGATGGGCTCGCGGACGCTCTGCGCGCTCAGGGTGTGCCCGTCTTCGGTCCCTCCGCGGCCGCCGCCCGTCTCGAAGGATCCAAGGTCTTCAGTAAGGACTTCATGAAGCGCCACGGGGTGCCCACGGCGGGCTACCGCGCCTTCGACGACGCGGACGAGGCCGAGGCCTACGTGCGCGAGGCGGGGCGGCCCTTGGTGGTGAAGGCCGACGGCTTGGCCGCGGGCAAGGGCGTGGTGGTGGCGTCGACGACCGAGCAGGCCCTCGAGGCCGTGGGCCGGATCATGCGCGAGCGGGCCTTCGGCGAGGCCGGAGACCGCGTCCTCATCGAGGAGCGCTTGCGAGGACAGGAGGTGAGCTACCACGTGATCGCCTCGGGCGAGGCCTTCGTGCCCTTGGCGCCGGCGCAGGATCACAAGCGCATCTTCGAGGGAGACCGGGGCCCGAACACCGGCGGCATGGGAGCCTACTCGCCTCCGCCCATCGTGGACGTGGCCCTGGAGGAGAAGATCGTCGAGCGTGTCGTGCGTCCGACCTTGGCCGGCATGGTCGAGGAGGGGACGCCCTTCACGGGCGCGCTCTTCATCGGTCTGATGGTCGTGGACGGCGAGCCTGAGGTGCTCGAGTACAACGTGCGCTTCGGCGATCCGGAGAGCGAGGCCTTGGTGTGTCGCTTGGGGCATGGACTGCTGCCCTTGCTGCGCGCGGCCGCCGCCGGAAGCCTCGAGGCGCAGGTGCCGGCCTGGGAGCACGCCGCGGCGCTGTCGCTGGTGCTCGCCTCCGGCGGCTACCCCGGGAGCTACGAGAAGGGCGTCGCGATCGACGGGGTCGACGCGGCCGAGCAGATTCCTGGCGTGGTCGTGTTTCACGCGGGCACGGAGCGCCGTAGTGGGCAGCTCGTGACCTCGGGCGGGCGCGTGCTCAGCCTGACGGCCGTGGGCGCCGACGTCGACGAGGCCGCGGAGCGGGCCTACGCCGCCGCCGAGCGGGTGCACTTCGCGGGCAAGCAGCTGCGCATGGACATCGGCCATTGGGCGCGCGGCCGTTGACCGAGTTCGGCGAAGCGGTCGATGCGCTGCGCCGCGCTCAGCTCGTCGCGGCGCCCACGGAGACCCTGGTGGGTCTGCTCGCTGACGTCACGAATCCCGAAGCCGTGGCGCGGGTCGTGCGCGCCAAGGGACGCGCGCAGGGCAAGCCCATCGGCGTCATCATTCCCGAGTTCGCCGCCCTGGTCAGCGTGGCTGAGCCCGTGTCCGATCGTGTCGAGGCCCTGGCCCGCGCCTTCTGGCCGGGGCCTCTGGGGTTGATCCTGCGCGCCCGGGCGGGGCTGCCGGACGCCTTGCTCGCGGCCGGCAAGATCGCCGTGCGGGTGCCCGGTCCGAGTCCGGCGTTAGATCTCGTGCGCGCCTTCGGCGGCGCCCTCACCTCCACCAGCGCCAACCTCGCGGGCGGGGCTTCGGTGCGACGGACCCGCGAGCTCGATCCACGCATCGCGGCCGCTTGCCAGGTCATCGTCCCGGGCGAAGCAGGTTCGGGACAACCCTCGACGCTGCTCGACGTCAGCTCTTGGCCGCCGCGTTGTGTGCGCGACGGGGCCGTGGCGCGAGCTCGTTGGGAGCCCTGGCTGTCCCGATCGGGTTGACCCGTCGAGCTTCCGGCTCCAGCGTCCGCTCCCATGTCCGAAGAGGTGGACGTCTTCGATGCGCTCCGGGCGCCCGCGCTTCTCGTCGAGGGAGGCGTCATCCGCGCTTGCAATCCTGCCTGCCGCAGCCTACTGGGCGCGGGGGTGGGCCCGGGGAGTCTGGAGGGGACGCCCATCGCCGCCATCCTCCGCCACGATCCCGTGCGTCAGCCGACCGAGGCGGTGCGCTGCTGTCTCGGGCTCGACGGTCGCCGCGTGCTGATGGCCTCTCCCTGTGGAGGGGCGCCCTTTCCCGTCGATGTGGAGGCCACGGAGGCCGGTGATGGGCTCGTGCTGCTGGTCTTCGAGGACGCTCGGCCGGCGGAACGACTCGGTGGACTCGTCAGTCAGCTGGGCGCCGTCTACTTGCGAGATGGCGGCCGCGCCATGGTCGACCTCTCGGCCTTGCTCGAGGCCATGGCCGAGGTCTTCGCGCCCCTGGGCTGGTACACGGTCGTCTGGGAGACTCGGGGCGATCATGTCTGGCTACGCCAGGTGATGACTCCGGGGCCCGTGGAGGGGGAGCTCGCCACCTTCGTGCGCCAGATGCTGCATCGCAGACTGGACGCAGACGACGCGCCTCATCTGGCCATGCTCGCGGCTCAGGGGAGCGCTGGCATGCTCGAGGATGTGCCCTGGCGCATGGCGAACGTGGCGCGTCGGCGAGGCGGTGAGCAGCAAGCGAAGCAGGTCGCCGCGCAGATCCGGGCGGCGGGGCTGAAGCGCTCCGTGTGGGCCAGCGTGAAGGTCTCGGAGGGTCGTCGCTTCTTCGTGATCGCGTCGAGTCCGATCATCGCCGAGCGTGATCTCGCCGTGGTGCAGCTCTTCGCGGCGCAGGTGGGCGCGACCGTGCAGCACGGCGAGGTCAGCGCCATCAACGCGCGTGAACAGCGCCTGGCCGCTCTGGGGCAGATGTCCGCGCTGCTGGCCCACGAGGTGCGGAATCCCCTCGCCGTGATGTTTCACGCCTACGCGCAGATCCGTCGCCGCGTGGGCGCCTTGGCGCCGATCGCCGACTTGATGCAGATGGTCGAGGAGGAGGCGCGGCGCCTGGACAAGCTGGTGAACGATCTGGTGGGCTTCGCCGGGCCCACGCGACCACGCCTCGAGGATCTCACGCTCTTGCCGCTGCTCGAGTCCTCCATCGCGAGCTTGGAAGAGAGCGTCGACGCGGTGCGTGTCGAGCTGTGCGAGCTACCCGAGCTGCCGCCGCTGCGGGCCGACCCGCTGCTCTTCCGGCAGGCCATGACCCACCTCTTGAGCAACGCCGCGGACCGCGCCGGTCAGCACGGTCACGTGCGCATCTCCGCCGAGCACGTGGTCGGCAAGGGGGTGCGGGTGCGCGTCGCCAACGACGGAGAGGGTCTGAGCGAGGACGTCGCGGCGCGGGTCTTCGAGCCCTTCTTCACCACCAAGGCCACGGGCAGCGGCCTCGGCTTGGCGGTCGTGCGTCGCCTGATCGAGGATCAGGGCGGACGCGTGAAGCTCGACCGGGACGAGCCCGGGGTGAGCTTCTCCATCTGGCTGAAGGCCGTGGAGTGAGTCAGGGCGTCGCGCTGGCGCCGGTCTGTTGTGCCCGCAGCCCACGCAGTGTGACGCTGGTGATGGCGCCGGCGAAGACGCGCACGCGATACCAGCCCAGGCTCACGAGCTCGCCGTTTACGCGGCCCAGGGAGGTCACGTCCACGGGTCCCTCGGGGATGTCCAGGGCGGCGTAGAGGCCGAGCAGGCTCGTGCCTTCGAAGCGGCTGGCGACGGGCAGGGGGTTGTCGGGGTTGTCGTTGAAATAGGCGAGCACCTCGGGCGCCGGGTTGGTGGCGACCTGAGCGAACTCGAGGCGGGTGTCCGTGCAGTCGTGGACCTCGCCGGCGACGACCCCCGAGCCTGCGCGGATCCCGCTGACCAAGCCCGCCGTCAGCGGGATGCTGGTCCAGTCGGAGGTGGAGATGATGCGCGCGCGGTAGCGCCAGCGCGGCACGCCATCGAAGGCCGCGTTGGACATGGTGGCGCAGGCGTCGGCGGCCGGCGCACCACGCTCGAGCTCGGTGTTGATGGCCATCTGGTTGTAGGAGTAGATGGTCTTCCAGAAGTCCAGGGCGCCGGTCTGCTTGATGATCAGCGGCCTGTCGCTGGGGATGCCGGGGATGAAGTAGAAGCCGAGCTTGCGTGTGCCCGTCACCATGTCGTTCTCGACCTCGTTCTCGGTCTCGGTGCAGGGATCCGCGATGGAGGCGGTGGCGGACCCGAGCAGCTCGCCGAGGGTGCCGTCCGTGTTCGTGCCATCGTAGATCTCGATGGTGATGTTGTCGGCGTCTCCACCGTTGCCGAAGACGTCGACCACACCGTAGACCGTGACCGTCTCCTCCGGCTCCTTGGTGAAGTAGCCCGCCGGGTCGAAGCAGGAGAGGTCCGGAGAGCCGTCGTTGGCGCTGGCGTCGCAGAAGTCGTCCGTGGGGTTACGGGTGGCCTCCCCGGACGCCGTGAGCTGCGCGCAGCCCACGCGGTTGGTGGTGAAGTCGGCCTCTGTGCGTGGAGTGGAGACGCAGTTGCAGGCCGACTCGGTCTGGGTCGCGTCGCAGAGCGGAGGCGAGATGCAGGTTCCCTCGAAGGTCTCGTCGCCGCGGACGCCACCGTCGTCGACGCCGCTGTCCATGGGCGTCGAGTCGTCGCCACAGCCCGCCAGGGTCAGCGCGAGCGCAGAGCTGAGGGCGCAGGCGGCGAGCAGGCGCGAGTCGAGGGCGAGGGTCGAACGAAGCAGGTTGAACACAGATTCCTCCAAGGGTCAGCCCGCAAGGTAGACGGCCTCTCGCTTACACTCAATAGCGACGGCCTCCGGCCACTTCGAGGTGCTTCGGGGCGATCTTGGGGCGGCCCGCGGCGGCGCACCTCGGCTAGTTTCGTCGGAACGTTGACGGGCGGAGCCCGGAGCGAGTATCTCTGGGGCTCCCTCGGAGGAGAACCATGGCGTTGATCGAAACGGAAGAGGCTGCTCGCAGACTGGCTCGGGCCATCGCTAGTGATCTCTCGCTCTACAACGAGGAGAAGATCGTGCAGGGCGTAAAGGGCGACAACCTCTACGACGCCCTCGCGGACGAGATCGAAGAGGGCAGGGCGCTGTTCAAGAGCCGCGTGTCGCCAGACCTGTACGGCAAGAACTACTACGATCGCGCCATCATCGACATCCTCGTCAAGTCCAAGGGCCACGTCGCCTCTCCGTTGTGGTGACGACGATTCGGTGACGGCACCTGAGCCGATCGAGCTTCTCATCTCCGACGAGGAGGCGGGAGAGCGTCTCGACCGCGTGCTGGCGGCTCGGGATTTGGGCCTCTCGCGTGCGGCTCTGCAGCGCCTGATCGCGTGCGGCAGGGTGCAGGTGGACGGGCGCACGCCCTCGCGTCGGGAGCCGGCACAGGCGGGCGCCATCGTCTCCATCCGGCCGGAGCCCCCAGCGCCCATGGACGCGGAGCCCGAGGATTTGCCCCTCGAGGTCGTGTACGAGGACGAGCATCTAGTGGTCGTGAACAAGGCCGCGGGCATGGTCGTGCACCCGGCCCCCGGTCATCCGCGGGGCACCTTGGTCAACGCCGTGCTCTATCACTTCGGCGTGGAGGGCGCGTCGGGGGATCGGCCGGGCATCGTGCACCGCCTCGACAAGGACACGAGCGGCGTGATGGTCGTGGCGCGCAGCGCGCTCGCCCATGAAGGCCTGTCGCGCGCGTTCGCGCAGCACGACATCGACCGGCGATACCAGGCGCTGGTCACGGGGCTGTTTCCCAAGGAGCGGACCTTCGACACGCTCCACGGACGTCACCCCGGGGATCGAAAGCGCTTCTCGAGTCACGTATCCCGTGGCCGCCGCGCGGTCACCCTCGTGCGTCCCCTCGAGACCCTGCATGGCACGACGCGCGTGGAGTGCGCTCTGTCGACCGGGCGCACGCACCAGATCCGCGTGCACCTGACGGACGCCAACCACCCGATCCTCGGCGATCGCCTCTATGGCCGCACGCCACGCGATCCGCGCTTGGCGGCCGCCGCACAGATCCTGGGCAGGCAGGCGCTGCACGCGGCCGTGCTCGGCTTCACGCACCCCATCACCCAGGAGAAGCTGCACTTCGAGACGCCTCTCCCCGAAGATTTCCAGCGCGCCCTGGAGTGGCTGCGCGACGATTGAAGCCCGCGGTGAGCGCGTGAGGAGCGCGAGTTTGGCCCCCTTTTGTTTCGACTTCCGCTAGGATGCGTGGGTGGCCCGCTTGCTTTCCATCGCCTCCGGGGTCGGGGCTCTGCTTTTCGCGTTCGCGCTCTCGGCTCCGACCGGGGTCTCGGCGCAGCAGCCCGGGCGCGGCATGGACCTGCAGCTCTTCCGACCTCCAGCGGGTCAGGGCGCGACCTTCACCATCGACCGGACGGAGGTGCCGCGTCACCTGAGCCTGACTCTGGGGATGGACGGGAGCTTCTCTCACGGTCTCTTGACCCGGACCTCGGACGGCACGAACGTGGTTCCCTGGCGCGCCCAGGGAGAGCTCTTGGTGGCCTTGGGGCTGTTTCAGCGGATCGAACTCGGGCTCGCGCTGCCGGTGACCAGCGAGCGCTACGCGGGCAACGCGTTCGACGCCGTGCCAAGCTACTCGACTCAGACGCGGCTCGCCGACGCGCGCCTCAGCCTGAAGGCGCCGATCCTGCGTGGTGACTTCCGCCTCTCGGCCCGGCTAGTCGTCTCTCTGCCCACCGGCTCGGCCGCCTTCGCCTCAGCTCGCTATTGGACCAGCGATCCGAGCCTCTTGGCCTCCTACGACCTGGGCGCGCTCACGCTGTCGGGCGAGCTCGGCTACCTGCTGCGCAAACGCGCGGCTCTGGCGGAGGCGGGTTCGAACGGCGGGCTCGAGCTAGACGACGAGCTGCACCTCGCCATGGGCGCCCGCTACGCGATCCACCCGCGAGTGGCGCTGATCGCGGAGGTGACCTCGCGCATGGGGTTGGCGGGGCGCAGCGCGCGCTCCAACGAGTTTCCCATGGACACCAACGTTGGGGCCCGGTTCAGCACGGCGTCCGGGCTCTCGGTCGATGTGGGCGTGGGCACGTCGATCCTTTCTGGCTACGGCGCGCCCCACGCCCGTGCCTTCGCGATCCTGCGCTACGCCACCGAGCGCGAGCCCTGCGACGCCGGCCCCGAGGACTTCGACGGCTATCAGGACGGAGATTTCTGCGCAGACCTCGACAACGACGGGGACGGACTCGAGGACGATCAGGACGAGTGTCCCAACGACCCCGAGGATCTCGACGGGTTCTTGGATCAGGACGGCTGCCCGGACTTGGACAACGACGCCGACGGCATCCTCGACGCAGCGGATCGCTGCCCGCTGCGCTCCGAGGATCTCGACGGCTATCAGGACACGGACGGCTGTCCGGAGCCGGACAACGACGAGGACGGGATCCTCGACGGAGTGGACCATTGTCCCATGGAGCCGGAGGATCGCGACCACTACGAGGATGACGACGGTTGCCCGGAGCCGGGACCGGCCGAGGCCGTCGTCACGGTCACGGACACGCGCATCCTGGTCTCCGAGCGCGTCTACTTCGAATTCGATCGCGACACGATCCGGTCCGTCAGCTTGCCTCTGCTGGATCAGGTCGCCTCCGTGTTCGTCGACCTGCCGCCGGATCGCATCGTGCGTGTCGAGGGCTATACGGACTCAGAGGGCGTCCACGGCTACAACGTCGACCTCTCCTACCGTCGCGCCCGGGCCGTGGTCGAGTACCTGACCAGCAAGGGCGTGCCGCGCGCACAGCTCGACTACGTGGGCTACGGGGATCGCAACCCGGTGGCGCCCAACGACTCTCCCGAGGGCCGCGCGTTGAATCGCCGGGTGGAGTTCACCATCATCGAGCCGGGCGACAGGCGCCGCGCCCCGAGCCGCTGATCATCGCGCCTCACTCCGGGGATTCGACCCGCCAGACCTCCTGCTCTCGGATCAGTCGCAGGATGCGACCGCCACCATAGGCGAGGCTTGCGTGGTCGCCGCGGATCTCGAAGTGGCCGTTCTGGTGAGCGTCCAGCGCGACCAGCATGGCAGCGATGCTGTCTCGCTCATCCCCGGTAGCCGCCCTGCGCAGGCTCTCCTGGGTCACCCCCTCGCGCTCCGCGCGGGGGACGAAGCGGAGCACCACGTCGTAGCGGCCTCGGCGCATGGCGCGCACGAAGGAGCGCAGCGCCTCCCTTGGCGTGTGCTGCGGGTAGAACTCGGTCACGTCGCCGCGGATGTGGAAGCCGTCCGCTTCACGCACGAGCTCGACGATCTCCCCGTCGCCGTAGGGAGCGCGGGCGGTGATCTCCACCGGCTCCGCCGGGCGCCCGAGCGCGGCCGCGGTCTCGGCCGTCTCGCGAGGATTCTCGAGCAGGCGTCGCCTGAACTCCTCGAGCGGAACGCGGGCCTGGTAGTCGTTCGATAGCAGCGCATAGGCGTCCTCCACGTCTCCGTCGCGCAGGGCTCGCGCGTAGTGGGCCAGGGTCTCGGAGGCGGAGACCGGCGCGCGGGCGCAGCCGAGGCAGAGGAGGAGGAGCGGGACCCAGCGCATCATTTCCAGACTGTCGCTCGAACTCCTCTGCCCGGTCAACGGTGTGTCTGGTAGGATGCGCGACTAACCTATGGGAATAGCTGAGAACCTCGACGCCCGCCTGCTCCGTTATCGCAACGACCCGGCGCGGGAAGATGCGGCCGATTTGGCCGAGGCCTTGCTCGGAGCGCGGCGCACGCCGGAGGCGCTGGAGGTCGCGGGCAGCGCCTTGTCCGAGTCGGCGGAGAAGGGTCGCTTGCTGCTGGTCGCCGGACAGGCGTGGCTGTTCGATGGTGACCTGATCCGTGCCCAGAAGGCGCTGCTCAAGGCGGCTCGGGCGTTGCCGCAAGCGAAGGAACCCTATCGCTGGTTGGGGGAGGTGCTGCTCAAGCGCGGTGATCCTGCGCGAGCCGTCAAGGTGCTCGACAAAGCCCTGAGGATCGATCTCGGCTACAGCGCCGCCAAGCTGCTGCGCGAGCGCGCGGGGCGCTTGGCCCGACTGGCGGAGAGCGGCGACGCCGCGCCGGCGATCCCTTCTGGGCCGCCTCAGGCGCCTCACGCTGAGGAGGCGACGGTCATCCGGCCGGAGCTCTCCGCTCGGCTCGCTGGAGAGTCCCAGAAGCT
>JAADHO010000067.1 GCA_013151775.1 Deltaproteobacteria bacterium | reverse complement strand
GGTCCTACGGCGCCGTCCGCGTTGGCAGCGGCAGCGACGCGTCCACCACGGAAGATGTCTTCCCCTCGGCGTTTGCTGAGAACGTTCTGGATGTGGCGGCCGTCGGCCGGGCCTTCTACGCCATCCACGCCGATCGAGGTCAGGTCGTGGCGTGGACGGAACGCCCCGATCGCGCCGCAAAGCCCATCTTCGAGGGGGCCGATTTCACTCACGTCGACGCGAGCCGTGCCTTGGTCGTGGCCACGGCTGGATCTCGAGTCTACCTAGCCGACTCCGAGGTGGTCTTCAGCTCGGGCTGGGTCCGGCCGACGAGCACATTGGAGCTCGAACCGAGCGCGGCGACCGTGGTCGCCGTGACCGCGGTGGGCCGACGCGTGTTCGCGACGACCGACACGGGCAACGTGTATGCCGTCCACGTCGAGTCTCTCCCCCTTGGCGACTCGAACCCTGCTCGCATCGACTTGTTGACCAGTGGTGTGGGTGTGGCGCGCGAGTTGACGACCGATGGTGACCACCTCTTCTTCTCCGTGGGAGCGGAGCTGCACCGCCTGGATCTCGAGACCGGCGGCGACGCCACGCTGACCATGCCGGGCACGGTGAGCGGCTTGAGCGTCGCTGGAGGCGCGCTCTTCGCCGCAGTCGGCGCCGACGTGATGCGCTTCGACGCCGCCCAGCCGTTGGCCACCGTCCCCGCTCCTCTCTTCTCCACCGACTCGCCCATCACCGCCTTGGCCGCGCGTGGCGACCGCGTGCTCACGGGTCACGCTGGAGCCGGGGTGCAGCTCCACGACATCTCGCAACGCGGCGCCGCTGGTACCTCGGCTCTCGCCTGGCCAGGCACTCTGGACCGTGTCGACTCGACTCGACCCCTCGACCTCGCGCTGGTCGATCCACGGGGCATCGCGGCTGTGCGCTACAGCCTCGAGGGCCGCACCGTCGCCGTTCGCTATCGAGCGCCCTTCGATGCGCGCCTGATGCTCCCGGCGCACCTCACGAATGGCGATCACCCGATCGAGGTGGCCATCGAGACCGTGTGGGGCGACGTGCTCACAAGCCAGCGAACGATCACGCTGCGCAACGACGGCGCGCCCGCGAACCCGGACCTCGCGCTCTCCCTCGTCGCTAGCGGCGAGTGGGTGCCGAACGCGACCACGCTGCGTGCCGAGATCCTCGCCAGCGCCTTTCCCATCGAGCTCGTGGAACTCTATCGCTGCGATGCACCCACCGGCGGCAGCTGCTCGCTGGTCGGGACCCATCGGGGACCGGAGTACATCTTCTATCGGAACGACCCTGCGGGCACGCAGTACTACTTCGCGCGCGCCACCGATGGCTACGGCAACACCGCCGAGACCGAACGGCTTGCCTTCGTGCGGAGCGCAGATTCGGTGGCTCCGACGAGCTCGCCCTTGACCATCGACGGCCCGACCAAGGGCGGCCAGCCCATAGCCGATCAGGCCTTCGACATCGTGGCGACGCTGTCCGACGCCGGCAGCGGCGTGGATGTCGCCACGCTGCGCCTGAATGGCACGCTCGTCGCCGTTCACATGGGCCCAGGTGAGCTGCGCTACCATCAGGTTGCGCTGCCTGAGGCCACGTCCCTCGACTACCAGCTGATGGTTTCGGACAAGGCGGGGAACACCGCGACAGTGGGAGCCTCCTTCGTCACCCAGGGCGACGCGCCGCCCACCATCGTCTCCTTCTCGCCGCCCGCGAGCATTATGGAGCAGGGCGACTTTGCCGTCAGCGCTTCTGTGCAGGACGACGTGGCGCTCGCGTCAGTTCGCGCGACCTTGGGCACGGCGACCGCGTCCGCCACGCTGGCATCGAACTCCCACGCGCAGTCGACCTATCTCGCGCTCACCGACTCCCGTCCACGCATTGGCGTCGACACCACTGACGCGCTGACGTTCGAGGTCTTCGACAACCTGGGTCAATCGACCACCGTCAGCGCCGCTGTGGTCGTGGAACGAGACGACCCGCCCGATGGGACGCTGGTGTGGGCCTACGATCTGCCGGCGCGCGTCTACCGTGGTGCATCGGCCTACGTCGATCTCGATGCCTCTTCGGCCGACGACGGAGAGCAGCGAGACATGACGCTAGCGATGATCGACATCAGCAGCGCCGAGCCGCATGAGGTCGCCAGGCGATCGGGCTTCTTGTATCTGGATCACACCTTCAACATCGACGAGACCTATCCCTACGACACGCTGCGCTTCTTCTTGCGCGTCACGGACCACCTCGCCCAGAGCGCCGACTCGGCCATCTTCGAGGTGCCCGTGGTGTCGCAGCCGAATGTCGTCGCGTTCGACGTGGCAGCACCGGACACGAACCTCAGCACCGTCGCGGCGGGCGCCCCGTTGACGCTCGCGGCGCGGGTCGTCGACTCCGCGTCTCGGCCCATTCCAGGCGAATCCGTAAGGTTCGGCCTCGACGTCAGCCCGGGCGATGTCACCGGCTATTTGGGCAGCGCCCTGACGGACTCGGAGGGCGTAGCGTCGCTGACCTTCGACACGGCGCGCGCCGCTGGCGCATACCAGGTCTACGCAATGTTGGACGACTTCCCTGATCTCATCGCCAGCCACAGCTTCAGTGTGGAAGCCGGGCCGCCCGTGGAGTTCGTGTCGAGCTGGCCGCCAGAGGTCGGGCCTGGAGACGTCACGACCGTCACTTTCGAGGCCTTCGATGCCGCGGGCAACCTGGCGACCGGATTCAGCGGCGAGGTCCTCGCGCTGACCCTCCCCAATGCGGACTTCCACTTCGGATTTTCGCCTGCCGTGGACGTGACTATCGTGGGCGGTCTGGAGCGCGGCGCACTAACATTCGAAGGCGGCGTGGCCAGCGCCCAGGTGCAGGTGCACACCGTGTCCGGCAACACATACGGTGCCATCGACGCGACAGCGAGCCCGGTGCCTGTCCACGCGCACAAGGGTGACAGCTGGGAGCAGACGTCGGTGCTCTTCCGTACAGCCAACGGCCCACCTGCCCGAGTGGCTCTGGCCTATGTGTACGACTACCCGCGGCCCGAAGCCACGCGTTCGGGCGTGTCGGGGCGGCTCGAGACGGTCGACGCGGCGCTGCTGAGCCTGGGGGTGGAGGACGCCTACGGAAACACCGCCAGCCTCGCGCCTGTGGACGGAGCGTTCCTGCCGGTCTCCTACAGCATGGATGGCGTGCTCAGTGGAAGTGCCCTTCGACAGGGTGTTTTAGACTCGAGCTTCACGCAGTACTCGTCCGGCTCGTCGACCATCCGGGTCATCGACGACACGGCTGAGGTCGTCACCCTCACGCTGAGCAATCTCTCGGCGACCGTCGGTGGTGCGGCCTACACGCTGGCGCCGGAGTTTGCGCCTCCGGTGTCGCTCGACCTGGAGTTCCTGAACGTGCAGCCGACATACCAGGCCGCCTTCCCTGTCGTGCACGACACGACGGACTTCGCCCTCGTAGCGACCTTCGACGAAGAGATCGAGGCGTCCGGCGCGGGTGCGGCGCTGGCTGTCTTGCGGCCCGATTACATCCTCCAGGCCGGAGGCGTGGTGAGTGGGACCACTGTCAGCTTCAGTCCCGCCTCAGGCTTCGAGCTTGGCGCCAACTATCAGGTGAATACGGCCGATTCCAACCTGGTCTCAGCGGCGACCGGCGAACCCGTTCTTGCATGGTTCTCAACGGTCGTGGCGCCCTCCGTGACCATCACCCCGGACCTCAGCGGCTACGCCGTCGAGGGCGAGCCGTTCACGCTTCAGACGACTAGCGTCGTGGCGCGCGCGAGCATCACAGCCGGCCAGGTCAGCTTCGATGGAGTGGACAGCGCGCCCTACGATTGGACGACTGACACGGCGGTGGCACCCAGCTTCACCGCCGTGGTCGTGGATGGACAGACCTTGACCCTCTCCCTCTCGGGCACCTACCTCGGCAGTTCGCTGAGCGTCGCCAACACCATCTCCATCCGTGGTCTGCTCGCCGTCGGCGACTTCGATGGCGACGGACTGGCAAACGCCGTCGAGGTGCGCGATCACAGCACCGATCCGACCAATCCGGACAGCGACGACGACGGCCTCAACGACGGCGCGGAGCTCGCTGCGGGTTCGGATCCGAACAACCCCGACTCGGACGGCGATGGAGTGCCCGACGGCCTCGAGGTCGCGACCGGCACGTCCCCCACGGACGCCGCCGACTTCAACATCGAGGGCAGCGTCACCGGGTTGGTCGCCGTCCTGTCACCCACTAGCGTCTACGTGCCTCCGGGTGGCTCGAGTTCGGCTCAGCTCACGGTCACCGCCACGGTGACCGCTGGTGGACGCAGCTATGACGTGGATGTGACCGAGACGCGCTTCGGCACCAGCTACGCCACGAGCGACGCCGCAGTTGCGACGCCCACGGCGGATGGTGACTACGCCGTTCTCACCTTCGGCGCGGCCACGCTCACGGCCGAACTCAATGGGATCACGTCCGACCAACTCCTGAACGCCTCAGGCTGCGGGGACGGCGTCGTGGATCCATTCCCGGCGAGCGAGGAATGCGATGACGGCGGCAATGTCGCCGGCGACGGGTGCGACGCGACGTGCACCATCGAGCGCTTCTTGGTCGGCGGCAGTGCGACGGGTGTGACGGGCTCGGTAGCCCTTGAACTGGCCGCTACTTCGCCGTCTGGCGTTCCGGACTATCCCGACCGTGTCGTGGTCTCCGCGGATGGCGCATTCAGTTTCCCGCGCCCTGTGCGCTACCTCGACAGCTATGAGGTCACCGTCTTGGGGGGCTCGCCAGGGCTTCTCTGCGAGGTAACCAACGGCACGGGTATCGTGGGCCCGGCGGACGTGACGGACATCCAGCTCTCCTGCGTCGACTACCTCGACGGGCGTCGGCTCTTCGCGGGCCGCAACAACACCTGCATGCTGGACAATTCGGGCGCTGTGACCTGCTGGGGCGAGAACGCCGCCACGCTCAGCGTCGGCGCAGAAAATTTCGTCGACATGGATCTCCGCGCGGACACGGCCTGCGGACTGCGCGCCGACGGCAGCGTCGCCTGCTGGGGCGGCACGGCCAGCATCGTGGACCCGACGCTCACACCAGAGCACGCAGCGCTCAGGTTCACCGACATCGCCCTCAGCAATCGCGGTGCATGCGGCATCTTGGCCGTCTCCGGGGACTTGCACTGCTGGGGCGACGGGGTGGGCGACCTCACCACGGCTCCCCCCTCGGGCTCCTACGCGCAGGTCGCCATGGCCGCCGAGACAGCCTGCGCGATTTCGGCTGTCGATGGCGCCATCATCTGCTGGGGTGAAGACCGAGCGGGCATCATCAGCGGCACGCCCACCGTCACCGGAGTCGTGGACCTCGATGCCGGCTACGACGACTTCTTCTGCTACGCGATCACGGCACAGCCCACTGGGCAGCCATCGCCCACTGGGCAGCCATCGCCCGCTGCGCAGCCATCGCCCACTGGGCAGCCAGTGCGGCTCTCGAGCCTCAACATCGAGTGTTGGGGCGACGACACGTATGGGCAGGGCGCCTCACAGACGAACGTCTCCAGCTTCAGCCTCGGTGGGGCCCATGTTTGCGTGACGAGGGCCTTCGGCTCCCCGACATGCGCCGGTGCCGGAACCAACCCCCTGCTCGATGGGACCGACCCGCACTTTGGCCAAGGACGCCCGCCCGCGCTTCCTTACGTCCAAATCGCCGCGGGCTACCGTCACACCTGCGCCTTGCACCCGAGCGGTCGGGTGGATTGCTGGGGTCTCGACGCCGACGGTCAGGCTTCGCCGGCCGCTACCTGTGGGGACGGCATTCGCGACCCGGGCGAGGCCTGCGACGACGCCAACACCGTCTCCGGCGACGGCTGTCGCGCCGACTGCGCCGGGCCGGAGGTTTGTGGCGACGGGCTGCTCGACCCCAGCGAGCTCTGTGACGGTCGATACTGCAGCACAGACTGTCAGACGAGCTTCCAGTCCTGTGTCACGGCTGCGCCGCCTCTGAGCGCGTGCGAGGACCGCGCGCCCTGTGCGACCGCAGTCTCCTGCGATCCTCAGGTGGGCTGCGTCTACGACATCGCCCCGGATGGCACGGCCTGTGGCCCTTCGACGAGTGGCTCTTGCGTCTCCGGGCGCTGCGCCGTGCCTGAGCTCGCCCTGGGGAACGACACCGCCTGCACGCTGACGCGCTTCGGAGCCTTGGAGTGTTGGGGACCAGGCGCTCCGCCGCTGAGCATCGCTGCCGCCAACGCCGGCTGGATCGACATCGGTCTGCGTCTCGATGGGTTGTGCGCGCTCGGACCCGAAGGCACCCCGTCGTGCATCGGAAACGCCAACCTCGCGAGCGCGCCGCCTCTCACCGGCGACACGCTCGCAGTCGGAGCGGACGCGGCCTGTGCGGTTTCGTCCTCAGGAACTACAGGCTACCTCAGCGGCTGCTGGGGCACCGGCCCCATCGCCGCCTCTCCTTTCTACGGCAGCATCCTCGCACTCGCCGCGACCGACGACACCGCTTGTGCCATCACCGATACGGGCGCCCTGAATTGCTGGGGTGACGACACCTACGGCGAGATCACGAACGCACCCACGGGCACCTTCATCGCGGTCGCGGGTGGCTTCGACCACTTCTGCGCACTGGATGCCTCCAACCAGGCCGTGTGCTGGGGGCGCGACGACTACGGACAGGCCACGCCACCCGTCGGTGTGAGCTTCTCCGCTCTGGCTGCGGGTCGCTTCCACACCTGCGGCCTGCATCCGGATGGCAGTGTCGAGTGCTGGGGTGCGGGTGGGCCGAGCGCAGCCGACGGGATCGTGGAGCACTATGGTCAGTCGACTCCTCCCGCAGGCACCTTCGTGAGCATCGCGGCGGGCGAGCGCTTCACCTGCGGCGTCCGCACGGACGGCCGCTACGACTGCTGGGGTCAGGGTACGGACAACGACGTCCGCACCGCGACCCCGACCCTCGAGCCCCGGATCAACTGCGGCGATGGCGTGGTTCAGCCCGGAGAGGTGTGTGATGGCACGCCGAGCTGTGCCTCCGATTGCCTGAGCGACGGCGCGTGATGCGTCCACTGAGAGAGATGACAATGACTCTTCGAACACGACTCCAGATCCCCCACCTCGCGATCAGCCTGAGCGCCTTGATGACGCTCTCGCTGCTCTACGGCTGCGGCGGTGATGACGAGGGCCAGCCGGCAGGCCCGCTGGTCACCGTTGGCGATCACACGATCAGCGACCAGGACTTCGAGGCCTACCTGCGCTTCAAGCACGCGGCGAGCCGCGATCAGGCTCAGGTCGATCGCACGCTCGAGGAGTTCGTGGGTCGGGAGCAGCTCGCGTTGGCGATCGAGGAGCACGGTGAGCTCGACACGGCGCTAATCCAGACGGAGCTGCACGAGTTCAAGAAGCAAATGCTGATCAGCCGCTACTTCGAGCAGTTTCTTCGCGCCAACGTCACCGACACCGCCATCGAGAACTTCTACAATACCCACGCTGCCGACTACGAGGATCACAAGGTTCACGTCGCCCACATCCTGGTACGTGTGAATCGCCGCATGAGCGACGAGGAGCGCCAGGCCGCGCGCACCAAGATCCAGGAGGCGTACTCCCAGCTAGAGGCTGGCGCGGACTTCGCCGAGCTGGCTCGCAGCCACTCGGAGGACCGCGTGACCAGCAACCGCGGCGGAGATCTCGGTTTCGTCCGGGAGGGTTCCATCGCCCCACAGTTCAGCGAGGCGGCCTTCGGCCTCGAGACCGTGGACGCCTACACCCGCCCCTTCGAGACGCCCTTCGGGTGGCACATCGTGAAGTTGCTCGAGGCCGCTCAAACCGTCCGTCGACCCCTCAGCGCCGTTCAGGGTGAGATCCGCACGCGGCTGCGCACAGAGGCCAAGCAGGCCGAGGTCGAACGCCTGCGCGCGCTGGTCGAGGTCAGTACGCGTGAAGGTGGCTTCGCCGCGGCTTCGCTCGCAGGACACGCCGCACCCGGTGCTGGGGCGACTCCGGCCGCTCCGACTCCGGCCGCTCCGGGATCCGGCGGACGCGACGACGCCGCGGACCACAACTGAAACCGCTCGACCGACAACAGATGCACATGGAGATGAACAGAAAGAAGTGGGCGCTGCTGGGACTGGCCGTCCTGGCGATGGTCACTGCCGCCTACGCGCTAGGTGCGCGGTCGCCAAGCGAACCCTCCATCACGCACGCGGTCTTGCCCGGTGATGAGAATGTGCTGGCCGAAGTGAACGGCTCCCAGATTACGCGCTACGACCTAGAACGCACGATCGCCGAGACGCTGAACGAAGAGGCGATCCACCAACTCGACGAGGAAGGTCGCCAGCGAGCTTTGCAGAGCATCGTGGCGTCGCGGGCCATCGCACGCGCTCGCGAAGCGGAGCTGGATGCCGCCGGGCGCGAAGCCATCGATCGCAAGGCAGCTCGCTATCGTGACCAGCTCCTCGTGCGCCAGTACCTCGACGCGCATGCGCCCCCCGAGCCCGTCACGCCCGAGATGGTGAGCGCCTACTACGAGGCGCACCCAGAGAGCTTCGGTGGGAGTACTCGGCGGACCTACGAGATGCTCTTCACCACGCGCAGCCTGACGGCTGCTGAACGCGACACGCTCTCTCACCAACTTCGAGATCCAGCGCAACATTCCGACTGGCGTGCCTGGGCCGCGACCCTCACGGCGCAAGGTCTCCCCGTGAATCATCGCCGCGGCGATGCGAGTGCCAGCGCCTTGGACGCCCGCGTGCGCCGGGTCCTGGGCCGGCTGCGGCTGGGGCAGACCTCCACCATCGTCTACGTCGACGGGCGCGCCTTCCTCATGCGCATCGCCGAGGAGGAGCAGCGTCCGCGCCGCCCCTTGGCCGAGGTGCGCGAACAGATTCGACAGCGCCTCGCTCCACGTCAGCTACGCGACGCCGTCCGCGCCGCGCGCACTTCCGTCCTTCAACACGCGGAGGTGGTCTACCGCTGACGCCTCGGGCGCCACCGGATCCACGACCCACGATGCTCTCTCTCCCGCACCCTCATCGAATCACTGCTGTCGCGCCTCGCGGCGGGAGGCTCGCGCTCGTGGTCTGCGCCCTACTCACCTTCGGTTGTAGTCAGGGGGATGACGGTGCGCAGGACGTGAGTGGCGCGAGCGCGAACTTGGTTGTTGGCGGAGAGCATTGTCCGCGTGGCATGAATGTCATCACCGGCACCGCGGGCGACGACGTGCTGGTGGGCACCTCCCACGCGGACTGTATCCTGGGCTTCGGTGGCGATGACCACATCGAGGGCATGGGGGGCGCGGACTACCTCTATGGCGGTG